>NZ_JAMYKW010000048.1:0-40133 GCF_040317555.1 Mesorhizobium sp. M1406 | reverse complement strand
GACGATCTGGCGATGCCATCTCTTGTCGATCTTGGCGAAGTTGGTCTTGCGATAGACAAAATTGGTGTCGCTGGCGGTACCGGCGAAAAAGGATTTTGCCGTCGCGACTTGAACAATATTGCCGGTTGCACCGACCGCGACCAGCGCCAGGCCGCCGAGCACGACACCCCTGCGTGATAAAACCATCGGCAATCCCCCATGCCGTAAGCCTGACGGACCATAGTCGAGAATTATTTCGCCTCAAAGTGGAAAATGCTGCAGTGGGGCCGGAAGGGGACTGGCAGCTTTTCACCAGCGGAGGGTCCAAAGCTGACATTCAAATCGGTGCATCCTGAAGCTAACTAACCACGCCTGTATACCGGCCTCCAACCGAAACTACTTCATTGGCACTCCCGCGGCCACCAGGTCGGCCACCTGTCGATTAATCACTGCAGGATTGATATGGAACGTCATATCGCGCCACCGCGTGGCCTTAAGCCACGGCTGCATGGCAAGCGCCTT
Source organism: Mesorhizobium sp. M1406 (assembly GCF_040317555.1). Lineage (NCBI taxonomy): Bacteria > Pseudomonadati > Pseudomonadota > Alphaproteobacteria > Hyphomicrobiales > Phyllobacteriaceae > Mesorhizobium > Mesorhizobium sp. M1406. Next base: position 39,632 of record NZ_JAMYKW010000048.1, on the reverse strand, counting down.
GAGGACTTCACTGCGTGCAGCGTCAGTTTTTCCAAGGTGGACATCGTTGATGGCACGTAGCAGCGGAACAGTGATCAGGAAGTCTGACGCCTTCGTTATCAGGGCAGCAGATTCGGCGTACTTTTCAATATCAGTCAGCGCATTCGCCTTCATCACGAGATAATAATCGGCGAAGTTTGGATCGTTCCTGAGCCCGTATTCTGCTCGCTCAATGGCCTTGTCTGTCAGGCCACTGAAGCGGGCTGCCGATGAAAGGTCGCCGATGAGAAACGCGTCTCCGGGCGAAAGCGCGATCACCTCGTCGGCCCTGCGCAGAGACAGATCAAATTTTCCCTGATAAGCGCTGACGTAGACGGATGACCACAAGCAGCTTTTTCTTGCGTCGGGTCCGAGGTTAGCCCGCGGAAGAATCCTTGCTTCCAGTTCAGACGCCATGCGCCAATGCTCTTCAGGCTTCTCGTCAAAGCCGAGGTTAGCCGCCAAGACGTGATCCCAGGCCAGTCCGCACGATAACAGAGACGAATCGGGAAATTTGGCCAAGCCCTCAAGAATTATGTCCGTCGCCTTTACTAGGCTCTCGGGCGTAAACTGCCCAAAAAAGAAATTGGATCGAAGGAAGAAGTCGTACTCTTCAAGATCCGGTGTGTCCTTTTGCCAGACCTTCTTGTATTCGATGTCGTACATTTTTCCGCGCTAGCCACCAAGCGTGCCAATGATTCGTTCGATCGCTTCGTCCTGAATCACAAGGGGATTGCTTCCAGAGCGATCGAACTTTTCCGCCCAGAGATTTTCGCCTGTGCGCGCGTCGATCAGCTGTGCGGTGATCCGCAGCCGGTCCGTCTCTTTCCAGATACTGCCCTCAATCACGTAGGCCACGTTCAACTCTTGGCCGATCCGGCGGACATCGGTTGGCTTGTCCTTATAGACGAAGCTAGAACTATGCGAGAGTATCTTGAGTTCGGTGACGCCTGCCAGCATCGAGATCAAATTGTCTGTCATGCCGTCGCTAAAATTATCTAGCGTCGTGTCGCCGCTCATGTTCTTGAATGGCAAAACTGCCACGGTCGGGATGCCACCTTGGCCTATCTCGCGCTTTGTTCCATAGAACTGCCACCACGCCAGGACCGCTGTGACTGTTAAGACCAGCACTAGGAAGGTCGCTACGACTGGCAGCCGCGAGCGGCTGCGGCTCGTGCGCATGGGCTTGGCCTTGCCGTCGGTCGTGACACGGTATGCCTCAACCGGCTCCGCGATGTTCTTGACCTTTCGCAGGCCCATCGACTGAAAGCCGAAAGCCAGCTTCTTCTCAACCTCGCGCGCGACCTTCGCAGACACCCAGATACCGCCAGGCTCAGCAAGTTGTTCTAGTCGCGCCGCGATATTTACGCCCTCGCCAAACCGATCGTCTCCCTCGACAATCACCTCGCCAAGATTGACGCCGATGCGCACTTCCACGCGCTGGTCTTTCGGCAACGAGGCGTTTCGCTCGGCCAGCCCACGTTGCAACGAAACTGCGCATTCCATCGCCTCGACGACAGAAGAAAACTCCGCCAGCAGACCGTCGCCCATCAGCTTGAAGATAGTGCCATGATGACGCGTTACTGTCGGCTCGAAAAGTTCCTTATGACCGGCGCGCACCCGTTGATGCGTACCCGCTTCGTCGCGCTCCATCATGGTGGAATATCCGACGACGTCAGCAGCAAGGATGGCGGCGAGCTTGCGGTCCATTGCGGAGCACTCTGTCGGCGGCCAACCTCGGAGGCGAGGTGGCAAACCCTCCCGGGTTCCGATCAGTTTCGCCTATCAGGACCTTACCCGCAAGCGACTTGATGGGCCGATTGCGGACAGGCCGCCTTAGGCGAGGATACAGGAGAGCGGACATTCAGGTCATCGCGAACATCGTCATGACCTGGCCCGCGGATCTATACGGCCGAGATGCCGCGCATTGCAGACTGACGGCTCTGGGGTCGAAGACGGCAGCTCATTCGGTAACAGCGGAGAGCAATTCGTCATCTTGCTGTGGGTTGACAATCCAGCCTCAGCCGCCATGCTGCACTGCAACATTACTATCTCGGAGTCCGCAATGACAGATATCAGGTCATCGCGCATCGAATGCCTGGACGGGCTTCGCGCGCTCGCGGCGATCTGGGTGCTTGTCGGGCATTGCCTGCTTCTGACCGGCTGGCGTGTTCCCATCGTCGGCGAGCCGGATCTGGGCGTCGATCTCTTCATCATGCTGTCCGGCTTCCTGATGGTGTTCCACTATCAGCTGCGCCAGGACAAAGAGCCCTGGCAAAGACCGGGAACCTGGCTGAAATTCTGGACGCGCCGCTACTTCAGGATCGCGCCGCTGTTCTACGTCATGCTTTTGCTGGCACTCGCGCTTGGCCCCTATCTCTACGGTTCCAGGATAATCATCGACGATTTCCTGTCGAGGTCGCACCAGGCGCCCGAGCGCTATCTCGACAGCGGCCTGAAGAACATCGTCGCGCATCTGACGTTCCTGTTCGGCCTGCTGCCAGGCTTCGCCTACCGCACGCCGCTCCCCGACTGGAGCCTGGGGCTGGAGATGCAGTTTTACGCGGCCTTCCCGGCCATTATGCTGTTGGTGCGCAGGTTGGACTGGATAAGAAGCGCCGGGCTTGTCGCCGCGGTTGGCTGCATCATCGTGTTTGCGCTGGGCCGATTGTCGATCCATTTTCCGATGCCGTCGTTCCTGGCGCTGAAGATGCAGATATTCCTGTGCGGCATGCTGCTGGCGGGCGTCGTGCACCAGAGCCAGCCACGGCCGATCCTGTATCTGGCACTGGCGCTGCTTCTGGCGGCGCTGCCGTTTGGCGGCGACTACGGACTGGGCAAGCTGCTAGTGCGAGAAGCGCTGGTGGCGGGGTTCTTTGCCCTGGTTCTCTACCGTATGCTGCCGGGAGCGGCGGGAAGGCTGGCGAGGGCGATAGCCGTGACGCTCAGCAACCGGTTCTTTCATCTCATGGGAGAGCTTTCCTTCAGCATCTACCTGATCCATCTGCTGGTGTTGCAGCCTGTCGCGGCGTTCGTCATCAGCCAATACGGCCACGGGCTGGCGGCGCCGCTGCGTTTCGCGATCGTCGTTGCCATCGTCCTGCCGACGGTGACCCTGCTGTCCTGGGTCACCTATAATCTGATCGAGGTTCCCGGCCAGAAGGCGGGCCGATTCGTCGTCCGGCGCTTTGGCCGCAAGGGCGGCGCGCCGGCGCTGGAGAGCATCAAGCGCAGCGCGTGATCGTGCTGCCGATCGCCAATCGCGTCGGCCAAATGGGCACGCTGTCATGACACAACCGGCGGCGAACCAAATCCAGCTAAAACTGTGTCACGCCCTCTCGTGCGCGCCAAAGTGAAAGCCACTGCCGCAGCAGTGTCCGCATGTTCTTGTCGTAGACATAATGCGCGAATGCCGAGACTGCGATGATCGCGATGGATGTTCCCAGAATGAACGGCAAGCCGTGCTCGATCCACGAGGCCCCGGTCACAGATTCGACCACGGCGTTCGAAAGGCGGATGAGCGGCGTGTGAAGCACATAGATGGCGTAAGAGATATTGCCGGAGAAGAGCGCAATCCAGCGCCAAAACCCGGATAGCCGCAAACGGGAGGCCACGAGAACGAGCCAGGGCCAGACCAGGACTATGATCGCCAGACTGTACAATTGCACATGTTCGACGGGTCTGAAGATCATGAGCACTCCGCATAGCGTCAGGAGAAGAGGCATATAGAGATTGCCGTCCCGACTCTTCCCGGTCGCATATCGATTGAGAAAGACCCCGAGAAAGAACGAGAACGCGATCCGGGCGGGAGCCGCGATCGTGTCGTCCCAATGGGCGCCGCCCCCAAGGACGAAACCCTGCCAAGCCAGAAGCACCAGGGCCAGCAAGGCAACACCGACCATGAGCGCAAGTGATCGAGCAGCCAGCCTTACGCCCAGCGCGGCAAAAACGGCATTGGCGACGAGTTCATAAAAAAGGGACCACGCTGGGCCATTGAGCGGGAAAAGCACGTCGGGAAATGTCGAGAGCGACGGCGGCGTGGGTAAAAAAAGAACGGAAAACCCAACACTTGCAAGCAAGTCCAGCCGCGAATACGAACTGAGCCCGCGCGTTGCGATGATTGCACCCACGCCGATCACGGCCAGGCCGACCGCGGCAAAATATAGAGGGTAGAGCCTGAGAAGACGGATCTCCGCGAACTTCCAAAATGACATGCCCTTTCGGAACTTGTCGTCGTAGGCGTGGGCGATCACGAAGCCGCTCAACAGAAAAAACAGGTCGACGGCGAGGAACCCGGACGGCGCCAGATCATATCGCCGGCCCGTGAATTCGGTGAAGTGGCCAAGCATCACCAAAACAGCAGCGATGCCCCGGAGGCCATGCAGAGCGTCGAAGTGGGTCGTCTCCGCCCTTGATTGTGGCGTTTTGGTCATCCCGTTTCCGTCAGCTTACTTTGCCCATCTACGCATTGATTGCTGCGATGCACAAGAACGTTTTGCGACGCACACTCAACTCACATCCAGGAGCCCTACATGGCCATTGCAGAAGGCTCAATCAGCCGCGCCCGCGATATCCTTCCCGCCAGTCCGAGCTCGAGAGCGAGCGCAGCCAGTATGAGGCCGTGTGGGAGCAGGTGGCGGAGTTCTGCGACCCCGATGCACCCCATATCTGGAGCGGCCGCCGCACCGGTTCCCCGGACTCGCAGGCAGAGCGGCAGGAGCGGCGCGGTGCGCGCGTCTATGCCAACCACCAACTCGTGGCGGCGCTGGAGAAGGCGGCGCGGGCGGAGGGGTGGGCGGTGTCCGCGACGCTGCCGATCTCCCACTCGGGGTCCATCGAGGGGGATTGGCTATCTCGTCTACTTTCGCCGGTCACCAAATTACTGGATTGGCGGCACCGGTGAAGCTGCTGATCTCTCCCATGAGGGGAGATGTCCGGCAGGACAGAGAGGGGCGCTGTCCCGCCGACCTTACCGTCGCCTGCAATCGCCTCAATAATCACCGTTGTAGTACCGGTCGTCGCAAGGCGCGGTGTAGATGCGACCGTAGCGGTCCTGGTAGCGGCACATCTGCTCGCCGCGGCGCTGCGGGGTGGTGGCTGAGCCGACGACGGCGCCGAGCAGGGCGCCGCTGGCCGCACCGATGACCGTGCTCTTGGTGTTGCCGCCGATGGCCTGGCCGACGAGAGCGCCGCCGGCGCCACCGATCAGCGCGCCGGTTCCGGCCCGCTGCTGGCCCTCGGTCTGCGCGCAGCCTGCCAGTGCTGCAGTCATCAACACGGCGGCTATGGTTTTGTGAAAGTTCATGTGAGGTCTCCCTTGAAGGCCTGAAATCCCTATGGCTTGCCACGTGCGGTCGCAATGCGGCGGAACGGGGGCACGATGCCTCACGAAAAAAGACATGGTTTCTCGGGCGTTGATTGAGGCCCGCCCTCGAGTTTCGAGAATCTGGTCGCAGCAACAAGGCGCCATTCGACACAAAGTGTCCATGAAAATGTAACGAAATTCCAGCGCCAGTCCGTTAGGTTGGCAGGTTTAGGCAAACGTTCAAACTGCCTTTTAGGCGCTGGATGATGGAACATGCCCATACGGCCCGTCGAGCTGCAGATGACGCGCAGCGCGTGCGCGCTGCTCAGTACGTGCGAATGTCCACGGACCATCAAAGCTACTCGATCGAAAATCAGAAGGATGCAATCCGCGAATTCGCGGATGCGATGAACTACGACATCGTAGCCACATACGAGGACGCCGGCCGCAGCGGTTTGAACCTTGAAGGTCGCGCCGGCCTGCAAAGGCTGCTGTCTGACATCGAAACGAAAATCGCGAATTTCGAGATCGTCATCGTCTACGACGTGAGTCGCTGGGGGCGATTCCAGAACCCCGATGAGAGTGCGTCGTACGAGTACCGGTGCCGAGTTGCTGGAGTGCGAATTGAATACTGTGGCGAACAGTTTGCGAACGATGGCAGCATCGGATCAGACCTGCTCAAGGCAATAAAGCGCAGCATGGCGGCCGAGCAGAGTCGGGTCTTGTCGGTCAAGGTGTTTGCCGGCCAGTGCAGGCTCATTCAAATGGGGTACCGGCAAGGAGGGTCGTCCGGTTTGGGCCTGAGACGCCAGCTTATCGACAAGCATGGGCGTACAAAGACGACGCTCGCTCTCAAAGAGTACAAGAGCCTTCAGACGGATCGGGTCATCCTCGTGCCTGGACCACCCGATGAAATTGCGACGGTCCGTTGGATCTATGATCAATACGTGAAGGCTCGTCGGACCGAGCTTCAGATTGCGCGGTCGCTGAATGCCAAGGGAGTGGTCACCGATCTCAATCGATCGTGGAAACGCGAATCCATTCATCAGATACTCAGCAACGAAAAATATGTGGGCAACAACGTCTGGAATCGCGAGTCCTTCAAGCTCAAGCAAAGGAAGGTGACGAATGATATCACCCAATTGGTGCGCGCCGATGGCGTCTTTGAACCCATTGTCGACCGCGGACTTTTCGAACGGGCTCAAGTCATAGCCGACGCCCGCTCATCCAAGATGAGCAGCGACCAGATGTTGGTTGTGCTCGCTGAGCTTCTGAAGAGGCGCGGTACCCTCTCGGGCCCGATCATTGACGCGGCGTCTGACTGTCCGCCAAGCAGCCGCTACAGGAAAGAATTCGGCAGCCTGCTGCGAGCCTACAAGCTCGTTGGATACGATCCGTCTCAGAACTATCGGTTTCTTGATATCAGAAGGCGGCTTCGTGAAATTTTTGAAGAAGTCATTCAAACAACAATCGCGACCATTGAGCGGGCGGGCGGGTCCGCAGTGCGTCAGAGCGATCTCGGCGTGCTTCGCGTCAACGATGAATTCACCGTATCCATTGCGATGGGCCGCTGTCGCAACACGCCTTACGGCTATCCCCATTGGTTGGCCGCTCCCGAACGGTGTAATGCTGCGGACGTGAAGGTGGCCATTCGCATGAGGCCCGATAATCAGACAATCCTCGATTATCTGATAGCGCCAGCAAACGAGATTGGCGGAAAGCCGTTGAATCTTGTCTTGAACAAGCGCCTGCCGTTCAACACCTTCTTCTTCAGATCGTTGGATCCGCTGTTTGCTCTGGCCGAACGCAACGCCATCACGGCTGCACCCTGATGGACGCCACTAACGAACGGATTTCACTGCTGCGCGTGGACGCGATCAAGGTCACCAACCCGCGCACTCGAGGCAAAAAATCCTTCCGAGATATAGTCGACAGCATTGAGAGAGTCGGCCTGAAACGCCCCATCACAGTGACGAAAAAAGAGGTTGACGAAGGCGCTTTCACGCACGACCTGGTGTGTGGTCAGGGGCGCCTTGAGGCTTTCAGGCTGCTTGGCCAGACCGAGATCCCCACGTTTGTGATAGAGGCAACCAAGGCCGAGGCACTGCTCAAAGGATTGGTCGAAAATTGCGCTCGTCGGTATCATACCGCATATGACCTTCTACGTGACATCGGTCGGCTGAAGGAAAGCAACTATACCGACGCCGAAATCGCAGCAAAGATCGGTCTTTCGACCGAATATGTCAGAGGGATTGCACGACTCCTGTCACAAGGCGAACAGCGTCTTTTGCGCGCAGTCGACTCCGGCCAGATTCCGCTATCGGTTGCAGTCGATATCTCAACCGCCGACGAGCCCGGCATCCAGGCAGTGCTTCAGCTTGCCTATAAAAAGAACCAGCTGCGTGGTCACAAGCTTGCGATAGCGCGTCGCTTGATCGAGAACCGGCGCAGGCGTGGGAAAGGCCTGGGAACGTTCCTTCCAGAGCGCACGAAAATCCCTTCTGCGTCAACATTGATCAAAGCCTTCAAGGCCGACACGGACAGAAAACGCATTCTGGTCCGCAAAGCAGATGCCGCGCGGAACCGCCTCCTGTTTGTCACCCACGCGCTGCGGCAGCTCATGGCCGCAGAGGCATTCCAGGCCGTTCTTAGGACGGAAGGGCTGGACACCTTCCCACGGAATCTCGCGGCCAGGATCAGCAGAGGTGAGCCCGCATGACATCGAAGTACACCACAGTTCCGGACATAAAGTGCGCATTTGAGCGCGATACAGTTCGCCTCCGGCTTGAGGACATTCAGCCGCTTCACCTGTTCGCCGAAAGCGCCAGGGAGACTCCGAAATACCAACAGGTCAGGTCGTCCGTTCGAGAAATCGGACTTGTGGAGCTGCCCGTGGTCGCAAGGGATAATGACACGCCGGACAAGTACCTGTTGGTCGACGGCCATATGCGTATCGAGATCTTGCGCGAAATAGGCGTCACTGAGGTTGAATGTCTGGTCGCAAACGATGACGAGGCATTCACCTACAACAAACGGGTGAGCCGGCTCGCGACGATCCAGGAACATTTTATGATCCTGAAGGCCATCGACAACGGTGTGCCCGAGGCGACCATAGCAACAACGCTCAATGTCAATGTCGCCCAGATCAGGCTCAAAAAGCGCCTGCTGAAAGGGATTTGTCCGGAAGCGGTCGAAATACTCAAGGACCGTTTCGTCCCAACGAACACGTTCATCGAGCTACGAAAGTTGGGCGCTGTGCGTCAGATCGAGGCAGCGCAGCTGATGGTCGCTATGAACAAGTTCTCGATCAACTACGCAAAATCCTTGGTCGGCGCGACGCCGCAGTCGCAGCTGGCCGATACGTCGCAGCCGAAAAAACTAGCTGGCCTCAGCGATACCCAAATTGCGTTGATGGAGAACGAGTCGGCCAATCTCGATAGAGAATATAGGCTCATCGAGGAGAGCTACGGATCTGACCATCTGGATCTGGTGGTGGCCACAGGGTATCTTGCCCGACTCCTGGAAAACGCCCGCGTTGTTCGATACCTCGCGCAGAGTTTCCCCGAGATTCTTGCTGAGTTTCAGAAAATGACCGAGGCGATCCGAACGCCTGTCTAGGTCTTGCTGAGCTCGTCGGCATCCCATCTGACTTCATCAGCTATCCGCCTCACATGAGTATGATGCGGGCTTGTCGCGGGGTTCCGGGGCGGTTTTGGCAGCGCATCACCTCGGGGCGCGCCGGCAGTTTGGCCACAGAAAAGCCGTCCGTTTGCCAGACCTATGAGACTTTCGATGAGCGAGTGCTCAAGAAAATGTTCATCATATTAGGCCAATTTGGGGTTGGTACAGCAGCAACAGTAGATGATAATTCATGCAACGTATCGTCAAATTGTTGCCTGAAAAGCTGCGCGGCAGCAGGGTGACCCTTGGTGTCTTCGTTTATGCAGTGATCACATGTGCTGTAGGCGGCTGGGCTTACTCCAGCGGTCATAGAGCTGGCCGAGTTTCTCAATTGAGGGACCAAGTGTCGGCCTATAACAGGCGGATGGGCCTGGACGACAAGTCGAACGCGTTGGGCCAAGTCTTTCTTTGCCGGGAACTCGGCGGCATGCTCGAAGAGTGTCAGAAGATCGGCCGCTGCCCCACGTCCCCCCTCAGGGTGCCGGCTCGTCTCTGTGGGCGCATTGCAGACTGGCGGCTCTGGGCCGACAGCGGGCTGCCGACTTTTGGCAACTTAGCTTGAAGAGCAGCCGTTCAAATCTGAGTTCCTCTCAAACACTTTGTTTTGTCTGTCTCGATAACCCCGCAGTCTGTCCCAAATGCCAATCAGGGGAGTACCATGGCCGGCCACTGATGTGCCGCACACTGCTTCAACGAACTTGTCGAGTGCCGGCTTGATGCATGACGAGCCGAGCGACGAGCGCTGACTTGTTCGCCTACGGTTCGCTCGATAGCGCATTGCGCGCCGCGTAGAGTTCGGCGATGAAGTCGGTAATCAGCGCCGAGTTGATTCCGTCCGGCGGACGCAGGAGCAGCGCGCGGAAGTGCACGGCCGGCTCGAATGGCCTGGCCACGATGCCGCCAATCATGCGGTCGGCAATGACCGAGGGGTTCACCAGGCCGATCCCCATGCCCTTCGCCGCGAGGATGGCGATGGTCAGGCCGTAGGGCGTCTCGATTAGGATGCGCGGCCGCACGGCATTCGCGGTCAGGATTTTGTCCATGGCGACCCTCACCGTGTCTTCCGGTGACAATGCCAGGAACGCCTCGTCGGCGAGATCGGCCGGTGTGATCACCTCCTTCCGCGCCAGCCGGTGAGTCGTTGGCATCACGCAGACGGCGCGCGGCGTGGTGAAGATGCTGTGTAGCACGCCGCTGGTATCGACCTCGTCGGCCGCGAGCCCGATGTCGAAACTGCCGGATGCCACCAAGTCGCGGACGACGTTGGAAGTGCGAACTTGATAGCTGATGCGCACCTGGGGATGCCGGCGCGAGAACGTTACGATGGCGCGCGGCACCAGCCCGTGCCCGAGCGCCGACAAGCTGGCGACGCGGATGGTACCGGTGCCGACCTCCTTGATCTGGGCCGCGCGCAGCTTGAGCCGGTCGAGCCCGACTAGGTTGGCTTTCACCTCGGCATGGAACAACTCCCCTTCGCGTGTCGGCACCAGCCTGCCACGAATGCGGTCGAAAAGCCTGAAGCCGAGTTCAGCCTCTAGCTTGGCTAGCGAACGGCTGATGGCCGGTTGCGAGGTATCGAGCAGCGCGGCCGCCGCGCCGGCGCCGCGCGTGATCATGATCGCGTTGAAGACATCGATGTCGCGCAGGTTCATAGTGCAGCCCATATCAAAAGCGAATTAACTTTATCGCTGCGGTCATAGATGGCAATGGATGAGCCGGCTAAGTTGCGCCCATGAACCGACGCGACGACACTTCACATGTCCATCCTCCCAAGCGCTCCGAGGAACCGTTCCAGGCGGTGGCGATGCCGGTCGAGCGAGCCTCGACCATTGTCTTTGACGATCTGGAGTCGTACGAGCGTCGCGTCGAGCGCCTGTACGACGGGTTCAGCTACGGACTTTACGGCACACCGACCAGCCGGCAGCTCGAAGATCACATCGCCGTGCTGGAAGGCGGATCGCGGGCTCTCGTCATTCCGTCGGGCATGGCCGCCATGACGCTGGCAACCATGGCTGTCTGCCGTGGCGGCGAAAGGGTTCTGATTCCGGAGACGCTCTATGGCCCGGCGCGCGACATGGCCGAGCGTTTTCTCGGCCCCCTCGGGATCGAGGCGGTTTCCTACGATCCACGGCTGGACGCAAGCATCGCGGCCATGATCGACGGCAGAACGCGGCTGGTTTGGGTAGAATCGCCTGGCTCGGCCACCTTCGAAGTCCAGGATGTGCCCGCCATCACAGCCGCGGCCCACAAGGCCGGCGCGCTCGTCGCGGCCGACAACACCTGGGCCTCGCATCTGCTGTTTAAGCCGCTCGCTCATGGCGTCGACATCTCGATGCAGGCGCTTTCCAAACACGCCGGCGGCCATGGTGATCTCCTGATGGGTTCAGTCTCAGTGCGCGACGAGGCGCTGTTCCGACGCCTGAAGGACACGGCGCGCTTCCTCGGCTACGGGGTCTCGCCGGAGGATTGCGCGCTGTGCGAGCGTGGCCTGATGACCATGCCGGTGCGCATGCGTCATGCCGACGCCACCGCGCGGAAGATCATCGCCTGGCTGTCGGAAAGCCCGGAAGTCGCACAGATCTTGCATCCCGCGGAGCCTGGTCATCCTGGCCACGCGGTCTGGAAGCGTGACTTCGCCGGATCGGCGGGCGTGTTCTCCTTCGTGCTGCGGCCGGAACTGGCGCCACTGCAATCCCATGTACTGCGCAGCCTGCGGCTGTTCAGGCTCGGTGCAAGCTGGGGCGGCGTGCATTCGCTGATTGCCGTCAGCGATCCGCGCAAGGGCCGCGCCAGCCTCGACTGGCTGAAGCCTGGCCCGGTCTGGCGCCTGTCGATCGGCCTCGAGGCACTCGACGATCTTCTAGCCGACCTTTCCCAGGCCTTCGAACTTTTTGCTGAAGCCCGGCGCAGCGGAACCGCCGCAGCCGACGTCAAGGCCACCGAATGACGATAACCTCAACGACAAGGGGAATGACTATGAAACATCAAGGTCTGAAATGGCTCACGGGCCTGGCGATAGGATTGGCCAGCCTGAGTACGGGCGCCGTGGACGCCAGCGCGCAGGCGGTCGTCAACAAGATCAAGGAGCGCGGCTATGTCAGCTGCGGCGCCAGCCAGGGCGTGCCCGGTCTCTCCCGGCCGGACGAGAAGGGGTATTATCGCGGCTTCGATTCCGACATCTGCCGCACTTTCGCGGTCGCCATCCTCGGCGACAAGGAGAAGATCCGTTACGTGCCGCTTAACGCAGGCCAGCGTTTCCCTGCGCTGCAAACTGGGGAAATCGACGTTCTGTCGCGCACATCCACCATCACCTACAGTCGCGATACGGTTGTCCGCTTCGTTTGGATCAATCTCTACGACACGGACGGCATGCTCGTGCGCAAGGCCGATAACATTACGGAGCCCAAACTGCTCGACGGAAAGACCGTCTGCCTGCAAGGCGGTGGCAGCCTGACCGAGAAGGCGATAGAGGAAACCGAGGAAGAGTTCGGGATCGCGATGGAGAAAGTCTATTACGACTCGACCGTTCAGGCGCGCGACGCCTTCTTTGGGGGCCGCTGCGATTCCTACGTCACCGACGGCACTGCGGCAGCCGGACAGCGTGCCTCGGTGGCCAAGAACCCGGACGACTACGACATCATCCGAGTCGGCAGGGCCGCCGAACCCAATGGCGTCGCGGTCGCCCGCGGTGACGATCAGCTTTTCGACGTCGTGCGTTGGACACTCAATGCGCTGTTCTGGGCCGAAGCCAACGGCATCACCTCGCAAAACATCGATGAAAAGCTTGCCTCGGGCAGTCCGGAAGTCAAACGCGTGCTGGGCGAGGAGCCCGGTTTCGGCAAGCCGCTCGGATTGGGCGACAAGTGGGCCTACAACGTCATCAAGCAAATGGGCAACTACGCCGAGATCTGGGATCGCAATCTCGGCAAGGACAGCCCGCTGAAGGTCGAGCGCGGCTTGAACGCGTTGTGGAAGGACGGCGGCCTCAACTATCCTTTCCCCTGGGATTGAGCCCCACATAAAGGGGGGAAACGTGCGCGGCGCTCCCTTTCCTGCTAACGCCGCGAAACGTGGAGGTCGAAATGCTGAGCGACGCCAAGACCAGATCGATCATCATCCAGTGTGCCGTCGTGGCCGTGGCTGCCGCCTTCGCTGCCCTGCTCGTCAGCACGACTTTCGCCAATCTCAGGGCACGCGGCATCCCGATCGGCTTCGATTTCCTGATGATGCCGTCAAGGATCGTCATCTCGGAAGCGATCCTCACTTACAAGTCGAGGGATCCCTATTACTGGGCGATCGCGACCGGGATCGCCAACACCGTCTTCATCTCCGCCGTCGTCATCGTCTTTTCATCCGCGCTCGGCCTCGTCGTCGGCATTGCCCGGCTGAGCAGCAATCCCTTGGCAGCGGGCACCTGCCGCGCATTGGTGGAGGTTGCACGCAATTCACCGCCGATCGTGCTCCTGATCTTTCTCTACTCACTGTGGTGGAAGGTGCTGCCGCCGGTCGGCGAAGCGCTCAATCCCCTGCCAGGCGTTTACGCCTCCATGCGCGGCTTTGTGGTGCCGGCTGTCAGCATTGACATCGCCACCCCGGGATTGCTCGTCATTGCTCTCGCCCTGGCACTGGCGGCCGCCGGCTGGGCGGCGAGACGAGGATGGCTGCCGCCGCTGGCCGCACCGGCGATCCTCGCGGTTGGCGTTGCCGGGGTCTGGCTTGCCAACGCGAAGTTCTCCGTCGACTGGCCGACCTTCACCGGGTCGAATTTCAAGGGCGGCAAGGAACTGACGCCCGAACTCAGCACCATCCTGATCGGGCTGACCATCTACACCACCGGATTTGTCGCCGAGATCGTGCGCGGCGGCGTGCTTTCGGTTGGCCGCGGTCAGTGGGACGCAGGTCATTCGCTCGCCCTGCCGCGTGGCAAAATATTGCGTCTGATCATTATCCCGCAGATGCTGCGGGTGATCGTCCCGCCGCTCAACAGCCAATACATCAACGTCGTCAAGAATTCGACGCTGGCGATCGCGGTCGGGTATCCGGACTTCCTTGCGGTGATGAACACCATCATCAGCAAGTCCAGCCATTCGATCGAGGGCGTCTTTATCATCCTCGGCGTCTATCTCTCTCTCAACCTGAGCCTGTCGAGCGCGGCCAATTGGTACAACCGTCGCATCGCCATCGTGGAGCGCTGAACCATGAAGGCCCTGTCTCTTCCCCTTCCGGCCGAGCCAACGCCAGGACAGATCCGCTTCGGCGCCTTGCGGCGGTCCGCCAGGCTCCTGTTCGGCACGCCGCTCAATGCCGCCCTGACGCTGTTGTTCGGCGTTCTGCTCGTCGCCACGGTGCCGCCGATGCTGCGCTGGCTGGTAATCGACGCTGTGCTGTTCGACCCCAGTCCACGCGCGTGTCGGGTGGCCACCGGAGCGTGCTGGAGCTTCATCTACGCCAAGTCCGGGCAGTTGCTGTTCGGCATCTATCCGCTCGACGACCGCTGGCGCCCCGCCATCGTTTGCCTGCTCATCCTGGCGCTGCTCGGCTGGTCAGTGCGGCCTGCCAGCTGGGCTCCGCGGCTGGCGGCGCTCTGGGTGGCGGCACTAGTACTGATCTTCTGGCTGATGGCCGGCGGTTTAGGCCTGACCGAGGTTCCGACCTCTTCTTGGGGCGGCCTGCCGGTCACACTCATCCTCACCGTCGTTGCCATCGGCGTCGCCTTCCCCGTCGGCATCCTCCTTGCGCTGGCCAGGCGCTCGACCATGCCCGCGATACGCGTCGGCGCCGTGGTCCTGATAGAATCGGTGCGCGGACTGCCGCTCTTGTCCATCCTGTTCGTGGCATCGATCATGATGCCGCTGTTCCTGCCCGAGGCTCTGTTGCCTGACAAGTTCGTGCGTGCGCTGGTCGCCCTCACCATCTTCGCCGCGGCCTATCTCGCCGAGGTGATTCGCGGCGGCCTGCAGGCTATCCCGAATGGCCAGTACGAGGCCGCGGCGGCGGTCGGCCTGCCCTTCTGGCGCATGCAATATCTGGTGATCCTGCCGCAGGCGATCCGGGTGGCGATCCCGGCGCTGGCCAACACCATCATCGTCATGATCAAGAACACCAGCCTTGTCCTGGTGGTCGGCCTGTTCGACCTGATCAGCTCTGGTAAAGCGGCGCTGGCCGACCCGGATTGGCCATCGCCTGCGGCCGAGACGTTCCTGTTCATCGGCGCGATCTTCTTCGCACTCTCCTTCTCATTCGCCCGCTTCACCGACTTTCTGGAGCGGCGCGGCCCCACCGCCCACTAGGAAATGCCGTGATGTTATCGTCCCCCTAAAGCGCGTTCCGTCCATGCCAAATCCCAATGATCGGCCGGCAATCGAATTGACCGGGATGAACAAATGGTACGGGGACTTCCATGTGCTTAAGAACATCAACTTGAGGGTCCTTCGCGGCGAAAAGCTGGTGATCTGCGGGCCCTCGGGCTCGGGCAAGTCGACCATGATCCGTTGCATCAACCGGCTGGAGGAGCACCAGCAGGGACAGATCGTCGTCGACGGCGTCGAACTCACCAATGATTTGAAGAAGATCGACGTAATCCGGCGTGACATCGGCATGGTGTTCCAGCACTTCAACCTGTTTCCGCACCTGACTATTCTGGAGAACCTAACGCTGGCGCCGATCTGGGTACGCGGGATGCGGCGCGGGCAAGCCGAGCAGACCGCCATGCATTATCTGGAACGAGTGAAGATTCCGGACCAGGCGCACAAATATCCCGGCCAACTGTCAGGCGGCCAGCAGCAGCGGGTTGCGATCGCGCGCGCGCTTTGTATGAGCCCCAAAATCATTCTCTTCGACGAGCCGACGTCGGCACTCGATCCGGAAATGGTCAAAGAAGTGCTCGATACCATGGTCGCGTTGGCCGAGGATGGCATGACCATGCTGTGTGTCACGCACGAGATGGGATTTGCCCGCCAGGTCGCCGACCGCGTCGTCTTCATGGACCATGGCGAGATCGTTGAGATGAACACGCCCTCCGAATTCTTCTCGCATCCGCGTCACCAGCGAAGCAAACTGTTCCTTGCCCAGATCCTGAACTAGCTCGATCTCATAGAGAGGGAGCCCATCAGCTACGGATCGATGAGCCACCTCTCCGAAATCCCGCACCAAAGCAGCGGCCTCGGCAATGGATCACCCGCCCTCTGACCATGCCAACTCTGAAAGTGCGCTTCATTGGCACCCACAATGGGTTTATCCACCCGATGCACGTCCACGGCGGTCCATTCGAAGTTGTCGCCCGCGACGGCGAGACTATCCCGGACTCGGCACGATTCCTTGCCGCGGGTCAACGTCGGACCAGCGCAACGATACGATGTCGTCTGGCAGGCACGTCGGGCCGGAAAATGGCTGATCCACTGCCATATCGGGCATCATACGACCAACAACAATGTCGAAGAACAGGGCGGTGGCGGACTGATGGTCGTGATCGATGTGCAGCTCCGAAGCCTGATCCGCAAGTCGAAGATTAGATGGAAATCTTTGCCGTATACGGCAATCTGTTTGCTGTTGCCTTCCCTGCGGCAACCATTCCTTCCGGCGCAGTCGGAGGCCGCCCTTGCGGGACTCCTCGTTACTGGTTCCTTCCCGCCTCCAATGCTGGTTCTTGTCGCCAGCATAGGCCACCGTCCCGGGCTCGGCGGTGAAAACTGACCGTGGTCGCTGGGGTTCTACGCGAGCCGCTATGGAGCTTTGTCGCAATCGTCACTTTCGCGAAGGTCTCGCGTTATCTGGTCGTCGCCGGAGCGTGCTGAGCCTGAGCTAAACCGAAATCGCGGACATCGCAGCACGGTTGCGTTCCTAAGCATGAGCCATAAACAGGGCATACAAAAATGTATGAAAAATGTTGTGGCACATGGGGGCTTCGAGCAATACCGTTCCTGCAACGATCTCACTTTTGGTTGCACTGCAGCAAACTGGTCGAAGGCGGCCTTGACAAATCAGCCGAACAATTATGGAAAGGGCCGATGAGGACTGTTGGTCGAATCGCGATCCTAGGAAGCGTACCGCTGCGAGTTCTGCTTGCGATCGGATTCCTGGTCATGTCGGCGCTTCAGCCTGGTCTATTCGCCACAGCCGATGCCACGGGTTTTCACGCCAGCGCGGATCTGCAAGCCGAGACACCTGCACACGGCATGGGCCATCACGGCGCCAAGGCGAATGACACGGACAGGTCGGAGCATCAGCACGGCGACAACCAATCCGCCGACAAGAGCTGTGAAGTCCATTGCGCGCCGGCAAATGCGGTGCCAGTCGATTGTCCTGAGTTGGAGCCTGTTGTCTCCCGCTGCTTTGCGCCCGTCATTGCCGTCATTTTGCCGCTCGGCGAATACAAAGCGCTAATTAGACCCCCCAAATACATCTGAACTGACGCCTCTTTTGAGGGCGTTCGCGCGCAGCGTTGGAATTCGTTCCCACGCGGCCAAATGCACACGTCAAGATTCAGGTCTACAATGAAAATCGCAAGCTTCGCGATGTTCGCATCGCTGTTCGTTGCCGGATGCGCGGCAACCACGCCGTCCGACGTTCTTCCCGCCTTCAATCCGGCCGATCCCGTCATTGGCATCCGTGGCACGAAATACCATCCGGTCGTCGCTGACTATCGCCAGCGGGAGCCACTCGATCCGCAGGATTGGCG
This sequence comes from Mesorhizobium sp. M1406, assembly GCF_040317555.1. NCBI lineage: Bacteria > Pseudomonadati > Pseudomonadota > Alphaproteobacteria > Hyphomicrobiales > Phyllobacteriaceae > Mesorhizobium > Mesorhizobium sp. M1406. The sequence continues at coordinate 21,951 of NZ_JAMYKW010000048.1, read as the reverse complement.
GCGGCTCAATCAAGAACTCTCTCCCGCAGCCCCGGGAGCCGGATCATGAAGCGCCGGCCCCTGACCATAGCTGCGGTGGTGACCATTCCGCTGATCGCTGCCGGATGCACGACCAGCGGGCCCCTTGATGGCATCTCAGTCCCCATGGCCGGCTTCACGACAGTCGCGGCGCGTGCCGATTCCGTGACCGGCAAGAAAACAGTGTGGGTGCAGTCCAGCGAGGAAGCGCGGACGGTTTCGGAGCGCGTGAAGCGCCTCGTCCAGAAGAAGACGATTGGTCCGGACATCGCGGTGCAGGTCGCCCTGCTCAACAACAAAGGCCTGCAGGCCGCCTACGCCGAGATCGGTCTGTCGGCGGCCGATGTCTGGCAAGAAGGGATGCTCGTCAATCCGACAATCTCGGTCGGTATGATCGGCATCGATCCGGCACGCACGATCGAGGGGGCTGTTGCCAGCAACATCCTTGCGCTGATGACCCGTCAGCGACGCGTCGCGGTCGCGGACACACGCTTCCGTCAGGCCCAGCTCCGCGCCGCCGAAGAAACGTTGCGGCTGGCCGCGGACACGCGGCGGGCCTGGATCAATGCGGCATCGGCCTGGGAAAGCGTTTCCTATCTGAACAAGGCGCAAGCCGCCGCCGACGCTGCCTCCGAACTCGCTCAAAAACTAGGGGAGACAGGCGCTTTTACAAAAACCGGCCAGGCCCGCGAACACGTCTTCTATGCCGAGATCACCGGTCAGGCGGCGGAGGCGCGCCTCGCCGCCCGGACTGCCAAGGAAGAACTCACCCGCCTCATGGGTCTATGGGGACCGGACGTCGATTACTCGGTCCCCAACATGCTTCCAGCCCTGCCCAAAGGCGCCAAGGCCAAACGCGCCATCGAGGCGGAAGCGCTAAGAAATCGCATCGACCTCGAGATCGCGAAACTTGAGCTTGAGGCGCTGGCGAAATCGTACGGTCTCGCCGAGGCGACGCGCTACGTCAGTGACCTGGAACTGCTGTCCGGCGCGGAGGTGGAACGCGAGGAGTCCGAGGAGGGCGGGACGGAGACGAGTGTCGCACCCACCCTGGAGGCGGAGTTCGTCATCCCGATTTTCGATACCGGCAAGGCACGCATGCGCAAGGCCGAGCTTGCCTATATGCAAGCCGCCAATCGGATGGCGGAAAAGGCGGTTAACGTCCGCTCCGAGGCGAGGTCCGCCTATGACACCTACCGTTCGACCTATGACATTGCTCGGCACTATCGGAACAGTGTTGTGCCGCTGCGAACAAAGATCGAGGCGGAGTCGGTCCTCACCTACAACGGCATGATCACCAACACGTTCGAGCTGCTGGCGGACACCCGCGCGAAAATCAGTTCGATCATGGTTTCCCTCAACGCCAAGCGCAATTTCTGGCTGGCCGACGTCAATCTCGGAACCGCCATCCACGGTGGTGGCGCAAACTCGCCCGGCGGCGGCGACGCTCCGGCCGCAGCCGAAGCGGGCGCCGAAGGCCACTGAACTCAGGAGAAGAAAATGCTTTCAAGACGTCAGTTACTCGGCGCCGGAGCCCTGCTCGCCGGTGCCACGGCATGGACCAAGACCTCGGCGATGGGCTTGCCGGAGGCAGCTGTCATGGAATCGCCGGACATGCAGCCACCGATATTTCCGACGAGCGGCCCGGACTACCAGCCGGTTGTGACGCTCAACGGTTGGACGCTGCCCCACCGCATGAACAATGGCGTGAAGGAATTCCACCTTGTCGCCGAGGCGGTCGAGCGGGAACTGGCGCCCGGAATGACCGCCTATCTCTGGGGCTACAACGGTCAGTCCCCCGGGCCGACCATCGAGGCGGTCGAAGGCGACCGCGTCCGCATCTTTGTGACGAACAAGCTGCCGGAGCATACCACCGTGCACTGGCACGGCATGATCCTGCCCAGTGGCATGGATGGAGTGACCGGTCTTACCCAGCCGGGAATCCCGCCCGGCAAGACCTTCGTCTACGAGTTCGACCTCGTGAAGAGCGGCACCTTCATGTACCACCCGCACGCCGATGAAATGGTGCAGATGGCGATGGGCATGATGGGCTTCTTCGTCATCCATCCGAAGGACCCGAAGTTCATGCGGGTGGACCGTGACTTCGTGTTCCTGCTGAACGCCTACGACATCGAGCCCGGATCTTACGTTCCGAAAATCATGACTATGACCGATTTCAACCTGTGGTGTTGGAACAGTCGCCTATTCCCCGGCATCAGCCACCTTGTCGTGTCCAAGAACGACAAAGTGCGGGTCCGTGTCGGCAACCTGACCATGACCAATCATCCGATCCACATGCATGGCTACGATTTCGAGGTGACCTGCACCGACGGGGGTTGGACACGCCCAGAGGCTCGCTGGCCGGAAGTATCGATCGACATTCCTGTGGGCGCCATGCGGGCCTACGAGTTCGAAGCTAAATATGAGGGCGACTGGGCCATCCACTGCCACAAATCGCACCACACGATGAACGCCATGGGACACGATGTGCCAACGTTCATCGGCGTCGACAAGACAAGGGTTACCGAGAAGATCCGAAAAATTCAGCCCAACTACATGCCGATGGGCAATCGCGGGATGGCCGACATGGGCGAAATGGAAATGCCGCTGCCCGACAACACCATCAAGATGATGGATGGCTGGGGGCAATTCGGTCCCATCGAGATGGGCTCCATGTTCTCGGTCGTGAAGGTTCGCGAGGGGCTCGCCTCGGACGACTACGCCGATCCTGGCTGGTACCAGCACCCGGCGGGAACCGTGGCCTACGAGTGGAAGGGTGATGTCCCCGCTCCCACGAAATCAGGCGACGCAAAAACGATGGCCCCGGCAGCGCACGGCGGTCACGGCAAACAGGGATGACAGACCGAAACCCCTCAACCTCAACAATGAGAGAAAGTACAGCATGAAACATATCATCGCAGCGGCCGTTTTGACGGCGCTCAGTTCCGGAGCGGCTCATGCCAGTGGAACCCACGCCGGAGGCCATGGCGACAAAGCCGCCACCATGCCGATCGGCAATCCAGGCGAGGCCGGCAAGGCAAAGCGGACTATCAACATCTCGATGTCTGAGAAGGACGACGGAAAAATGTTGTTCCAGCCGGCCGTCCTTAGGGTGAAGAAGGGCGAGACCGTTCGCCTGAAATTCGTCAACAAGGGCCAAGTCGACCACGAGTTCGTCATGGACGTCCATGAGGGGATCAGGGAGCACAAGGCGCTGATGGAGAAGTTCCCCGACATGGAGCACGCCGATCCCAATGCGATCCGGCTGGCGCCCGGCGCCAGAGGCGAAATCATCTGGACGTTCGCCAATGCTGGCGACTTCGGTTTCGGCTGCTTGGTCCCGGGTCACTACGATTCCGGCATGAAGGGCGACATCAACGTCGCCAACTGACCCAATGCAAAGGAGGCAATCATGACACTATTGGTAAAGACACTCTCGACACTCGCGCTCGTTCTCGGCATCGGCGGGAGCGCGCTTGCGCAGGAATACGTGAAGGGCGAAGTCATCAAGGTCGACGCCAAACAGCAGAAGCTGACGATCAAGCATGGGCCGCTGACCAATCTCGACATGCCCGCGATGACGATGGTGTTCGTCGTCGCGGAGCAGGGCCTGCTCGGTAAGGTCAAAACGGGTCAGGCGATCGAGTTCACAGCCGACCGCGTCAACGGACGTATCACGGTCACCGGCATCAAGTGATCCGGGACCAGCGCCGCGGGTTGAAAACCAATCCGCGGCCCACTGGCTGCTCTCAGAAGCGATCACGGCGTGATCGCTTGAGGTGATGAGCGCCGCGGATCCGCCTTATGCTCGACTTGCGGCACAATGAAGGGATACGCCAAAATGACGATACAATCGTGAAAGTTGCAAGGCGCCTTCGCTTGCGAACCGTGTTGTCGATTCAGTCTATGGATGTTGAGACATCAAAACCCAGTACCCTGGCTGATTGAAAAGCTGCGTCACCGACTAATGGCACCGAGCGAAAACCCCGCCGGGCAAGGCCTCACTGAGACATCGCTTCGTCCGCATCGCTGACAGAAGCAAACTGGAAAGGTCATCAACGCTTGGCGCGCCAAGCCAGATGAGAGATTGCTATTTGAAAATTCTCCTAGTCGAAGACGACGAACAAATCAGCCGTTACATCGAAAATGGATTGAGCTCTTCCGGCCATGTGGTCGATGCCCTGACAGACGGGCGCGATGCTTTGCTTGTCGGACTACGCGATCCCTATGACGTCGCAATTGTGGATCGGGTGCTGCCAGGCCTCGATGGCTTGTCGCTTGTGCGAGGTCTTCGAGGCGCCGGCGGAAAGGTGCCAGTGATCTTCCTGACGGCGGTGGGCGGTGTTGACGATCGAGTTGAAGGCTTGGAGGCAGGTGCGGACGATTACTTGATCAAGCCCTTTGCATTCTCCGAGCTTCTGGCTCGGGTCAATGCTCTGCAAAGGCGTCCTCCGATCACCGCCGAAAAGGCAAAGCTGAAGGTAGCTGACCTGGAACTAGATCTCATCAGCCGCCTCGCCACCCGCGGCGGAACGACGATCGAATTGCTTCCTCGGGAATTCGCGCTGCTTGAACTCCTGATGCGTAACGAGGGCCGTATACTGACGAAGACCATGCTCCTTGAGCGGATCTGGAACTTCAACTTCGACCCGCAAAGCACCGTGGTGGAAACCCATATCAGCCGACTGCGGGCGAAGATCGACAAACCATTCGATGTTCCGCTCCTGCGTAATACACGCAACACCGGCTACACCATTCATGGCCAACGCTAGTATCGCTAGAAGTGCGTCAATCCGACTTGCCGCGTTCTACATCTCCCTGTTTCTGCTCTCGTTCCTGGGAGCCAATTTCGTCGCTTACAACATGGTCGCCGCCTACCTTTACGAGCGGCTGGATTCCAATGTGATGGAACGGTTCCGGGAGATTTCTTCCGCCTATGAGGCGAATGGTGTCGACGGCGCTGCCGTGATGATCCGAAGCCATGGTCCGGCAATCAGGGGACAGGAGACGCTTTACGCACTGAAGGATCCCGACGGCGACTTCTTGGCTGGCAACATTGATATTTCCGCCGTGCCGCCGGGATTTTCCACGCGCGCACCGACAAGCCACGAGGCGGCGCCCAATAACTACAGGCTCTACCGGAAGAACCTAGACGGCTACGACCTGACCGTCGGCGTAAGCTATGACGACACCAATCGCCTGCGCAGCATCGCGCTTGTCAGCTTCGGCTGGGGAACGGCGATCGTGCTTGCTGGAGGTCTCGGTACGGGCGCAGTTTTGGCGTTCCGCACGCGACGGCGTATCGCTAGACTCTCGGATGCGATGCAGTCCGTTGGCGCCGGCGATCTCGCTACCCGCTTGCCGGTCTCCTTGCGCAGCGATGACATCGACGTGCTGGCGACTGAGGTCAATGTCGCGCTGGCACAGCTACAGGCTAGTGTCGCGGCGATGACGCAGGTAACGACCGACATCGCGCACGATCTCAAGACGCCGGTCGGCCGGCTGTTTCTAACGCTTGAGGCCGCTTCCGAAAGCAAAGACCAAACGGCCACGAGGTCCCTCATCGAAAAAGCGATGAGCGAAGTCTCGCATATAGCCGGCACGTTCGAGGGCTTGCTGCGCATATCGCAGATCGAGTCCGGCGCACGCCGTTCGCGATTTGCGAAGGTGAACCTTTCGGAACTGGTCGCCGAAATCTACGATATCTATAGTCACATCGTGGAGGACGCCGAGCGCTCGCTGGTTCTGTCCAATGACAGCCGAAACACGGTCTCATTCATATGGGGCGATGCCGATCTGCTGAAGCAGATGTGCGTGAACCTTGTCGTCAATGCAATGCGCCACACACAACGAGGGTCTCGGATCACGATCGGTGTCACGACGCAGGCGAACCGCTGCGCAATCGTCGTCAGCGACAACGGGCCGGGCATCGCGGCGACGGAGCGGCAGAAGGTGTTCAAACGCTTCTATCGCCTGGAAAAAAGCCGGACAACCGAAGGGACAGGGCTCGGCCTCAGCCTGGTCAAGGCGATATCGGACATTCATGGCGCGACAATTTCCCTGAAGGACAATAGGCCCGGCTTAATCGTGGAAACAGAGTTCCCGCGTAAACTATAATTTGAGGTCAGTCACGCGTAGACGGATGGTTCATATCGCTTGAGACGAAATTACAAATATTCAATAGCGCTGTCGACCAGACCAGAGTTCGCTAACCCGCCACGATGGCGTGGTTTAGCCGGCGCTCTTGGTCGCCCCGTTGTCCGGCATGGGCCGGTGAATGGGCTGCCGACGGCACTGGCTTTTTCTATATTTCTGGGTACGGACCGGCCTGCGCATCAGCAGTTATGTCCGATACGATATCGCCGGCGAAAACCTCAGCTCCGACGTCGTTGGCCGTTCTTAGACGGATGCATGCTCACAGACCGAGCTCGGCACGTTGCGCGCCTATACTCAAATCAAACACTACTCGTCGCGCGGTGGCGCTGCGACCACTTCACGACCTATGACAGTATGGCGGGTGAGAGCGGCACCGTGACGCGTTGATTGCGCCACCACCCGTCTTCGAATAGTCCTCACCTACGAGTAGGTTTCCTTGGTGCGGTGTGCTGTGCTGTATAGGTTTCGTTGGCGAAGCAGCCGAAGTGCAAACCAGCCGGCAGAGCTGCCGGCCGGTTTGCCCTGCACGGCTCCGTGGGAAGATGGGAAGCTGCGGTGTCGGTCCTGCTAGCGGCCCGCCCAGCCGGCGCGCTGGCGAGGGCTCCCGCCCTGCCACGATGAGGAGGGGCTCACAGCTTCGACTCGGTTATAGGGGGAATCGGTTTTCTCGATATCGCCATTGTCGAGCACTTGGGAAGATATGTCGGAGTTGGATGCCGATTTCGGGGTTTCGCCCGTCGATCTATGGCCGTGCAGGACCTCGCCGATGCGGGGGCTTGTCGAGTTCGTGCCGCTGTTGGCGACACCGGTCATTGCCGCTAAGACAATCAATGCATATCCGATGGTGTGCTTCATGGTTCAGTCCTTTTGTCAAAAGTGAGCGTTCGAACACCCAGCAACAACAGGCTACCGGGTCGAATTCACGGGCACCTTCCCTCGGATTTACATTTTTGTGATTCTCATGCGTGGCCGCGGCTGAAGCCGAATCGGGAAAATCAGCTGTGAAATGTCACGCGTTGAACGGCAGTCGCCGTTTTCTTATGTCGATGCATGCGTCCAATGCGGCTTCAAGGGGAAGAGCGCGCGTTCAGCCAGATCTCATGAAAAAAGGGAATCCACTGTCGCGCCTGCTTGGGTTCTGAGAGATTGCCGCACCCGGGTGCGGCAGTCCTCCGCTATTCCATTTTTGATTCAGGAGGTCTGCAGCGAGGTATAACGACCACTCGCAAGTGGCCACCAGCCATACACAAGCACGCCGATCCCAAGATCCGGCTGGCGCCTGGTGTCAGAGGCGAGATTATCTGGACATCCGCCAATGCCGGCGAATTCGGTTTCCTCTGCCTTGGTCCCGGGTCACTACGATTCTGGCATGAAGGGCAGCATCGCCGTCGCCAACTGACTACCAATCATGACACTATAGAGAAAGACACTCTCGACGCTCGTGCTCGTGTTCTCCAAGCAGAATAGCAAGCAGACGATCAAACGTGGCCGCTGACTAAATCTCGACACGCCGGCGATGACGATGATGTTCGTCGTCGCGGAGGAGGGCATGCTCGATATCGATAAGTTCAAAACGGGTCAGGCGATCGAGTTCCCAGCCGACCGCGTCAATGGACGCATCACGGTCGCCGGTATCAAGTGACCCGGTCGAGCAATGCTATGGGCACGGAAGTCAGGATGAAGGTGCCGGGCAGAAAATCATCCAGAGATTTTCTTTCCAATCGTCATGTGCGGAGCGGCTCAGGGGCATCTCTATGGGATATTTTCGCGCACCTACGCTCACATATGCCGGAAAGTTACAGCGAACTCGTGCACGATGCCTGCCGGTATCTTCGTACCTGATGGCGCCGTTCGCGTCCGTCTCGACCAGGCCAATAGCGACGTCAAAGTCATAGTCCCCATATAGCGAGACACTGTTGTTCAACACGCTGAGCTGGACCGACGTGGCATCTGGAAAACTGGCTGTGTAAAAGATTAGTTGCTCCGCGCCGTCGAGGGCGTAGCCACCAAGACGGCGGCAAATAATGCAATGGCGCGCATCTTCCCTCTTTCGGGATCCGAGCTGAGACTATCACCTCTCGCGTCAATGTTCGAATCGAATCTCCATGTCGGCATGGGCGGAGACATTCAGAGGGCTGAATAGTCCTCGTAGCGTGCAGCGTTCGAGGCGGCCGGCAAGCTCATGATGCGGATGCTAAGCGCAATGTCTTTTCTGCGGCAATTAGACTTCGTAAAGAACGTGGCCACGAAGGGGATCAAAGCATGAGTGGAACCGTTGGCGATCCTGGCTTGTGCGCGATTTCACAAGAAGGTCAAACACCCGGGACACTAGCTATCGCGCGGTCAGGCGGTCGCAAAGCTGACCTCACGGCCGACATGCGGTGCCGTTCGGCAGCCTTGAGGCGGGAAGCGGAATGACGGCTTTAGGCTCTGAATCCTGGAATCGGACATTCACCGCGACGCAGTCCGTCAGGGTAAGTTGAGACTTTTCCAGGGCGAGTTGCCAGGGCGCGCACCTATTCTGCCTGAGCGGGAACCCGATTGTCGACGTCCCGCGGGGTTGTGCATATGAGGGAAGGATAACTCATACGATGCCAAGGTAGAGCGGCATGTTTGAATGCGGTTCTGCCACCTGTCACGCCATGAGACGGAGTGCCTCGACAAGTAGAGCGAAGGCTGCGGTGTGTTGGCGTCGGCTGGGGTAATAGAGGTGATAGCCTGAGAAGGGTTGGCACCAGTCTTCTAGTACCCGGATAAGGCGTCCGTCTGCGATGAACGGAGCAACCTGGCTTTCAAACGTGTATGCTAAACCGAGCCCGTCAAGGGCCGCAGCTTCGAGCATTTCACCGTCATTGATGACGAGCGGGCCATTCATCCTGACTTCAAGTTCCTCCCCGTCTTTCTCGAACTCCCAGGCAAAGAGCCCGCCGCCGGTCTTCTGACGGTAGCTGATGCCTCTGTGTTCCCCAAGTTCGCGCGGTGTCCTTGGAACCGTTCGGTTTGCAAAATACGACGGTGATCCGACCACCGCCATGCGCAGGTCCGGGCCGATCCTAATTGCCACCATGTCTTTCTGGACCTGCTCACCGATCCGGATACCAGCGTCGAATCTGCTTGCAACGATGTCAACCAGACCCTCGTCCAGGCTCAATTCCACTTCGATATCCGGATACTCCAGAAGGAGTCTGGCGATGACCGGCCACAGTACTGACTTGGCAGCATACCGGAATGTCGTCAGGCGAATGAGGCCAGTGGGCTTGTCGCGCAGGGCGGTGACGGCGGCGATCTCGCTTTCGATGTGATCGAAGGCCGGTCGCAGGCTTCGCAGCAAGCGCTCGCCAGCTTCCGTCACGGACAGGCTGCGTGTGGTGCGTGAGATCAGCCGGACTCCCAGGCGCTGTTCCAGCGTCCTGACAGCGTAACTGAGCGCCGACTGCGATAGACCGAGCTTTGCTGCGGCGCGTGTGAAGCTGCCTGCCTCTGCTACGGCGATGAAGACTGCCAGCTCGCTGAAATCTCCGCGCCTCATTTATCAATCCCATTTCTAACTTCATGCAGATTATAGCGGCTAATCATATCGAGTCCTATTCGCTATTTCACCCTCAGAGACAACGAAACGCGCGTCGAAGGGAAACGCTGTGGACACCTCACGACAGATATTCCAGTCGTTCCAATTTCCGAACGGGTTAAGCGTCGACAACAGGATTGTCATGGCGCCGATGACCACCTGGTCGGCCAACGACGACGGAACGGTCTCTGACGCGGAGATCACCTACTACCGACGTCGGGCAACTGGCGTCGGACTTGTGCTCACAGGCTGCACCCATGTCTTGCCCGACGGCATCGGCTTTGCGGGCGAATTCGCCTCCTACGACGACCGTTTCACCCCAAGCCTCTCCCGGTTGGCGTCAGCGGCCAAAAGCGGCGGGGCCAAGGCCGTCCTGCAAATCTTCCACGCCGGGAACAAGGCCGTGCCGGCGCTTATACCCGGCGGCGACGTCGTCAGCGCCAGTGCGCTCGAAGTCCAGCCCGGCCCCTTCAATCCGGGCGGTGTGAAGACACGTGCACTGACGAATGACGAAATCCTCGCGATCATTACCGCTTTTGGCGAGGCGACACGACGGGCCATTGAGGCAGGCTTCGATGGCATCGAACTGCATGGTGCTCACGGATTTCTGATCCAGAACTTCTTCTCGCCTCTCTACAATCAGCGTGGCGACGAATGGGGCGGCACGCTCGAAAATCGGATGCGTTTCCCAATTGCCGTGGTGCGCGAGGTAAAGCGAGTGGTCGCGGCACACGCGAACCGCCCCTTCCTCGTGGGCTACCGGGTGTCACCCGAGGAACCCGAGTCAGGTGGCTTGCGTATCGCTGACACGTACGAGCTGATTGAATGTCTTATCGATGAAGGTGTGGACTACCTCCACGCATCGCTGACGAGCGTTCTCGAGGCAAAGCCTATTGGGGCGCCCGAGGGCGACACCATCGCTGGCCTGATCACGCGCCGAGCCAGCGGGCGGGTCTCGGTCGTTGCCGCGGGCCAGGTCAGGACGCCTTTTCAGGCCGAACTCGCCCTGCACAGAGGCCTCACGCTCGTCGCGGTTGGGCAGGGACTGGTGATGAACCCGGAGTGGGTCGAGCTAGCAAAGAGCGGCCGCGAGCATTTGATCGAGACCGAAATCCGGCCGTCGAGCGTTCCAGGTATCGATATTCCAGCGAAACTATGGGGTGTGATTCAGTCCGCCACCGGGTGGTTCAAGATCACCGCTGAGACGGACGTCCCAAAAGCCAACGCTGCGTAAACTGAAAAGATACTGGCTAGGAAGGATACGGCTATGAATAGAGTATGGATGATTACCGGCGCTGGGCGAGGCATGGGCCTCGACTTTGCCAAGGCGGTGTTGGCCATCGGCGATAAGGTCGTTGCGACCGGTCGTAACCCCGATCGGGTCGCCAAGGCGATCGGGCGGTCGGACAATCTTTTGGTCGTCACGTTGGACGTGACCAAGCCGGCCGACGCCGACGCTGCGGTGAAGGCAACCCTGGACCGCTTTGGTCGCCTCGACGTGCTCGTCAACAATGCCGCGGGCTTCTATGCGGGTTATTTCGAGGACCTGACTCCGGCCCATATCGAACTTCAACTCGCCTCCACCCTGACTGGTGCCATGAATGTCACCCGTGCAGTCCTGCCGGTGATGCGCGCGCAGGGTTCTGGCAAGGTCATCGCAATCTCATCGACGGCAGGCCTGGTCGGCTTCGAGTTCTGTTCTGCGTACGCCGCGGCAAAATTCGGCGTGGATGGCTGGATCGAGTCGCTGCAAGCCGAGGTGGCGCCGTTCGGCATTGAAACGATGATCGTGAACCCCGGGTTTTTCCGCACAGAGCTGCTGACGGACGAATCCACTCAATATGCTCCGTCTTCCGTTAGCGATTACAGCGAACGTCGCGCCCAGCAGATAACTGGCTGGAAAGCCGCGAACGGTCAGCAAGTCGGCGACCCGGCCAAACTCGCGCAGGCGTTGATCACTCTGGTCGACAAGCCGGAGCTGCCCCGTCGGTTCATCGCTGGCGCCGATGCGCTTGGCATGGTCAGGCAGAAACTCGCTCTGCTGCAGCAACAGGTCGATGCCCATGAGGAGCTATCCAGCTCACTGGCCTTCGACAGCTGAACGTCGCATCCGGCACTGCCGTTGTCGCAGGCCAATTTATGAGTGCCATTGATAGGCTCATGCGAATTTTGAGGGCTAATTCGAATGTCGCGTCCGTGCTCTCCTGAGGGTTGCTTAGGCAACCGGCCAACGACAGGCCTTCGGAATAGACGCTCCTTTCCGACTGATGCCGCAGGCTTCGTCGGTCCGGTCGACTTCGCGAGAAGTCCCAATCCCCGCCCGCCACTCGAGGAGACGACATGTCAGAGCCCCGACAGCTAGCCTTGGACATCAACAGCCGCCGCCACCAGTTTAATCTTGATGCACGGGTGACCCTGCTGGACGCACTACGCGAGCATGCCAACCTGCCCGGCACGAAAAAAGGCTGCGATCATGGACAGTGCGGCGCCTGCACTGTCCACGTCGACGGTGAGCGGGTATTGAGCTGTCTAACCCTGACGGCCCAGGTCGAAGGCCGCCAGGTCACGACGATCGAGGGCCTCAAGGCTGCCGACGGGGTGATGCACGCAGTCCCGTCCGCGTTTGTCGAACACGATGCATTCCAGTGCGGTTATTGTACTCCGGGTCAGATCATGTCCGCCGTTGCCTGCATTCGTGAGGGCCACGCCGGTACGGACGAGGACATCCGCGAATACATGAGCGGCAATATCTGCCGGTGCGGCGCTTACCCCCATATCGTCGCCGCGGTGCGCGATGCCGCGAGCCGCCTCAAGAAGGAGGCAGCACTATGAGAACTTTCGAGTATCTCCGCGCCGACGATGCCGCGACGGCGGCGGCAGAGGCTGCCAGGCCAGAGACACGATTTCTCGCCGGGGGCACCACGCTTCTTGACCTCATGAAGCTGAATGTCGAGCGCCCCGCGCGCGTGGTGGACATCACGCGCCTTTCCGGGCTCGACACAATCGAGGTATCCGCGGATGTCATTCGCATCGGTGCGCTCGCCAAGATGAGCAAGGTCGCCGACCACGCCGATATCAAGCAGGCTGCGCCGGCGCTTTCCGAAAGCCTATGGCGCGCTGCCTCGGCACAGCTGCGCAACATGGCGTCCATCGGTGGAAACTTGATGCAGCGAACCCGTTGCACGTACTTCCGGGACCCGGGCGCTTACTCGAACTGCAACAAGCGCAATCCCGGTTCCGGATGCGCCGCCCTTGACGGCGTCAACCGCAACCACGCGGTGCTCGGCACGAGCGACGCTTGCATAGCGATCTACCCCGGAGATTTTGCGGTTTCCCTGGTGGCATTCGACGCCACGGTCATCGTCCGGGGAGCTTCCGAACGCAAAATTCCCGTCGACGAATTCTTCCTGCTCCCGGGCGATACCCCCCATATCGAGCATGAGCTGTCGCCCGGCGAGATGATAGTCGGGATCGAGATCCCGCGTTCGGCAGCCCTGGAACGCTCGCATTATCTCAAGGTCCGCGATCGTGCGTCGTACGAGTTCGCCGCGGCCAGCGCCGCTGTCGGGATCGAATTGGAAGCCGATGGCAAGACAATTCGCGACGTACGCATTGCGGTCGGCGGCCTCGCCACCAAACCTTGGCGCCTGCGCGCCGTCGAAAATTTGCTCAAGGGAAAGACGCTCGACGAGGCGACGCTTCGTAGCGCCGCGGCAGCCGCCGGCGACGGCGCGAAGTCGAGCGGACACAACGCATTCAAGATCGAGCTGGCACCGAAGGTCGTGGCACGTGCCCTGATGACGGTAGGAGATATCGCATGACACATGGTAACGCGTTCGGACTCAACCGCCGCACCGTCATGAAGCTCGGCGCCGGCGTAGCCGCTGTCGCCGGCGCCGCTGTCGATCTCTCGCCAAAAGCCTTCGCGGCTGAGACCGCCCCCGCCAAGGCGCCAGCTCTCGGTGCCCGACTTTCCCGCGCCGAAGGCCCGTTGAAAGTCACCGGGCAGGCCCGCTATGCGATCGAGCAGAAGCTGGAGAACCTGGCCTACGGCGTTACTGTCCAATCGACGCGGCCGGCAGGGCGTATCGTCAACATCGATACGTCGGCCGCCAAGGCTCTACCGGGTGTCCTGGACGTTTATACCGCGCAAAACTCGCTGAAGATTAACAAGCCGACGGTCTACAGCAAGGGCGGCGGAGCCACCGAGGAATTTACCCCAATTCAGGACGATGTGGTCCGTTTCAACGGCATGCATATCGCGCTCGTGGTCGCTGAAACCTTTGAACAGGCAACGGAAGCGGCAAGCCTTCTCAAGGTCGAATATGCGGGCGGCGACCCTATCCTCGACATCAAGGATCCCAAGGCAAAAGCGCAGCTCATCGATCCCATGGGTGCTGCCTGGGGCGATGCGGCGACAGCCCTGGCCAATGCGGAGGTCAAGGTTGACGTCACTTACACGACGTCACGGGAATACAACGTGCCGATGGAGCCGCATGCCTGCATCGCTTCCTGGGAGAACGGGAAAATCACCGTCTGGGAGCCCAGCCAGTGGGTTGGCGGGGCACGAAGCGTCGTGTCGGAATGGCTCGGTATCGACATCGAGAATGTGCGGGTGATCTCGCCTTACGTCGGCGGTGGGTTCGGCTCCAAGATCGGGGCACATCCACATGTGGGGCTGGCTTGCGCGGCCTCACGAAGGCTCAGCAGGCCCGTCAAGGTTTCTCTCAATAGACCGCAGACCTTCACCGGCCTTGGCGGCCGACCGGCAACTCGTCAGACCCTGTCGATCGGCGCCTCGAAGGACGGAAAGATAAACTCGATCGTCCATGAGAGCTGGAACGAGACGGCGATCGACGAAGTCCATGTCGAGGCTTGCAACAATGTGACGAAAATCATGTATGCGACGCCGAACTTCTCGTCACGTCTCTACGTCGTGCCGGTCAATACGGTCCAGCCTGGCTGGAAACGGGGCCCCGGCGAAAACCCCAGTGCCTATGCTCTGGAAAGTGCGATCGACGAGCTGGCCTACGCGCTCAACATGGATCCGATCACGCTGCGCCTTGCCAACTGGGCGGAGATCGATCCCAGCAACGGGATGAAGTGGAGCACTCGACAGTTACGCGAAGCCTATGCCGTCGGCGCGGAAGCCTTCGGCTGGTGGAACCGGAACCCGGCCCCTCGCTCGATGCGCGAAGGCCGCGAGTTGATCGGTTATGGAATGGCCGCTGGGTCATACCCCATGATCCGTACCGCGAGCGAAGCCAAGATCGTACTCCATGCCAGTGGACAGATCGAAGTCCTCAGCGCAGGCACCGACATGGGAACGGGAACCTATACCATTCTCGCCCAGACCGCGGCCGACGCTCTGGGTGTTCCCGTCGAGACCGTCGCGGTGCGGCTGGGCGATACCATCCTCCCCAGATCGGCGCTCGCTGGCGGCTCCCAGCAGGCCAACAACCTGACGGGAGCGGTGGACAAGGCGGCCAGGAATGCACGGGATGCCTTGCTGGCGCTTGCCGCATCCGATCCGAAGTCGCCGATGGCAGCGGCGAAGGCGACCGATCTGACTTTCGAAACCGGATCGGTGCGGCCGACCCGCCGACCGAACGGCGGCATCAGCATTGCGGACCTGTTAAAGGCAGTGGGGAAAGACAAACTGGAAATCGAGGGTAACACCTTTGCTCCAGGCGCCACCGAAGAGATGAAGAATCGGGCCGACCGCAGTTTCGCCCAGTTGAAGGGCGCCGTGGAAGGAGGCGTCTCGGCCCATAGCTGGTGTGCGCATTTCGTGGAAGTTCGCATCGATGAGGATTTTGGCACGATCCGTGTCAAGCGCATGGTCTCGGCATTCGACAGCGGCAGGATCTTCAATCCGAAGCTTGCCGAAAGCCAGTGGATCAGCGGTATGGTGATGGGTCTCGGGCAAGCTCTCCTGGAAGAGGGTTACGTCGACCAGCGGGACGGACGCACCATCAACGCGAATTTTGCCGACTATGCCGTCCCGGTCAACGCCGATGTGCCCGACATCCAAGTGATTTCGGTTGGTATTCCGGACATGCAGGCAACTGCTCTGGGGGGCAAAGGAGTCGGCGAGATCGGTGTCGTAGGGGTCGCCCCAGCGATCGGGAATGCCGTCTTCCACGCGACCGGCAAACGCATTCGAAGCCTTCCAATCACGCTGGAAAAGCTCGCTTGATGCGCCTCTGGTGACCCTTGCTGCGCGAATAGGCGAGCATTCAAAGAGTACGCTTCTAAAGGGGTCAGATACGATGGCGGAGCGCCTCCACGATCACCGCCATCGCAGGCGAGAGCTGTCGCCTGCTCGGGTAGTAGAGGTGATAGCCCGCAAATGGCGGACTCCAGTCGTCAAGCACGAGCCTAAGGCATCCCTTGGCGATGTGGTGGCTGACGAGGTTTTCCGGGACATAGGCGATCCCGAAACCGCTTATCGCAGCCTCGATCATGGGAATGGACGAATTGAAGGTGAGTTGGCCTTCCACCCGCACACGAAGGTCGCGGCCATCCCTGGCGAATTCCCAGACATATAATCCGCCGAACGTTGCCTGCCGCATATTAATGCAGTCATGATCGACCAGATCCTGGGGTGTGGTCGGAACCGGATGGCGGGAAAAGTACTCCGGCGAAGCCACGGCCACGAGCCTCCAATCCGGCCCGATCCGCACTGCAATCATATCCCTGTCGATGCTCTCACCAAGCCGCACGCCGGCATCGAAGCGCTCCTCCACAATGTTCTTCAAGCCGTTGTCGCTGTAGAGCTCGACGCGCACGTCAGGATAGTCGCTGAGCACGGGCTGCAGCTTCGGCCAGACGGTCGTCTGGAGCGCATGGTCGGACAGCGTGATGCGGACCGTTCCGGAGGGCTTGTCGCGAAAGGCCACCAGGCTTGCAAGGTCGGCTTCGATTTCCTCGAAGCGGGGAACAAGAGATTGGAAAAGCCGCTCGCCGGCCTCGGTCGGAGCGACGCTCCGCGTCGTACGTGTCAGCAGGCGGACGCCAAGACGAGCTTCAAGCTCCTTGATTGTCGAGCTCAGGGTCGACTGCGAGGTACCGAGCTTGGCCGCCGCCTTGGTGAAGCTGCGCTCCCGCGCGACCGCCACGAACCAGAGCAGATCCTTCATGCCATCGCGCTGCATAGGGCCTCCCGTCTGGCATTTATATCACAAGCAGATAAGTCCATGCGAATTACTCAGTCTAATGGAATGGGTTCCTCTGCAATACCTTCCGGCATGGCGACGGGGATGGGCGGCTGATCCGCCCCAGTCGCCTTGCAAGGATGCCAATCATGGAAACGACTTACGACACAAGGCTTGTCGAAGACCGCGCCGCATGGGGCGCGGTCTTGTCGATGGCGCTGTGTGTTTTCGTGCTCATCGCGTCTGAATTCATGCCGGTCAGCCTGCTGTCGCCGCTCGCGGCCGATCTTGGCATCACCGAGGGCCGCGCGGGCCAGGCGATCTCGATTTCGGGCGTTTTCGCCGTCGTGACCAGCCTGCTGGTCGCCGGCCTCACGCGCCACATCGACCGCCGACTGGTCGTGACCGGCTTCACCCTCCTCCTCATCGTGTCCGGTTTGGCTGTCACCTTCGCGCCGAACTACGCGTTCCTCATGGTCGGCCGGGCGCTGCTCGGCATCGCGATCGGCGGGTTCTGGTCGATGTCGACCGCGATCGTCATGCGCCTCGTGCCGCAAGACATGGTTCAGAAGGGTCTCGCCATGCTGAACGCTGGCAATGCCATTGCGGCCACCATCGCCGCGCCGCTGGGCAGTTTTCTTGGCGCCTATGTCGGCTGGCGCGGCGCTTTTTTCCTCGTCGTGCCGTTTGGGCTTCTGGCGCTGGCCTGGCAGTGGACAAGCCTGCCGGCGCTGCCCCCGCGCCGGAGGAAGCGTGCTGGCAATCCGCTGGCGCTGCTCGGTCGTCTTCCTGTCGCCACCGGCATGGCGTCGATCATGATGCTGTTCATGGGCCAGTTTGCGCTCTTTACCTATCTGCGGCCCTTTCTCGAGCGCGTCACTCAGCTCGACATCGCTGCCCTCTCAGCGGTCCTGCTGGCGATGGGGCTGGCGGGGGTGCTCGGCACATGGTGCGTCGGCCTGCTTTTGCGCACGCGCCTGTTCAGCATCCTCATCGTCATCCCGTTGGTCATGGCTGCGCTGGCCGCTGCGCTCATCGCTCTCGGTGCACTCCCCGGTCCCACAACACTATTGCTGGTTGCCTGGGGCTTCTTCGGCACGGCCGCGCCCGTCGGTTGGGGTACGTGGCTCAGCCGAACGTTGCCGGACGACGCGGAGGCCGGCGGCGGGTTGCAGGTAGCCGTCATCCAGCTCGCCATCACCGGCGGTGCCGCCATCGGCGGCACGCTCTTCGATACGGTCGGCTGGTGGGGAGCGTTCACTTTAGGCGCGGTGCTGCTCTGCGGATCGGCGCTCGCCGCCCTGGCCGCATCGCATATGGCCCGAAGGTCTTTGCCATGACCATCGGGCGTGCGCCGCTCAGCCGCCGGACGCTGCTCGGCGTCGCGCTCGCGCTGGCGGCCCTCCCTCGCGCAGCCGCCAGCCAGGAAGGCCAATCTCCCGTCAGCCAGGAGCCCACCGACATGAAGATCAGGATGGTTTTCAACGGCCGCACCATGACCGCCACGCTCTACGACAATCCGTCGGCGCGCGACTTCTTCTCCATGCTGCCGCTCGATCTCGAGATCGAGGACTACGCGCATAACGAGAAGATCGCCTATCTGCCGCGCAAGCTGACTGAAGAGGGAAGCGGTCCGTTCGCCAACGAGCAGCCCTATGACCTGTGCTATTTCATGCCTTGGGGCAACCTGGCCATGTTCCACGCCGACTATCGCCACCCCGGGCTGATCAGGCTTGGCCGCTTCGACGAGGGCGAGCAGGCCCTGCACATTCGCGGCAAATTCCCGCTTCGCGTCGAACGCATTTGAGGTCGCAAAGGAGATCACCATGGACATTCTTCGCGCCGGCACCAGGCCTTCCGGCAAGGGACCACCTGACTGGTTCACCGGAACGGTGCGGATCGATCCGCTCTTCAATCCCTTCGACGCCGGGCGGGTTCAAGGCGCACAGGTGACCTTCGAGCCCGGCGCCCGCACCGCCTGGCACACGCATCCGCTCGGCCAAACGCTGATCGTCGTCTCAGGCTTAGGCCGCGTGCAGCGCGAGGGTGGCCCGGTCGAGGAAATCCGTCCGGGCGACGTCGTTTGGTTCGCGCCCGGCGAAAAGCACTGGCACGGCGCGTCGCCTCAGACCGCCATGACCCACATTGCCCTTCAGGAGGTCAAGGACGGCAAGGTCGTGGACTGGCTGGAACAGGTCAGCGACGCCGACTACGGCGCCTGATCTTCTCCAATCGAAAGGAACCAACATGCTTGCAACCGTTCTTCACAAACCGGGCGACATCCGCTGTGAGGAAATCGCCGATCCGAAAATCATGCGGCCAACGGACGCCATCATCAAGCTGTCGGCAAGCTGCATCTGCGGCTCGGACCTATGGCCCTATCGCGGATTGCAGCCGGTCGACGGCCCGATGCATATGGGCCACGAATATTGTGGCATCGTCATCGAGATCGGCGCAGAGGTGCGCACGGTCCGTCCCGGCCAGTTCGTCGTCGGCTCGTTCTGCCTCTCCGACAATACCTGCCCGCATTGCCGCTTCGGCTTCCAGTCGTCCTGCGTGCAGCGCGAGTTCATGTCGGGCGCGCAGGCGCCTTACGCCCGCGTGCCCTTGGCGGATGGCACACTGGTCGCCACCGCCGAGTTGCCGCCGGCCGAACTCATCCCTGACCTGCTGGCTGTGTCCGATGTGCTCGGCACCGGCTGGTATGCGGCCGACGCGGCCGAGGTCCGAGAAGGATCGAAGGTGGTGGTGGTCGGCGACGGTGCGGTCGGCCTGATGGGCGTGCTTGCGGCCAAGGAGATGGGCGCCGAGCGCATCATCGCCATGAGCCGGCACGCCAGCCGACAAAAACTCGCCCGTGAGTTCGGCGCGACCGACATCGTCGCTGAGCGCGGCGTGGAAGGCGTCGCGCGCATCAAGGAACTCACCAAGGGCGTTGGCGCAGACTCGGTGCTGGAATGCGTCGGCACGGGAGAATCCTTCGACCAGGCGCTGGCCTGCTCCCGCCCCGGCGGCACCATCGGCTATGTCGGCGTACCGCACGGCGTGAACTTCGACGGCCAAAAACTGTTCTTCGGCCAGAAGCGCATGCTCGGCGGCCCCGCGCCGGTGCGCCGCTTCCTGCCCGACCTTATGGACCGTGTGCTCAACGGCAGGATCAAGCCGGGCAAGGTCTTCGACCTCAAGCTGCCGTTGGCCGAGGTCGCTGAAGGCTACCGCGCCATGGACGAGCGGCGCGCCATCAAGGTCATGCTTTCGGTGTGAGCGAAGATTGGGCGGACGGCCTGTTCGCGCCCACAAATCAGAAAAGGAACAACGCATATGACGATGAGATTGAAGATAGCCGCCCTGGCGCTTGCGCTTTCGGTCGCCACGCCGGCTCTCTCCCAAGAGTCCCCGATCATCGGCGCATGGCGCATGGGGTCGCTCGAGGCCGGCGCCGATGGAAATCTCAAGCCCGTACCGTATTCCGGTCAGGTCATTTTCACCGAGGCCGGCATTCTCTCGGTGCAGGCCCAGAACCCCGACGCCAAGGCGCCAGACACGCCTTACACAAAGAATGGCTACGAAGCCTATTACGGGCCGGTCGCCATCAACGACCAGGACAAGACCTTCGTCATCACGGTCGAGTCCTCCCTGGTCCGCAACCTTGTCGGGAAGAGCATGAAGCGCAAATTCGAAGTCTCGGACAACAAATTGGTCCTCACGCCGGACAATCCGGCCGAGGGCTGGCGCGTGACCTACGAACGTTACTGATCGGAACAGCTGGCTGTCAAAGTGTTATCGGTGGCCACAAATGGCGCGGACTTCAGACCGAAATGGCGCGATGGCGGAACTGGTGCCAATCATGGCGGCTGTCTTCGCCGGCTTCCTGCTGATCGGCGTGGCACTACCCGTCCTGCCGCTGCATCTTCACCAGCAGCTCGGCTTCGGCCCCTTCGCAGTCGGGTTGGTGACCGGCAGCCAGTTCGTCGCCTCGATGCTGTCGCGCATTGGAGCTGGAAATTATGCCGATGGGCGCGGCGGCAAGCGGGCCGTCATCGTCGGCCTCATTGCCGCTGCCCTGGCGGGGTTCATTTACCTAGGCTCGCTGGCATTGCTCGACCGGCCGGTGGCGTCCGCATCGGCGCTCTTCGCCGGCCGGGCGGTACTGGGCGCGTCTGAGAGCTTCATCATCACCGGCGGTGTCGCCTGGGGCCTCTCCCTCGCGGGCGGACAGAACTCCGGAAAGGTCATAGCCTGGGTGGGCACGGCGATGTTCGCGGCGCTCGCGCTAGGCGCGCCGGTCGGATCTGCGCTTTATGCGGCGAGCGGTTTCACCGCGATTGCAGTCGCGACGATCGTCCTGCCGCTTGCGACGCTGCTTGCCATCCTGCCGATGCGTGGCACCAGCGTCGCCGCAAGCGCCGCGCGACAGTCATGGATGAGCGTGGCGCAAGCGATCTGGCTTCCCGGCGTCGGAGCTGCTTTCAGCAGCCTTGGCTATGGCGCGATCCTGTCCTTTGGCGCGCTGCTCTTTGCCGAACGCGGCTGGCAGCCGGTCTGGCTTCCCTTCACCGCTTATGCCGCGTCGCTGATCGCGGCAAGGCTGTGCTTCGGCCACCTGCCTGACAGGTTAG
This sequence comes from Mesorhizobium sp. M1406, assembly GCF_040317555.1. Lineage (NCBI taxonomy): Bacteria > Pseudomonadati > Pseudomonadota > Alphaproteobacteria > Hyphomicrobiales > Phyllobacteriaceae > Mesorhizobium > Mesorhizobium sp. M1406. Next base: position 433 of record NZ_JAMYKW010000048.1, on the reverse strand, counting down.
GGGGCGCGCGCGTCGCCGTGATCTTCGTGGCGGTCGAGGCGGCAGGGCTGATGCTGATCTGGCTTGCGCCCGGGCCCGTTCTCGCCGCCATCGGAGCGAGCCTGACTGGCCTCGGCTATTCGCTGGTCTATCCCGGTTTCGGTGCCGAGGCCGTAAGCCATCTTCCGCCACGCAGCCGCGGCCTGGCCATGGGACTCTACACCGTCTTCCTCGACGTGGCGCTCGGATTCGGCAGTCCGGCGCTCGGCTTGGTCGCCGCGTCGGCCGGGCTGCAATTCGTCTTCTTCGCCGTCGCGACGGCGACGCTTCCGGCGTTGGGCATCGCTCTGCTGCTGGGTCGCCGTAACGCTAGAGCGGGATGATTTTAGGTTCGGTCATAGCCGGCCTCGAGGAAGTAATTTCGGCATTCGTTTGAAGTGACAATTTCGAGGGT
>NZ_JAMYKW010000047.1:0-40620 GCF_040317555.1 Mesorhizobium sp. M1406 | reverse complement strand
TCATCGGCTTTGATCGCATCTCGGAGTATGCGACGGCCGACCTGGGATACATCATCGAGGTCGAGCGGTTCCAATCCAAGGTCGGCGGTGGCAACAAACTGGTGCCGATTGCGCTTCGAGTCACCACCATATTCCGGCGGGAGGAAGGCGGGTGGAGGATCGTCCTTCGTCATGCCGATCCGATAACCTCGGCACGCCCGCCGACGTCCATTGTCGGGGAGTAGAGCGAGCGCGCTGGATTTCAGCGAAGGGGCAAACGCTGCGCTGGCCTCGTGGTGTGAGGTCGTGATCTAGGAATCGGCGCAACCAACGAAACCGGCGTGGCGCGAGCCGACGATCTAAGCAGGAGGAAGAAGGCCGGCGTCACTCAAGAGGGAGGTTGCCTGAATTGGCGCCGGCCAGACGGTCCAATCAGGTCCGCCGCGCCTCAAGACATAGCTGAGTCTTGACGCCGCGTCATGTGGCAGGATGAGGTCGTCCGCTAAGCCTTCGCCTTCCGCTTGACTTGAGCTTAAGTACGCAGCCTAACGCCCGGCCCGCCGGCGGTCGTCTCACCCTCTGCCAGGAAGATCACGCCAGCCAATTCCAGTGCCTGCCTGACGGCGATAACGTTGTTAACGCAGCCGGAGGCTTGGCCTGTGGACGCTTCCATTCTGCGAAGCGTTGGTGCCGAGATTCTGGCGCGCTGAGCAAGCTCGGTCTGGCTTAGACCAATCATTAGGAGGGAAGCACATCCGCATAATGGGCGCGCAGGCTCGGGATCAGGCTTCCTCCGTTCAGAACGCAGACGCACTTGTGCCACTGCAGTGCACATTCGCCACAGGGCAAATCTGGTCGTGCCGATGGCCAAGAGGCGACCTCAACCAAGCCACCCTGCGTGGAACCAGGCGCCAGATTCCAAGTTCTAGTATCCAGCCTCGGCAGACTGATCAGTGACCTGGATATTGCCAGTATGTTCTCGAATGTCGCTTCACTTGCCGGCGGGCATCGCGTCGATATGGGTGAGACCAGCTCCGGCCTCGCTTTATGCAAACGAGGCAGAAATGACATCGAAAACAAGGTCGGCCACAATCAAACCGTACGGCGGACCGGTCGGCGGCTGGGGCTCAGCTAAATCCGTGGCCGCGATCATCGCGAGAGAGCACGTCCCTTTGAAAGCCCCAAAGCTGCTTTCGATCCAGAATAAGCCCGACGGATATATGTGCGTCAGTTGTGCCTGGGCAAAACCTGCTCAACCGCATCCGCTCGAATTCTGCGAAAGCGGAGCAAAGGCGACGGCTTGGGAAATCACGTCCCGACGGGCCGACCCCGCGTTCTTCGAAAGACACACACTCAGCAAGCTGGAATTCTGGCCAGATCATGACTTGGAGGAACAGGGCCGGTTGACCCATCCCATGCGCTGGGATGCGATCAGCGACAAGTATGTTCCGGTGGCGTGGGCAGAAGCTTTCGACGAGATCGGCAGGGAGCTGGGCGCGCTCGATCCTCACCAGGTCGACCTTTACACCTCGGGCCGCGCATCTCTTGAGGCGAGCTACATGTATCAGTTGTTTGCCCGCATGTATGGCAGCAACAATTTACCGGACAGTTCCAACATGTGCCACGAAAGCTCGTCGGTGGCACTTCCGGAAAGTATCGGCGCCTCTGTCGGCACAGCAATTTTGTCGGACTTCGAAAACACCGACTGCATTTTCTACATCGCCCAAAACGTGGGAACGTGCTCCCCGCGCCTGCTGCACGACCTCCAGGACGCTGTCGACCGCGGCGTGAAGATCGTCACCTTCAACTTGCTGCGCGAACGCGGCTTGGAGCGCTTCATCAATCCGCAGTCGCCGGTTCAGATGCTGACCGGCCAAGAGACGAAGATTTCGTCGGAATATTGTCAGGTCAAAAATGGCGGCGATATCGCCGCTCTGTTCGGCGTCTGCAAGGCGCTCATCGAAGCCGACGATGCCCTCAAGGCATCAGGCGCCAGTCGGGTAGCAGGAGAGGACGGCAAGCCGAAGGATCCTGACGATGCGGCAATGGTCGCATTCGCGGCCTCAATGGCCTCGGCCGATAAGAAGCACGTGCTCGATCATGATTTCATCAAGGAGCATACCGCCGGATACGAGGAATTTGCTCTAGCCGCACGAGCCCACCAGTGGGATGAGCTGGAGCGGGTGTCAGGACTGAGCCGCGATCAGATGAAGCAGGCCGCGACCATCTACGCCAAATCCGATGCCGTGCTGATGGTGTATGGCATGGGCCTGACGCAACACCTCATGGGCGTCCAGAACGTCCATATGGTTTGCAATCTCGCGCTGCTGCGCGGCAACATCGGCAAGCCCGGAGCCAATATCTGCGCCGTCCGCGGCCATTCCAACGTTCAGGGACAGCGCACCGTCGGAATAACGGAAAAGCCGGGGCTAGCACCGCTGGACAAATTGTCCGAGCTTTATGGATTTGAACCGCCGCGCTGGACAGGCCGCTCGACAGTCGAGACATGCGAAGCAATCATGAACGGCCAATCCCGTGCCTTTATCAGCCTTGGCGGCAATTTCCTGAAAGCGGTGCCTGAGACCACCGCCATGGAAGAGGGATGGCGCGCACTGCGTCTGAGCGTGCAGATCGCGACCAAGCTCAACCGCAGTCATGTCTTGCACGGCGAGATCGCCTATCTCCTGCCTTGCCTCGGCCGTATCGAGGTGGACGAGCAGGCGACTGGTCCGCAGGCCGTGTCGATGGAAAGCTCAATTGCCCACTTTCATGGTTCTCGCGGAAGAGCAAAGCCCGCAAGTCCAACCCTTCTGTCGGAGCCCGCGATCGTCGCCGGCATCGCCAAGGCCACGCTTGGGAGGACCAAGGCTCCATGGGACGCCTGGGTCGGCAACTATGCGGAAATCCGCGACGCCATCGAGCGGACGTACCCGGAAACCTTCAAGGATTTCAACAAGCGGCTTTTCAAGCCTGGCGGGTTTGCCCGGCCGCTGCCGGCACGCGAGCGAAAATGGGTGACCCAAAGCGGGAAAGCGAATTTCATTACACCAGGCAAACTCTTTCCCGAATTTTCCACGTCTGGCAGAACCGATGTTCTGCACCTTGCGACGCTGCGATCAAACGGTCAGTTCAACACCACGATCTATGGCTACAGCGACCGTTTTCGCGGCGTTGAAGGCACGCGCCGGATTGTGTTCATGAATGGGGAAGACATCGACCGGCTGGGCTTCGCAGATGGCGAATTCGTTGATGTGACCACCGCCATCGACGACAATTTCGTCCGCAAGGTCACCGGCCTGAGGATCGTTCCCTACAACATCGCACAGGGCTGCTGCGCGGCGTATTTTCCCGAAACCAACCCGCTCTTTCCATTGGCCCATCACGACCCGAAGTCGAAGACGCCGTCATACAAGCTTTTGCCAGTCCGCCTTAGCCGATCTCGCTTAACTCCAGATGATTGATCCCATGGGGGCAGAGAACCGCTTGACAGAAAGGACCGTCGCAAATCCGACGTCGGCGCTGGCGGCGGGCGCGCTTCTGCTTCTCGTTGGCGTGGGCGGTCTGCTCGGTTGGCTGCGGCAACCGAGAGAGCTTCGCCTCGATCCGCCGGCTGCCGCCGACCTCGACCGGTTCCGTCCCATGCCCAACGGCATCAGCGGAACCCCGCCCCAGAGTTATTTTGCGCTTGGCAAGCCGTATGAAACGGACGCTTACAATCTGAGCCAGGGTAAGCGCCTCTACGCCTGGTTCGGTTGCGCGGCATGCCATGGTGATGGTCGCGGCGGAGCCGGGCCCAGCTTGGTTGACGGCTGGTGGCTTTACGGGCCCGAGATGGTTTCCATCGTCGCTTCCATCCGGGACGGCCGCCCGCACGGCATGCCCGCATTTCACGGCCGAATGACAATCGAGCAGATCTGGCAGCTCGCAGGATATGTTCAGACAATCGGTTCCTACACGCCGAAGATAGCCGCGCCCAGTCGCAATGATGATAAACACACCCGCCCGGCGGAAAATCGCGGCCCGGCGATAATCCTGTTCGACGAAGGACCGGTCGGCCAAGAGCCGGGACCATCGCCTTGAGAGCCGTCAGCGCCCTTCTGATTGCCGCCCTCGCGTCGGGCTGCAGCGGCAATCAGTCGGCACTTGATCCGCACGGCGCTCCCGCGATACATGTGGAGCACCTGATCATCGGCATTATCGCCATTTGCACGGTGGTCTGGGTGCTGGTGATGGCCACGCTTGGCGTGGCGCTTCTAAGGGGCCGCCGCGCCGGAGCGGACAACGCGAAACACGAGGCACGGCTGACAATGACGGTGGTTGCCGCGGTCGCGGCCACCGTAGCCATCATCGCCGGCGTGACGATCGCGAGTTTCTACACCACCCGCAATATTGGCGTCCCGGAAAGCGCCGCCCTTACGATCACTGTGCGGGGACAGCAATGGTGGTGGCAGGTCTTTTATGCCGGCGCCGGCGCAGCGCCCGGATTTCAGACTGCCAACGAAATTCACATTCCCATCAGGACGGATGTTCATCTTCGGCTTGAAAGCCTCGATGTCATTCATTCGTTCTGGGTGCCCAGCCTTGCCGGAAAGCAGGATCTTGTTCCGGGTCGTTCCAACAGTGTGCTGCTGCGAGCCGAAAAGCCAGGCGTCTACCGGGGGCAATGCGCCGAGTTCTGCGGCCTGCAGCATAGCCATATGGCGATCATGGTCGTCGCCGAGGCGCCAGCGGACTATGACCGTTGGGCGGCTTCGCAGCGTGGTGATGCGATGACGCCGGCCGATCCGGACGCCGCTGCAGGACGAGCGGCCTTTCTGGCAAAGCCCTGTGCTGCCTGCCACACGGTCCGGGGCACACCCGCCAATGGCACGACCGGACCGGATCTTACGCATATCGGCGGCCGGCGGACGATCGCCGCCGGGCTTGTGGAAACCACGCGCGGTTCGCTCGCTGCCTGGATTGCCGATCCGCAAACGCTCAAGCCCGGAAACAACATGCCGGTGGTCCCGCTAACCAGCGCCGAGCTGCAGAATATCTCCGCCTATATGGAGAGCCTGAAATGACGGGCAGAGATGGCAGCAACTCGCGCGACACCGCCTTCAACGATGCTGAACTCGATCGCCGCCTTGCATCGGTCTGGTCAACACCGCCGGGCCTTTGGGGTATTCTATCGACCGTCGACCACAAAACTATCGGCCGGCGCTACATCACCACGGCCTTTGTCTTCCTGGCGCTGGGCGGCTTGCTGGCCCTGCTGATGCGGCTGCAACTGGCGCAACCCGAAGCCCGCCTCATCGGACCCGATCGTTACAACCAGATTTTCACCATGCACGGCACGAACATGATGTTCCTTTTTGCCGTGCCCGTCATGCAGGCGATGGCCGTCTACCTCGTGCCGTTGATGGTGGGAACGCGCAACATCGCTTTCCCGCGGCTCAATGCGTTCTCCTACTGGATCTATCTCGCCGGCGGCTTGCTGTTGTGGCTCGCCTTTGTGCTCGATGCTGGACCGGATATCGGCTGGTTCGCCTATGTTCCGCTGTCCGGGCCCCAGTATGCGGCGGGAAAGCGAGCTGACATCTGGGCGCAGATGATCACGTTCACCGAGGTTTCAGCACTCGCCGTGGCCGTCGAAATCGTCGTTACGGTCTTCAAGCAACGCGCCCCGGGAATGTCTCTCGACCGGATCCCCTTGTTCGTATGGTCGATGCTGGTCACGTCGTTTCTTGTCATCCTGGCGATGCCGGCGATCGTGATTGCCTCCACGTCCCTTATTCTCGACCGGCTGGTCGAGACGCATTTCTTCAATCCCGCCGAAGGCGGCGATGTGCTGCTGTGGCAGCACCTGTTCTGGTTCTTCGGACACCCTGAGGTTTACATCATCTTTCTGCCGGCGGTGGGGATGGTATCGAGCATCGTCGCGACATTCACGCGGCGGCCCGTGTTCGGCTATCTGGCCATGGTGATGGCCATCATCGCCACGGGCGTTCTGGCGTTTGGACTTTGGGTCCATCATATGTTCGTCGCAGGCCTTCCCCGGCTTGGACAGAGTTTCTTCACCGCCTCGAGCATGGCGATCGCGGTCCCGGCGGGACTGCAGATATTCTGCTGGCTGGCGACGATGTGGGCAGGCAGGCCGATCTTCAAGACACCGTTTTTGTTCGTCATCGGCTTCGTGGTTACTTTCGTCATTGGCGGCCTGACCGGCGTTATGGTGGCGTCGGTCCCGTTCGACACACAAGTCCACGACACCTATTTCGTCGTCGCCCACTTCCACTATGTCCTGATCGGCGGCGCGGTTTTTCCTTTGCTTGGCGCGGCCTATTACTGGTTCCCTAAACTCACGGGCCGCATGATGAGCGAGACACTCGGGCGCTGGGTCTTCGGTCTGATCTTTGCCGGCTTCAACCTGACCTTTTTCCCCATGCATATTCTTGGTCTGCGCGGCATGCCGCGCCGCATCTATACCTACCAGCCTGAGATGCCATGGTCCGCCCTGAATATGTTCATCAGCCTCAGCGCGATCATTCTCGCTCTCGGTTTCCTGCTGTTTTTCGTCGATGCGATACGCAGTGCCAGGTCAGGTGCCGCCGCGCCATCCAATCCCTGGGGGGCCTCGACGCTCGAATGGGCGACCTCTTCGCCGCCGCCGCCGTACAATTTCGCCCGGCTGCCGGTGGTCGGCAGTCTCGAACCTTTATCAGACCACTCAGATGACCTCCCCGTTGCCGCAGGCCTGCGTGTCGACCGTCGTGAACTGTTGGTCAGCAGCGTCGTCGAAGCGATTCCGGAAGCGCGAGAATCGTCGTCGGGGGATTCGATCTGGCCGCTATGGGCAGCACTTGCCACCAGCGCGACGCTGATCTGGTCGATATTCACCCCGTGGGCAGTAGTCTGGGGGTCGATCCCAGTGGCGATCGCACTCATCGGCTGGTTCTGGCCAAAGGGCGTGCCGGAGGACGAGTCATGAAAGAAGGCACCACGCTCGACCTGACGGACCTTCCGCCGCACGGCCTCGGCACCGCGAGTGTGTCCTGGTGGGGAACGCTTGCCTTCATGCTCATCGAAGGCACGGGCTTTGCGCTTTCGATCGTTGTCTATCTCTATCTCATGAGCTTGGCCCAGCGTTGGCCCCTGGATGCCCCACCTCCTGATCTACTTGCCGGAACGACCCTGACAGCTCTCTTGGTGGCAAGCCTTGTTCCCAACATCGTCCTCGCCCGCTGGGCACGTAACCAGGACTTGCTGAAGGTTCGTATCGGCCTGATCGTCATGTCGCTGCTCGGCATGGCGCCGCTTATCCTGCGTGCCTTCGAGTTTCCCGCTATGCATATCAAGTGGGACCAAAACGCCTACGGCTCGATCGTGTGGGTCATGCTCGGCCTGCACACGACGCATATTCTGACCGATCTGGTCGAGACGCTGGTGCTGACTTGCCTGATGTTTTCGCGGCATGGCGACAACGCGCGACGCTTCGGAGACGTCAGCGACAACACGATGTACTGGAACTTTGTGGTGGCGACGTGGTTGCCAATGTATGCCTGCCTCTATTGGGTTCCACGGCTATGACGATCCGTTGGCTGAAATACACAGGCCTTGTGGTGCCGCCCCTAGCCTGGGCCCTTAACACCCAGCTTGGACAGGTCACGCCCTACACCGATTGCCAACGGAATGGCCTGTGGACCGCAATCTCTTGCGGCATCCTCCTCCTCGTTTCGGTTGCTGGCGTCATGGTGTCACGAGCGCTTTCAACGGGAACGGCCAAGTCCGAACGGGTCATCGCCGATGCCGGCTCTCTGATCGCGCTAGCGTTTGTTTTTGCGCTGTCATTGCAGGGGGCGGCCACGGTGCTGCTGGACCCATGCCAACGCTGATCTGCACACTGATCTCGTTTATGGTTGCTAGCCCGGCGATGGCACACGGCGACGATGTATATCCTGCGGGCTATCCCTGGACCTTTGATCCGTGGATCGCAGGACCATTTGCCATCCTTGCCGCCCTGTATGGGTTAGGCATCATAAGGCTGGCATCGCGAAGCCGAAGGCCGGGCGGCTTGCTCGTCCGCGCCTTGCCGTACTGCTTCGGCATGCTGACATTGGGGTGCGCGCTGCTCTCGCCGCTTCACTGGCTAGGCGAGCATCTTTTTACCTTTCATATGATTGAGCACGAGATCGTCATGGCTGTGGCGGCGCCCTTGATCGTGCTGGCACGCCCGGCTGGCATCCTGCTCTGGGGCCTACCTGGGAAAGCCCGTCGCATCGCTGGGTCGCTGATGCGTTCGCCTCTGATATGCGGGCCATGGGACTGGTGTACGTGTGCCACAAACGCGACCATCATTCATGGCTTGGCCATCTGGGCCTGGCACGTCCCGGTGTTGTTCGACGCGGCCGTGAACGACACGGCATTGCACCGCCTCCAGCATCTCAGCTTCTTGGCGACAGCGATATTGTTCTGGTGGGCAATTGTTTGGCGAAGCGATTACGGCACCTCAGCTTGGCATGTGTTCGCAACCATGATCCACACCAGCGTTTTGGGTGCTTTGATGGCGCTCGCTCCACGCGTGCTCTACGTGGCTCAGACCCGGCCCGCGATGGCCTGGGGGTTAGCACCCCTGGAAGATCAGCAGATGGCGGGCATCATCATGTGGGTGCCTGCCGGCACGATCTATGCGGCGGCGGCAATGACGATGCTGGCGCTCTGGATTCGCGGCGCGAGCGAAAGACGGGCACAAAATGCCTGACCTGCCTACCTCTCCCACGGGCCGTGCGACCTTGATGGGTATTGTCCTCGTCGCGGCATCGGCCGCTTTCGTCGCGGTCAACGTCGCGCGCGACAACCACACCAGAGCGGTGGTGGCCAAAACAATCACCGGCGGCGACCCTGATCGGGCTCCAGCAATCTTTCGCCGGTATGGCTGCTCCGGTTGCCACACCATTCCCGGCATACCGGGAGCTGACGGCCAGACCGGTGGGCCGCTGACCGGGCTTTCGAAGCGTGTGTACATAGCGGGCGTGCTGGAAAACAATTCCGACAACCTTGTCACATGGATCGTTTCGCCCCGAAGCTTTTCGCCGCGGACCGCGATGCCTGCGACCGGCATTTCGCCAGAGGAAGCCAAAGACCTTGCCGCCTATCTCTACGCCCAATGAGACCCCGATATTTGCCTTGACGCAATCCCGGACGGAACACCGCTTCAAGGCCGCGGCGTGGCTATCGGCGGCAGACCTTTGATGTAGCGCGCGATCGCCTGGCGATCACTGTCAGGCAGCATTGCCGTATTTGTCACCACATCGGCCATGGAGGATCCCACACGTCCGTGGTTCGGCGTCTCCCCCGTTTTAAGCATCGTGGCGATGTCGTTCTCGGTCCATCCGCGCATTCTGTCCTGCGTGATGTTCGGCACAAATCCCGTGCCTTGGGGATCGATGCCACCGGCAAAGCGAGTGTCCGGTTTGATTGCGCCAAAGGCGTTGCGGGTAGAATGGCACTCAGCGCAGTGCGAGATGGTCTCGACGAGATAAGCGCCACGATCATGCACAATATCTCGGTCGAGGCGGGCAGCGGTTGATCGTTGGCGAAAAAACAGCAGTTTCCAAATCCCCACGGACCGTCGGATGCCGAACAGCAGCGCAGGGTCATGCGGGGGTGCACGACCAGACACCTTCGGAAGTGTCTTGAGATACGCGTAGAGATCCTTCACGTCGTCAGGCGTCATGCTGGTAAAGCTCGTGTAGGGAAAAGTGGGATAATAGTGATCACGCTTGGGCGACACGCCGCTGATCAAGGCGTTCGCCAAGTCGGTGACAGTCCATGCGCCAATACCATCCACCGCATCGGAAGAAATGTTGGGAGGCCGAAAGGTGCCGAATGGTGAAGCGAGCGCCATACCGCCGCCAAGCCTCAGCCGGTCGGGCTGTCCTGGTGTCGCGTGACAGGACGCACAATCACCTGCAGCGAAGACGAGCTTGCCGCGCGCGAGATCGCCCCGGCCTTCAAATTGCCGATCCTGATCCTTAAACAGAGGCCTCGCCGCGGTCATGTACCACAAAACCGCGGCGACGGCCCCTGCACACAGGAAAACCGCAAGAGCAAATTTCCACGCGGTGCTCCGCGTGACGATCCCCGAGCTCTTGGGCGGCCCCGCCTCGCGCTTGCCTTCAAATCCACCTTTCATGTGAGAAAGTTGCTCAAGGGTGCATCGCAACCGAGGCCTGAGTGGGTCGGAGATGTCGATCTGGTCCCAGGGGATGCGGTAGAGGCAATCGCGGTGACGCAGGTGAAAGAAATCGAGGACCGCGGTGCCGATCGCCAAGGCGGAGAGGCGCTCGAAAGCGGCGAAAATGCCGACGTGGAATTCGGTGACGACCATATCGTCACCGTGCCGTTCTGCTCGCATCTCTTCTATGTGACCGACGCTTTTGCCGCGCAGCGAGAGCACCCGTCGACCAGCGAGATGTTCAAGATTGACGGTGTCCATGTCAGGCTCCCGGGATGCGGCCGATGACGTGGTTGCGCAGCCAGTCTTGCCAATCGAAGATTGCTGTCCGGTGCACGTCGATGTCGACTTCGATGTCGACGCCGATATCGCGCACCTTGTTCCACGCTATGCGGTGCGGCTCGGCATGGCGTTCGCCGCCAAACCTTGCCGCAAGCCATGCCATCCAGCGTCCCGGCCGCGAACCAAGACGCCGCGCCAGCGTGATCGACCCGAGCTCGACCGCGACGATCCTGGGCGGCTTGCCTTGCCTCAACTCGGCCACCAATCCGTCCACCTTGCCGATCTTGACCCGCTGGCGGTCAAGGACCTGTTTGTCCAGCAGATCGCGCAGCACATCCATCATGAACCTCCCAAAATCTGCAAGGGAATGCTCACCACGGCAAGGACGAAGCCAAGCGCGACGATGAAGATCACCGCGGCGTTCGAAATCATGCCATTGCGGTGCTCGCCGACATAGCGCTCATCGTTGAGCAGAAAGAGGAACGGGACCACGGTCAAAGGCAGGCTGGCCGCCGTCACGGCCATGGAGAAGATGGTAAGCTTCAGCGGGTCGAGGCCGAGCGCGATCGGGATGGCTGCCACCAGTAATGAGAGCGTATAGACACCGCAGAAGGCAGGATCACTGCGGGGTTTCAGGTCCTCGCCCCACGTCCATCCAAAGCCTTGTGCGACGAGATACGCCTGCTGCAGGCCGATTTCGAGTGCCGCGCCGAAGCACGCTATGGCAAGCGAAGCTACAAACAGGACAAAGCCCCAGAACCCGAATATCGGGATCAGCATCAGCGGCAGTTGGTGATAGTCGTTGACCTGGTTGATGCCGTGCGCGCCGAGCACAAGAGCGGCCACGATCAGCACCCCGAGCGAGATGGTGCCGCCGAAGCTCATGCCGAGGCCCGCAATGGCGCGGTTGGTGCCGAGATAGGTTTTGTCCCAGTGGTCCTCGACGGCGCCCGAGGAATAGAACATGAAAAGGTAGGGCGATATCGACGCGCCCAGAATGCTGACAGCCATAAACCAGTAGCTTGCCGGGTCATGCTCCGGCAGACCGGGCACCGCCCCGGCAGCGACCTGTTTCCAATCTGGCTTCAGCATCACCGCCGCGACCACGAAGCAGAGCGTGACGAGACCGAGAATCGCCACGCCCTTCTCGATAAAACCGAAGGTGCCTTTCCATAGAAACAGCCACGCCAGGAACGCCACTGGCAGGGCCCACCATTGAAAGCCTATCCCTGTCGCAAGTTCCGCAGCGATGGAAACGCCGCCGATTTCTGCCGACATCACCATGAAGTTGACCAGCAAAATGGCCAGCAAGGGCCACAGGAAGGCATTGAAGCCGAACCTCTCTCGGATCCCGTCCGTGATCGTGTGGCCGCTGACGGCAGCGAACCGGCCAGCCATCTCGACCAGGAAGATGATGCAGATGGTGCCAAGGAGGATTGCCCAGACCAGCCGGAAGCCGAAAGTCGCCCCGGCTTGCGCGGCTGTCGCCATCGATCCAACCTCAAGGAAGCCGCCAACGCTGGTGACGATGCCAAGAGAGATTTCCAACAGCTTCTTCATGATTTGGGCGCGACAGATCTGGCATAGAAGGCGGCGAGGTCCGTCGCGGCCGTCGCGAGTTCCTGCCGCGCCTGGCTCACCTGCCGCGGGTTGCCGGCCTCCACCCCGGCCTGGGCGCGCCTTGCCGCAGCCGACAGCTGGCCGATCGCCTCCATGACACCGCGACTTTCGGAAGATGGAGGAGAATTGTCAGCCTGCATCTGCCGACCTGCCTCGGCAAGCGTCTCGGCCGATGATTGCAATGTGGCCGATGCATAATCTGAAGGGGCAGCCCCGGCGGCCCAGGCGTCCAAGACCATGGCTGCCGTCCGCGAAGCCGACGCCGCGATTTTTGATTGCTGGGCGACGTGGTCGGATGAAGAACAGGCGGCCAAAGCGAGCATGAATAACAACAGGCATGGGCGCCAAAGCCGATAGGCGTCGTTTTTGACAATGCCCAGGGTTAGCTGCATGGCCACGCAACGATCGTCCGGCCAGCCTGTGTTTCGGGTGCTGACATCAGGGATCCCGGACTGTGGATTTCGGCTTCTTGGGAAATCGTATCACATCACTGGGCAACCGCCGACTTGGTATGCGTGGAGGATTGGGACCTGCCTGCCCGCAACAGCGTGACCCACCGGCGTGCAACTCCATAACGCTTGACGCCGACAAAGTGGCCCGTTGTCTGAAAAGACGCACAAGTTCGGGGTGGAGTCCGTCACTTCGGAGCGAGGCCAGGTCGTGAAGAAATAACAACTCCATTGCGTGCCCTTTCCACGCCGACATCAGGCTCGTCTCGCAACCGAGGTCTGCTGAAATGCGCGACCAGCGAGTATTTGCATCCAGCCTGCGTTGACAGCTCTTCTTCTCATCTGAGTAAAGCTGCTGCGATCGGAAGGTTCCGCCGCGCTCACAAATTCGCCTGCGGGGACCGATTGCATTGACGCTTGTTGATGACGAAACGCATTGACCGCGTTCCTGAAGGCTCGCCGACCTTGTTCTGCTTTTACGCCCGCAAAGGCAGCACATAGATCGGCATCGCCCTCCTCGCGCTAGCTGCGGACCAGTTGGAAAAACGCGGATACGGCCAAACGCCGAAGCGACACGCCGAAGTGTCATGGACGACCCATTTAAATGGTTGGCAAGGGAACTGCCGGCTTCTCTCCGAGTTAGAAAATGCCCACGACGGGTCATTTCAAACAAGCCAACAAGGAGCACACAGCGATGGCAACCACCAAGAAGGCAAGTGCGAAGACCAAGAGCCTTGAGGATCTGTTCCTCGACGGTCTCAAGGATCTCTACTACGCCGAGAAAAAAATTCTGAAGGCCTTGCCGAAGATGGCCAAGGGCGCGGATGACGGGCAGGTCACCGCAGCCTTCGAAAAGCATCGTGCCGAAACCGAGGGCCAGGTGGAACGGCTTGAGGAGGTTTTCGAAATCCTCGGCGCGGCTGCGCGCGGGAAAACCTGCCCCGCCATCGACGGCATTCTCGAGGAGGGATCCGAAATTCTCGAGGAGTATGAGGGTTCGACGTCGCTTGACGCCGGGCTCGTTGGCGCCGCGCAGGCTGTCGAGCACTACGAGATCGCGCGCTACGGCACTTTGATTGCATGGGCTACCTCCCTTGGCAAGGACGATATCGTTCAACTTCTCAGCGCGACCCTCGAGGAGGAGAAAGCTACAGACAAGGCCCTGACGTCTCTGGGCGAAGCCGGCGTGAACGACCGGGCGGCCGAATTGAAAGCGGCTTGAATTGAGACGGTTTTCAATGGTCCCGGCGCGTCTGCCGGGGCCATTTCTATTGCAGCATGGAGAACCGGGGCCCTGCCGTGGATTGGCGCAAGCGGACCACAACCGGAACCATTGTGGGATGTCGACGTTTCACAAGGCCACCGCGTGGCCGACAGGGGATTTCGGATTCATGGAAAGCGCAGCTGTGGCGGGGGACGGATTTGGGCTTCCGGAAATCGATTATCAGGATTTTTTCGAGAACGGCGGCATCGGTCTGCACATCGTTGACGGCGCCGGCCGTATTCTCCATGCCAACAAAGCCGAGTTGAACCTCTTAGGCTATGAAGCCCCTGACTACGTCGGTCGCGACATCGCCAGCTTTCACATTGATGAGCATGCCATCAACGACATCCTCGCCCGTCTCGCGCGAGGCGAAGCCGTCGAGCGATATCCGGCCAGACTGCGTGCACGCGATGGCTCGATCAAGCACGTGGAAGTCAGTTCCAGCGGCCATTTCGAAAATGGTCAACTGGTGCATTCGCGCTGTTTCACCGTCGACGTGACCCGGCTCAAATCCGCCGAATTGGCGGTGAACCAAAATGAGGACCGCTTCCACCAAATCCTGGATGCATTGCCGGTCGCGGTCTACACGACCGACGCACGAGGCATCATCACCTACTGTAACAGGGCCGCGGTCGAACTTGCTGGCCGGGAACCGAGGATTGGCCAGGATCAGTGGTGTGTCACCTTCCGCCTGTTCACCGTCGATGGCGAAGAGTTGCCTCACGACCAATGCCCCATGGCAATCGCGCTCAAGGAAAATCGTCCGGTCCGTAATGTCGAGGCCATCGCGCAGCGTCCCGATTGCAGTTTCTTTCCGTTCTTGCCATTTCCGACTCCCCTGAGGGACGAGCACGGCAATTTGGTCGGCGCCGTCAATATGTTGTTGGACCTGACCGACCGCAAAAGAGGCGAGGACGCCGTCCAGCACCTTTCAGCAATCGTCGAATCGTCCTTCGATGCGATTGTGAGCAAGGATTTGGATGGGTTCATCAAAAGCTGGAACAAAGGCGCCGAGCGGCTGTTCGGCTACACTCCCCCCGAAGCCGTGGGGCGGCATGTGACCATGCTGATCCCGCCTGACCACCATGATGAGGAGCCACGGATCCTCGAGCGTCTCCGGCGTGGCGAACGGCTCGATAGCTACGAGACAATCCGCCAACGCAAAAACGGGACACTGGTGCCGGTCTCACTCACCATCTCGCCGGTCCGCGACGCCGCAGGCCGCATTGTCGGTGCTTCGAAAATCGCCCGCGACATAACCGCAGCCAAGGAGAGCGAACACCGCATCCGCATGCTGATGCGCGAAGTCAATCACCGGGTGAAGAACCAGTACTCGGTGATCCTTTCAATGATTCGCGAGACCAACAAGCGTTCGGAAAGCCCCGACGTGTTCGAAAAACAGGTGCGGGAGCGCATCATGGCGCTGTCGAGATCGCACGATTTGTTGATCTCGGCGGACTGGAAAGGCGCCACACTCTCCGATCTGATCTTGGCTCAAGCCAAATCCTTCGGTCGGGAAGACGCGATCACAATGGCAGGTCCTCCCGTCACGCTCAGTCCCCACGCCGTGCAATATCTCGGGATCGCGTTCCATGAACTGTGCACAAACTCCGCCAAATACGGAGTGTTGTCCGGCAACCGAGGCATCATCGCAGTCACATGGGGCATTGCTGGTGGGCAAGACAGTCAGACATTCAAACTGACCTGGGCGGAGCAAGACGGCCCTGCGATCAAGTCTATCGGTAACAATGGCTTTGGGAGCGTCGTGCTCAATCGCGTTACGCCGCGGGCATTAAGTGGGACCGCGGAGCTGACCTACGGCGCCAACGATGTGCTCTGGACGCTCGAAGCCCCGGCATTTTTCGTCGAGGCGTCGCTGTTCAACGACGAGCGCGGCACTGAACCACTAGACGCATAGCGCCGCTCTTTAGGCTGAAGAGAGCTGTCAATCCCGTTTCCGCCAGCCCTCAGAGCCCTCGGCCTCGGAATTTTGCGTCGGGCGGCTCGGCAATACGCGCGGTTTGACGCTCGTCACGCCATCGTTTTCGCGACCATGGTCGCTACGCACATATTGCCCTTGGGCGTCGTTCTCGACTTTCTTGCGCAGGGTCTCTTTCGCTTTCGACATTGGCGCATCCTCCTGCCAGTCTGTCGTTTGGTCGAAAAAATACAAAGCCGCGGACTCAACCCCCGCCCTGTTTAAGAAGCCGGGCCTCGCGCAGGATCGATGCCCTGTCCGTCCCGACCAATGAAACGATCTCACGGATTTGGCTCTCCGTAACTCCGCACTCGCGCGCCAGCGCCCGCACGGCTTGCGGGGTTATGACCGGGCGTCTGGTTTCTTCGTCAGCCATTGCTCATTCCTTTCAGTTCGAAAGGGAACGCTCCAGCTCATTCGGCGGGGGGTGGCCTGTCGGATGAACCTTTCCTATAACTTGACCCTCGCCTCCCGCGCCCAAAGCCGAAGTTTGCGGCACGCCTCCACGTACGTTCCGGCAGTGTTCCCATCTGTCAAGGGAATGAGGCCTTCATCGGCTACCGGATCGACGCCCGCCTTGGCCAGAATAGGAACCGCGCCGGGCGTAAACCCGATGAATTTGCAATGGGCATAGGCATCCGCAACGAAATCCTGTGCTGCCGCCTCTCCCGTGAGCAATTCCGCGCCTTCTTCGGTGAGCAGCAGAGCCACTGCGTCAAACAGTACGGACGAGCCGCCGTCGATCATATGCTTCGCAATAATCTTGGTGCCGTCACTAGCCTGCACACCGCCCACCTTCAGGGCAATGACTTCCAAGGTCGCCCCTTCATCTTCGATCGCGGCTTGCAAGGCTTTGAACAGAGCGGCGTCGGCCCCATTGCTGACCAGTACACCGACCTTGCGGCCCTCGAAACTGTCGGGGCCGTTCTCGATGATGCTCAAGGCCGGCGATGGCTCCAGATCCTTTCTCGGTGCCACCGTTGCGTCCGCCGGCTTCGGCAAATCGGTAATGCCGAGCTTGTCGGCGACTGTCGCGGCCAACCCTTCGTCAATGTTCAACAGGTGTGCGATCATTCGCTCCCGGATGGCCGGGGTCTCCACCTTGCTGAGCTCAAAGGTCAGCGCTTGGGCGATGTGGCGCTGCTCGGGAGGCGTCTGGCTGTTGAAGAACTGGCCAGCCTGGCTGTAGTGGTCAGCGAAGCTCTCAGGGCGCACCCGCACTTTTTGCCCCTCCTCGCCGTCAGCGAAGGCGTGAAAGCCACGCTCGGGGGATTCGCGCGGTCCCGCACCAAACGAGTTCGGCTGGTAGTTCGCCCGTCCGACCGGATTGCGCATCGCCATTTGGCCATCCTGCTGAAAATGATGGAACGGGCATTTCGGCGCATTAATCGGCAGATGGGTAAAATTGGGACCGCCGAGGCGTTTCAGCTGGGTGTCTAGGTAGGAGAAGTTGCGACCCTGCAGGAGCGGGTCATTGCTGAAATCGATGCCCGGCGGGACATTCTGGGTCATGAAAGCGACCTGTTCGGTCTCGGCGAAGAAGTTATCCGGCATGCGGTCGAGGACCAGACGGCCAACGGGTATCGGGGGCAGGACCTCTTCCGGTATGATCTTGGTAGGGTCGAGGATGTCGAAATCGAAGCTGTCGGCAAATTCCTGGTCGAAAAGTTGCAGACAGAGCTCCCATTCGGGGAATTGGCCGGCTTGAATGGCATTCCAGAGATCCCTGCGGTGAAAGTCCGGATCGGCGCCATTGATTTTAACCGCTTCGTTCCAGACCACGGATTGCATGCCGAGTTTCGGCTTCCAGATGAATTTCACGAAAGTGGACTCGTTGGCCGCGTTGACCAGCCGGAAGGTATGGACCCCGAAACCCTGCATGAAACGGAACGACCGCGGAATGGCCCGATCCGACATCACCCACATGATCATGTGCATGGATTCGGGCGTCAGGCTGATGAAATCCCAAAAGGTGTCGTGTGCCGACTGGGCCTGTGGAAAATCCCGATCGGGCTCCGGCTTTACCGAATGGATCACGTCGGGAAACTTGATGGCATCCTGGATGAAGAACACCGGGATATTGTTCCCGACAATGTCCCAGTTGCCCTCCTTGGTGTATAGCTTCACCGCGAAACCGCGTACGTCGCGGGCCAGGTCGAACGAGCCCTTGCTGCCTGCCACCGTCGAGAAGCGAACAAACGCTGGCGTTTTTTCGCCAGCACGTTGGAAAATGTCGGCACGGGTGTATTTGGCGAGGGAGTCGTAAGTCTCGAAAAAGCCGTGGGCGCCGTAGCCCCGGGCATGCACGACCCTCTCGGGAATGCGCTCGTGGTCGAAATGGAAGATCTTTTCGCGGAAGTGGAAATCCTCAATGAGAGTTGGACCACGCGCTCCGATCTTGAGCGTATTCTGATCGTCGGCGATCGGGCCTCCCTGAGCCGTCGTCAAATTGTCTGTGTTACCTTCCGCAACCTGGTGCAGCTCTCCACCCTGCCCTCGAACAAGGGTTTGGTCGTGGATCGTCGCGGCATTGGGATTGGGGGGAGCTGCTTTGCGCGCCATTGCGGTCCTCCTTTGGGCTTGCTCTGCGAGGGGTTGCTGAGCAACCCGCGGTAAGCCGACAGGTTCCATCGAACCGGGGTTCCAAGCCAATTTCTTCGACGGTGGTTTTAGGTGGACAGCGCGGAACCGACCGTACCGTCCCATGTGAGGCGAACGGCGCAATTGCTGGGAGCCCCCATAAGTCAACAACATGATGGGGATCGTAAGAAGTGTCCCTCGCATGGATTTTGCGGCCTTGCTTGCCTACTCCGAGATCGCGCACATCCGGTTCTCGACAGGTCGACCGCAGATCGGCGACGATGCGACAAGATTTGCAGTCAGATGTCCCTTCAATCAAGCATTCCCCGTCAATCAAAGGCCAGAATCTGCCGTTAACTCAATGTCCAAAAGCCGACGCTCAGCGCCAAACACGACCTTTTTGACTACGCGGCGTTCATAGCCGACTGAGTTTGGGAGTGAGTCGCAACGGGCCGTGCCGTAGGTACTCTTGGGGAGGTGCTTCTTACGGCCAGCCTGCCTCGGTCCGCCCAATCCGTTGCCGTTGTTTTTTGTCATTTGGCGCCCCCCCCGGCTTACTCCGGCACGCGAGTCGTACCGCCCATTGCCCTCTTGCGAAGACGTTAGCCAGGAGTAAGTGTTCTCTCGAAACCCTGTATAGGAGCCCGGTCGATCCGCATTGCAGCCGATAGATCGAGCTCCTTTAATTTGTGCTGACGAGGTGAGCTTAGCACCCTGCGGTCGTGGTCTTCATCTGGCCAGGGGCAGCTGTTTTGGCGTGAGTGTCCTGCTGTCCGGGAGCCGCTTGTTTCGCACTGCCGGCCTGTTGACCAGGCGCGCAGTCCTTCGCCGAGTTTGGATTGGTCCCGCTCGTTGTTGTAGAGTCAGTGGCCGGATCACTGGCACTTGGCACCGTTGTGGTGGTCGTCGTTGTCGCAGACGATCCGCTGGTTGTGGCGCTCGACTGCGCGAAGGCAAGGCCGGTAGATAACGCCATTATGACTGATGCGAAAAGAAGCCGTTTCATTCTCATCTCCTGTCTCAGGCGGCAATGCCCCTTCGGTTTCATAACCGGGAAACTGGCAGAGGGTTCCTCAAATTGGTAAGCTCCGGGCCAAAGTCGGCGCGAGCGGCGGTGAAGGGCGAGGCTTCGACCCATGCCTTAGCTTTTCCCCATCATCTTGACGATCTGTGCTAACTTCATAGCGGTTTGCACTGGACCTGCCGAGATGCCGAGGATCAGCCTAGACCATCGATTGGCGACACGTGCCGATATGCCGGCGCTGGCTGTGCTGATGAATGCAGCCATCGGCGAGCTTCAAAAGCCGTTCCTCACAGAGGAGCAAATCATTTCGAGCCGAGCAATCATGGGGCTCGATACGCAACTCGTCGATGATGGAACATATTTCATTGTGGAGCAAAATGGCATCTTGGCCGGTTGCGGCGGATGGAGTCGGCGCGCAACTCTCTACGGCGGCGACCGTTCGCCCGGGCGCGATGCAGCGCTGCTTGACCCGACGAAAGACGCTGCGCGCGTGCGTGCCATGTATACGCATCCCAGCTTCATTCGCCGAGGCGTGGGGCGTCTAATCCTCACGCTGTGTGAGGATGCCGCCCGCGGCGAGGGCTTCACAAGTGTCGAGCTTATGGCAACAATGGCCGGCGAACCGCTCTATCGGGCCTGCGGCTTTGAGGCGGTTGAAGAAGTCGTCGACAACCGAGGCGGAGCGGGCGTGCCACTGTTGCGGATGAGGAAGGCGTTGTGACTGATCGGCGGGCGAGCACTCATAGCCGGTAGCTGACGATATCTGCGAGGCACACGGCGGCATTGACGCACATCAATGCAATGGGGGGCAAGCGCGCCTCGGCCGCGATGGCTGATCCGGGTCAGGGCTTGCGGTAGAAGTCCTCTGAATGAATCGCAAGAAAAACCAACGGCAAATCTATGTTGTCGCTACAGTCGAGGCTTGTCGGTTAAGCGCCTAGGTTCGTCTGCTCCCATCGCCTGATTTTGACAGTCGCCCACTTCATGTCGCCCAATGCTGTCATTGAGCTTACTGACAGTAGTTGCCGCACACGAGCTTCTATTGCTCCATCTTCGGATGGAAATACCGGCTTCTCTCGATCTTGCTGATCTGAGGCGATGCCAGGGAACCTGGATGCCCGTTGTAAGTTCTTGAAGAAAGCAATTTTCGATCGCGAGCATGCTCACCCCAATTCGAGCGATGATTTCCCGTGCCGCAGCACCTTTTGTGCTGATGGCCTCCGGTAGCCACGTTCGTAAGCAAAAGAGTGACTGAAGTGCGGCCTTCCGGTCTTCTGGCTCAGCCAGCAAGCGCGAAAGCTCGCAAGTCTGGGTGTTTGCGCACAGGGCTCACCTACGCGGCAATTGCTGTCACCGCCAGCTTGCTCACGTTCCTGGTCATAAATCTCGCCCCCCAACCGCGCGTTTTGCGATCGATCGTGCCTCACCGTTTTGACTCTGCGGATCCCCAATTTGCCAAGACGATGAGCAGTTTCTCGCAAGGACAGCTGTTTAGTTCCAACGCCGTGCAAACCCTGGTCAACGGAGACGAGATTTTTCCTTCGATGCTGCAAGCCATCCGAGTGGCTCATTCAACCATCGATATCGAAACCTATATCTACTGGTCGGGTGCTGTCGGCTATGAGTTCGCGACGTCCCTGGCGGCCAAAGCAAAAGACGGCGTTGAGGTTCGGGTTCTGGTCGACTGGGTCGGCAGTCTTCCGTTCGATGAAGACCTGATCCAGATCATGACAAGAGCCGGCGTGACATTCGAGCGTTATCGACCCATCCACTGGTACACGCTTGACCGGGTCAACAATCGGACCCACCGCAGGCTGCTGATCGTGGATGGACGCGTCGCATTCACCGGGGGTGTCGGCATCGCCGACAACTGGCGCGGAAACGCACGCAATCCGGATGAATGGCGCGACACGCACTATCGAATTGAAGGAATGGCGGTGCCAGCCTTCCAAGCAGCGTTCGCGCAAAACTGGCTCGAGACCACGGGGGAGAGTTTGCAGGGTGAGAAGTTCTATCCTGCACCCGAACCGGCAGGAGAGCTTGACGCGCAGCTGATCCTATCTTCGCAGCCGAATGGCTCGCAGGATGTGGAACTGATGATGTTGACAGCGATAGCTGCTGCTCAAGACCACTTGCGTATCGGGATGGCGTATTTCGTGCCGGATGACATCGCCCTTCAGCAGATCTTGGAGGCCAGGGATCGGGGCGTATCCGTTGATGTCCTCGTACCCAATTCGCTAACGGACGTGCCGTTGACTCGACATGGCTCGCGCTACTTCTGGGGCGCGTTGCTCCAAGCCGGCGTTCGGATATTTGAGTTTCAGCCCACCATGTACCATCCCAAACTCTTGATCGTTGACGATGTCTGGTCGAGCTTTGGTTCAGTCAATTTGGACGAGCGCTCCTTACGTCTGAACGACGAAGCCACGTTGAATGTATACGGCAAGGATTTCGCAAAGACTCAAATCGACTTGTTCAACCAGGATTTGCAGCGATCCAGGCAGATCAGTCTGGAAGAATGGCAAGCGCGTTCGTTGCGCGAAAAGATGACGGACTGGCTTGCCAGCAGGCTAAGGTCGCAGCTTTAACTGGATGTTGCTCCGTGTGAATATCTTGTCGCCATTATGGCTGTCATCTATCCAAATGTCTTGAAAGGGCCGAAGAATGAACCCGCTGCGCGGGAGGGGTGCATGCCCCATTCTGTTCTCAATGCTCCGATCAATACGGTGCGCGAGGGGCTGATCGACGACATGACCCTGCGCCGTTTCAGCCAGGAGATACAGCGAGCTCGGGCTATTCACGGTTGGACAGATCTCGCTTGACGGTCCGCTGGACGGGCCCGGCAGCACGAAAGACCTTGATCGAGGCGCGCGCGGCTCAGCCTCTCCGTGACTGACGTTGGGGCGCCGAACTCGCTGGACTGTGAAGGTTGGCCGCCCGCGACATAGGATCGAATGCCCATCAAAATCAGCACGGTCGGATCAGACAGCATCTTGATGCTCCGAAACGGCCGAAAGCCTTGTGAGTTAGCTCAGGGGAGTGGCGACCATGGCAGGCGGGTTTTTCTTGCGCCCGCCAACTAACGCCAACCAGCGTGAAACTGTTCCCTCTTGTTGTGTTCCTCTGGCCGCTTCTCAAATTCGTATGTCAGCCAACGGCGGAACATCCCAACAATGGCGCGCCGGGCAGCTTTTTGTCATGCCTAAGGTCCTCAATAGCCTCAAGTCCTCGAAACTTTCCCAAACGATTGAGTCTTGTTGCCCACCAGAACAATCACAGGCTCAGCCAAGGCTCTCGAAAGGCGGCGCGACGGAGGCGCGGTAAACTCCGCGCGTATCGAAGGGTAACTTCCACGACAACGCACGGCTTGCCGCCAGTCGAGTAAGTTCCGTGCCTGACCAGTCTCGCATCGGGAACTCCAGGAGAGTTGCCACATAATGCGGTAGCTCTGGAACGAAAGCCTTCATGGAGAATTGTTACTTCGTCTCAGCACCTTAAAGGAGGTTGATATGGGCCGAGGTATCTTGCTTTGGTTGCTCGGGGTTCCGATCCCAATCATCATTCTGATTATGCTTTTTGCGCGGTAGGGGGTGAAAAATGGCAACCGTGCTTTCATCGAGAGACATCACGCCGGTCACTGAGTCATCCTCATCGGCCGTCAGCTGGGGGCCGATCGTCGCGGGCGCTTTCGCGGCCTCGACACTGACGGTTATTCTGATGCTGGTCGGCTCCGGTCTAGGACTGACCATGGTTTCGCCCTGGACTGGATCGAGCGCTTCGACCACGACCTTCGCGGTTTCGGCGGCTGCCTGGCTTGTCATCGTTCAATGGCTATCAGCTGGCGTAGGCGGCTATCTCACCGGCCGGCTGCGCACCAAGTGGGTAAATGTCCACACCGACGAGGTCTATTTTCGTGACACCGCACACGGTTTCCTTGCGTGGGCGCTGGCAACGTTGCTTGTTGCCGGCGTGCTCGGCTCGGCTCTTTCGGCGGCGCTGGGCACGGGTGTGCAGGCTGCATCCTCCGTGGCGTCAGGCGCCGCGATGGGGGCAACGACGGCAGCCGCCAATGCGGCCAGGACGGATGCCCCATCTTCTGGCATCTGGACTGGCTATTTTGTAGATTCTCTATTCCGGTCGGCGAACCCTGCCGCAGCGCCCGCCAATGAACAGAACGTCGCCACCGCTACGGAACAGGCAACGCGCATCTTGTTAGCGGGGGCGGCAAATGGCGAGGTATCGCCCGAAGACAAGGCCTATCTGGCGCAACTCGTCGCCGCCCGCACAGGCCTGTCGGACGCCGATGCGAAGACCCGAGTGGATGCGGTGATCGCCAAGGTCGACGACGCCAAGGTCAAGGCCAAACAGGCGGCCGATACCGCAAGGAAAGCCACTGCATCCTTCGCGCTTATAGGCGCATTGTCGATGGCTATCGGTGCCTTCATAGCGAGCGTTGCAGCAGCGTTCGGGGGCAAGCAGCGCGACGACGAGGAGGCTCTCGTCCTGACCCGTTGAAGGTTGGATCGCATCGGCTGGCGGCGGGCTTGGCCTCACGGGTAATTCACCGCCGCTCGAACCTATGGGATGATCAAAGCCAAGGAGCAATGAGGCGACCTCACTGACGATGATCCTGATCGAATCGACGGGCAATCGCGACCCACTGCTGGGCGTATCCGGGAGCGGTATGGGATTCGCCAAGCAGGAAGCAGAGCGGCAGGTTGATGACAATCTGAATCGCGAACGCGAGCCTCGACCCCTGACACGATCAGAGAATTTTGCTGGTGAGTTCCAGGACAATGAGTGAACCGTCGGGGGATTCACCTTCGGGCAAGTGCAATACCCGCAAAACGCGCAGATTGGTGTGGGCTCCGTGGAGCGACATTGAAATGCTCTC
Source organism: Mesorhizobium sp. M1406 (assembly GCF_040317555.1). Taxonomy (NCBI): domain Bacteria; kingdom Pseudomonadati; phylum Pseudomonadota; class Alphaproteobacteria; order Hyphomicrobiales; family Phyllobacteriaceae; genus Mesorhizobium; species Mesorhizobium sp. M1406. The sequence continues at coordinate 16,334 of NZ_JAMYKW010000047.1, read as the reverse complement.
GCCGATACGTGGCACCACCTCAAATGTAACATTGTCGATGAATTGGCTATCGTCGACCGAAACGCGACATTGGACGGACATCAGAAGAACCTCCCAAAAATGCACGCGGCCAACCCGGCGCGGGCGATCCGATTCATAACGGGAGCGACCTGCCTTGGCCTGCTGGTCTCGCGCTATCGCGTGCCAAGCGCCCTTGCCTCGCGCTCAAGTGTTTCACGGTCATTCCCATGCTTGGCGACAAGTTCGCGGACCTGCGGGATGGTGAGGCCGAACTTGCTGGCGAAATAACCAACCTCATACTCCTCGTCGCCCGCCAGCCTGTCTCTATCGCGAAAATCCCGCTTGCTCTTGTCGTCGGCCATCTCGCCATCTCCCTTGAAGGTTCTGTCCCTCGATGAAGTTCCCGAACTCAACGCGCCGCCAGACCCTTGGTTGCTTCGCGGGACTTGCCCGGCCGGGTTTTGTCGAACTTCTGATATGACAAAAAAGCCCGCATCGTTGCCGATGCGGGCTTTGACGGGTTAGCGCAAGATCATGCGCTGTTCGCTGCGTTTTTGCACATAGGTGCCTTTGTCATAGGCCGCTTGAGCCTCGAGCTGCTCCTTTGTGAACGTCGTGTACAGGTAACGCCTGCCGTTCTTGTCGGTCATGAACTTGAGATTGTCCATGCCGACCGCCACCTCTTTCTCGCCGACACCGAGAAAACCACCGACGTCGATGATGACCGCATCGACCGTCTTGTCGCCATTCAGCACGACGTCGCCGATCTCGCCCACATTGACGTCATTGGCCCCGTAAACGGTCGTTCCAACGAAATCTTCGGCCCGAATCTGTCCTATCGGCGTTTCGGTCAACGTCGATTTGTCGATAGACCCGGTTGTGGTCTGGTCGGCGGGCGCCGGCGCTTTCTGCGCGGAGTCGCTGGACGGCGCTGCCGGCACCGTAGCGGTAGGGGCCGGCGCAACTTCATTGGATGCGGTGGTCGCCGGCGCGGGGTCATAGGCCTTGCGGTCGAAAGCTGGCTGCGACTCCAACTCTTCCTTCGTGGTCTGTGCGACCACCCAGCGCGACCCGTTCTTTTCAGCCCACCGTACCTTCTCGAAATCGTAGGCAACGTCCTTTTCGCCAATCCCGAGGAAGCCACCGACTCCGAGAATGAGCGACTTCGCCTTGCCGTCCTTGGCTAGAACAATATCGTTCACATCGCCGATGTTCTGGGCGTCGTTGCTGGTGCCATTGTAGACGGTTTTCCCTATGATGGCGCTCGCAAGAACTGGCATAGCCGCCGGCACGGTCTGCGTCGTATCGGTCGACGTCGAAGGCGGAGTTTTGTTCTCCGCGGCAGGCTCCAAAGCCACACGGTCGAAGTCTGGCTGGCCCTTCAGCTCATCCTTGGTCGTCTGGGCGACGAGCCAACGATCGCCGTTCTTCTCGGCCCATTGAAGCTTGCCATAATCGAAAGCAACTTCCTTGGTGCCGAGCCCAAGGAAGCCACCGACGCCAATAACGGCGGACTTCGCCTGACCATTCGTGTCAAAGACCACATCGCTAACCTTGCCGATGTTTTCGGCATCATCGCCCGTTCCATTGTAGACTGTTTCACCGATGATGTTGGTTACCAAGCTGCCATCAGCGCGCGTTACCCGTGAACCCGGCGCCTCCGTAACGGGTGCCTGCGCGGGTTTCGGCGTCGTCGCCTGCTGCGCATAAACGCCCGTGGCGGTCAGCATCGCCAGCGCCGTCGTGGCTAAAAGATTGCGAAACATGTAAGTCTCTCCTTTTGCCTGACTAATGCACGCCGCTCGTCTCGGAAGACATCAAGGCGGCGTTTGCTGCCGTCAAAACGTTGTCACCCGGGCTCTAGTTCCTGGGTCGCCGTGCGGTGACATGCAAAAGGCGCACGCAGTACTTCCGCAACCGCGGGTGCAAGATCACGAATGTGCATGCGCGGCAGGGCCGCTGGCCCGGAAATGTTCAACGCGGCGCCTGCGGAGCGTCGCTCGCGCGTCTCAACGTTCGCACTTTGTCGTCATTTCGGCCATACTGACAGCAGCGGGCCTTTGCTCCCATAGACCGGATCCTTCCGGGGACGGCCAACCCTGGGAATCGTTCGCAATGCCCGCTCATGTTCCTGGGCTGTCGTGCATTCGTCATAAGTGCCCGATGCCGGATAAGCACCGACCACCAGGAAGTCATCACTCTCGCGGAGGCATTGGTGTCCGGTGCCGGCCGGTAGAACGGCCACGTCGCCGGCCTTCAAGGATAATACCCGGCCCCTTTTGCCTCCGAACCGAACCCTGCCGGTACCGCGCGCAACCCCAAGCACCTCGTGTATGCGGGAATGGTAATGAACGTAGTGATAGATGCCGTCACGCCAGCTGTCACGCCAGCCATTCGCCTCGAAAAGCTCTTCCAGCACGGCCGCGAAGTCGAATTGCTCCATCTGCTTCACGGCGCCACGATAGACGACAAATGGCCAGAACGGATGGTTCGGCACGAGGCCATCGTCCTTGAACCGAAATTCGAGTGGTTTCTTCAACCTCACCAGTTCGGCGAGTTCTTGCGTTCTCGGTCGGCCAATACCCGTCGCCAACTCGGCCGCCTTCTTCACGCTCTCAAGAATACCCACGGCTATCCTCGCGCTGGATTGTAGGGGGCCAGATAGAGCAGTGAGGACGCCTCCGCTCTGGTCTCAACAAATCTCAACTAGCGGCCCCGCACTTTGTTCCTTTTGCCGGATGGCCGTGGTCCACGCCGCGATGTCAAAGAAATGCTTCGCTTCCGGGAGCGACGATCATCCAGCCTCACGATTGACATGACCCGCAACCTGGCCGGAGAGGTCAAGTTCTATCCAGGCTGGCGCATGATCACTCGGCTTTTCCCAACCTCGCAAGTCAGCGTCGACGCCGGCATCCCGCAGCCTGATGGCAAGTGATGGGCTGACGAGAAGATGGTCCATCCGGAGGCCGGAACTCCGATCATAACCGCCCCGGTAGGAGAAGTTCCAATAGGTGTAGATGCCTTTCTCCGGATGGATACGGCGAATGGCATCGATCCAGCCGTTACCAAGCATTTCAGCGTAGGCTTGTCGGCTCTCCGGAAAGTAGACTGCGTCGCCTAGCCAACGTCTTGGTGCCACGGCATCGATGGGCGTTGGCACGACATTGTAGTCGCCGCAAAGAACGCTTGTTGCACCTTCCCTGAGCAGTAGCTGGCCGTAGCTGATCAGACGGTCGAACCAGCGCAGCTTATAGTCGAATTTCGGGCCGGGCGCTGGATTGCCGTTGGGCAGATAGAGGCAGCCGACCACAATCCCATCCACCTCGGTCTCGATATACCGACTGTGGGTATCGTCGGGATCGCCCGGCAGGCCGCGTCGACGTTCCACCGGCTCCCTCCCCCGGGCGAGTATGGCCACACCATTGTAGGACTTTTGCCCGTGCCAGATTGCGCCGTAACCTGCGTTCCTGATGGCTTCGGCGGGAAATTTCTCGTCCGAGGTCTTCAATTCCTGAAGGCACACGATGTCATAGTCAGTCTGACCCAGCCACTTGATGAGCACGGGCAGGCGACCGTTCACGCCGTTCAAGTTGAAGGTTGCGATGCGGATCATCCGAGTCTCAATAAACTCTTGGTGAGCAAGAAAGACTTAGCTGTTGATCCTCAGTGGTCTTTGTAGGACTTGGCGGCCTCGTCAATCTTTCGCCAGTCATTTCCATAGCGACGTACCAACTCCCGCGCCTGCGCTGGTGACAGATCATGTGTCTCGATGACATGCCTCACCTCTGCGTCCTCGCCCTTTATGGGACGCGAACGAGCCTTTTTCGGCCGCTCGCCTTCAGCCGGATTTCGACATCCTCTCGGACCCTGCTTAAACTGCCGAGCGTGGGGAAAGTTTCACAGCACACGTCTTGAGTATTGGCTAGGTGCCATATTCCTGCGCGCTTGCCAGGCTGATGAACCTTTGGCCGGGCGCCGCGTTCCATGCAGCGAACTCGGTTGATTTACAATGACGGACCCCAACGCTCGTCCTGCGCCGCACAAACACGATGCAATTGGTGCCGAAGCCGGCTTTTCGTACGATCGAATGGCGGTCGAGCGGTTTCAGAAAGCTTTTCCGCGTGCCAGATGGAGCGACGAGCGCAAGAGCTGGTTCGTACCCGGCAAGACTGCGGCCCGCCGGATTGACCGCTGGCTGGAGCGGGAGGCGGCGTTGCGGGCGCCCCATGACGATAGCAAGGGACGAGATGCCTTCGCCTTCGACCCAATATCGAGCCAGTATCTGGAAATCGCGGATGACCTGCGCATTCGCATGCCCTATTCCAGGACGGTGCTAGAAGAACTGCGTGCCGTGCCGTGGGCGAGTTGGGACGATGAGTTGCGGGCCTGGCGAGTTCCATTCCGCTCATATGAAGCGCTCCGGCGTCGATGGCCAAACATCGAACAGGCTGCGCAGCACGCCGAACCGGAGGAAAGGAAACGGCGGCTTGCGGCCACCAGAAACACGGAAGCCCATAGAGCCGCACAACAGCGGGCTGGTGAACGCCGGCGCCATCGCTATCCGTTGCCAGTTCAGGATCTGCCTACCTTGGGCCGTGTTGTCGCAACCGTGCAGTACGGGATAGTCGTCTTCACTGAAATTTCCGGTGAACTCGTTGAGCTATCAGACGCAGCCACCTTCTATCCCCATGCCGTACCTGCGAGCGGCGACTTCGTTTGGGGCAAGTGGCGTTCGGCAACCCTGGCCGAACTTGTGAGCACATGGCCTGCTCGGTCCGCCGCCGGGCCGACCGAACGCTTCAGAGGCTGGTGGAGACCAACCCTTGCTGAACTTAGACTTGCTCGGCGAAATGCCCGCAGTAGTGAGCGCAGGAGGCGAAGTCGCGCGCGGTAGATACCGCGCCGACATTCATCTTTTCATTGGTGCATTGCTGGCGTCGCGAGCTCCCCTTCGGAAAATGGCCTCCTGCTCGACAGGCGGCATCGTCGAGATTTTGTCGGCACCAGTGCCGACGATTGGATAGTAGGCCCAGGGCCGTCCAGGTCCTCACGAACAGCGGGGAACCAAACCCGATCACAAGCGGTTTACCAATCAAAGGGACCGCAATGGACGCGGAATAATGGAACTTTTAGATATGGAACTGGCGCGAGCCCGACAGCGGCTTAACCGAGAGGAGCTTGACCTCGAAAATGCGAACGAGATGCTGGATGAAGACTGCGGCGTCGGCATCAATATCGCTCTCTGCAACAGAATACGGGCCGCGCAACGGCGCGTGGTCGAGGCCAGATCTCGTTTGACGAAGATTAATCGCGGCAGAGCGAACACAATTCGCCCAAGTTGAACCTTGCGGCCTTAAATTGGACCACGACCCGCGCGCGGGTCGACAGGTTGCGGTCATGCCAACATCTTCTCTTCCTGGTAGGGTCGGGCGCGGCGACTGCTGTTGCGTACCGCGCATTTGGAGGGTCGCAGCTCGGATTGTCGCTTTTGGTGCAAAGTCTTCCGCGAACTGGGCGGCAAGCCGAGCTAGCGCCAAACACCAAAGCCCGCTACCTTGGGGGGAGAGCAGCGGGCCGATGCAGAGCCGGGCGGCTTAGGGTGGGCGGTTCCGGCGGCGCGCGGACTCGCGGTGTCACGTTGCTCTGCCTGGCGTAAGAGATCTTCTGCTACTGGGCGAACCTCTGCTACAAACACACTACCCCGGCGGGCTGTCGCCTTTCCGCATTGCCGCACTTTCCATCCGCGCCACGCGCCGACTTGCGCCCCGCTGCCGCCGACGCTTCATCCGCGCGGGACCGAGATGCTTCTGAGCTCAAGGACTAAGATGGCCGTACGGCACGACTACCAAACTTGCCGACCATACCAGTCGTCAATGTCGCGCCGCACACGATCCTTCTCGATACCGTACCGCTCCTGAATCGTGCCTTCCAGCTGATCGCGCTTGCCTGCAATGCGGTCAAGGTCGTCATCGGTGAGCTTGCCCCACTGCTCTTTGACCTTGCCTTTCATTTGTTTCCAGTTTCCTTCCACGCGGTTCCAGTCCATGACGCGGTTCTCCTTGATTTAGAGTCCCCGATAGGGGATCAGGAAACCCCACGCCTTTAGGCGGCTGGGATCGCGGCGCTTGCCGTGTAGACTGGCTGGATGGAAGCGTACAAGCGTGGCAGCCACACGGTTTGGGACTGCAAGTATCACCTGGTTTGGGTGACGAAGTACCGTTACGCGGTGCTTGGCGGCGACGTTGGAACCCGGTGCCGGGAGTTGCTGCGCGAGACGGCGCGCGCGCACGAGATGGTTGTGCATGCCGGCTCGATCAACCGCGACCATGTGCATATGCTGGTGTCGATCCCGCCGCGGCTGTCGGTGTCGCGCGCGGTGCAGCACCTGAAGGGGCGCAGCTCGCACAAGCTGCTGAGCGAGTTCGCAATACTGCGCAAGCGCTACTGGGGCCAGCACCTGTGGGCGCGAGGCTATTGGGTGGTGAGCAGCGGGAATGTGATCGACGAGATGTGGGCCGAATGCATCATGAAACCAGGAAGCCCGACGACAACTTCAACGTAGCGTACTGTCCGCCGGACGGCGGACCGATCCGGCTTTAAGCCGTAGCCACCGCCTTTAGGCGGTGGAGTATTCACAAGTTCGAAAAGGAAACGCCGTCCAGACGAGGATGTTCCAGAAACAGCTGACGCGAGGTCATGTGGTACGGCTCACCGCCAGCTAAGATTTTTCCTGCGAAGGATCGGAAATCCGTTCACGCACGGCATGCTCGGTCTTGTCTGCTGTGGACTTCACGATTTCTCCAAGCTGATTGGCCGTTGTGCCCGCGTCCATATGTTGCCGGCCAGCTTCCTGCTTGATGGTGTCGTATGCGTCGGCTGCAACCTGTTTGGCCTCATCGAGGCCTCTGTTGAGCACGGATTGGGCAGTATCGCGAAGTGTGTCCCCATAGCCGCCCAGTCGCTCGTCCTCCGCTGCGGTATGGGGCAGCATGGCCCCTATAGCGGCGCCTATGGCGAGGCCAAGGGCCGCTATGGCCAAGGGCTGCTCCGCCAACAACTCTTGCGCAGAGCGGCTGGCGTTCGCCGCCATGTCACCGGTGGTCGATCTTGCACCGGCCGCGTTCCTCGCCAGCATCTCGGTAGCGACGCTCGCCGCACTCGACACCGTATCGCCGACATTGCTTGCGGCCGACGAGACCGTTTCAGCTGCATCGGAGAGTGCACTGCCCAAGCCGCGACTCTGCTCGCTGTCACGCCGGCCAGGCGCTGTGTAGCCGGCAGCATCACGCGTGCCATTTGAGGGGCCGCTGCCGAGCATCAGCCAAGCTAGGCCTGCGCCCACCATAGTGACCGGCAAGGGGTTGTCCCTGACTTGCGTTCTGAGGTTGCTGAGCATGGCCGAACTTTCTCCTCCGGTGAACAGGCCGGTGAATTCGTCCAGCAGTTGTCCAGGCGTCATCCTGCCCCGAATGGATTCAGCGGTCTCCACCACCCTGGCGCGTGCCGCCTCGGCCTCGCGCTCAAGTTCGGCTGCGGATTTCTTATTCATCTGACTTGTCCCTTGATCACGTTTGCATCACGCTTGAGCTGTTCCTGGGTCCGATCGGGCGCAAGCTCGGAAGGTGCCATGCTAGCCAGCCCGGTCCGCAGCAGGATGACTCCCAAGACGGCCACGACCACACCGACGAGCAGGGAAGACCACCCTGCGCCAAGCCCTGCTTGTGTCAAGGCGATGACGAGTGCCTGCAGCAGCACCAAAAGCGCCGCGAGGAGGCAAATCGCGCCACCCAGCACTTCAGCGGCACCCGATCCGGCTTTGGTAAGCTTCTCAGAAAGCTCCGCCCGAAAAAGCTTGGCTTCGGTCTGCACCAGGGTGGTGATGTGCTGGGTCAAGTCGGTGACCAGCGTGGCAAGACTAGGATTGTCTTGAGTGTTCATCTGTCTTGCTCCGCGTTCTGCATGGCCGGATCATTGCCGACGAGGCCAAAATCCTGGGACCCATCGGCAGACCAATCCGATGCCTCATCCGTGTGTGACTTGGCGTCTCCCGGAGCGCTTTGAGAGGCTTCAGGGCCTGCCGGTGGAGAAGCTTTGATGAACCGCCCGAGAGCCAAACCGGCCAACACGGATCCCGCAAGCAGGACACCGGGATTTTGTCGGCCGAAGGACTGCACGTCCTCCAGGACATGGCCAAAAGGCTTTTGTTTCAAGGAAGATGAAAGCCGCTCCAAGCCGCCGGCGGCATCCAACGCGAATTTCGATGCGTTCCTTTCATCGTTGTTGGCCAGGTGATCGCTCGCCGCGCGCAACGCGCCACCCAACGCCGCCAAGCTCGATCCGATGTCGCGCTGCGCCTCCTGTGCCTTGTCGGAGATGACATGCGCGGCTTCTTTTGCGTAATCGCCAGCCTTGCGGCTCACCTCGTCCCGCGCGTCGTGAAGCAACTCGCTGGCACGTTCCTTTTCTTCGCGAAGCCTCTCGGAAACGTCGCTTTTCGCCTTGTCGAAATCAGTGGGCTGTCCGCCCTCATCATTATCACGCTGCATGGGTCACCTAGTGAAAACCGAGGAAGGAGAGGACCGCGAGCACGACAACGATGAGACCGATAAGATAGATGACACTGTTCATGGCACGTTCCTCCGTGGCTACCCAACTTCGAGAAGCCTGCGATGTTCCTTAGGTGAAAACATTTTTTGATCAGGCTGAAAACGGAGAGCTACGTGATGCACGCAACAATCAAGAACAAGCTGAACTGCCCCTCTATGCATTGTCGCTCGATATAAACCGGGTGCGCCCGAGTCCACGGAAGCGGCAAGCCAACCCAGCCGCTTGCGCGCCGGGAGTTCGCTCTGGAATTCTTAAGTTGAACACGCTATATGACCACCTACATGGTCAGGAGAATGTCATGGATGTGATCAATCTGGCAGAAGCCAAGGCCCATCTGAGCGAGTTGGTCGACCGGGTCGAGGCAGGCCATTCAATCGACATCACTCGGCGCGGCAAGCCGGTTGCTCGGCTCACCGCCGTTTCCAATCCTCGCAAACCAATCGACGCTGCCCTGCTCCGGTCTCTGACGGCGATTGTGCCGCCGCAGACTGAAAGCGCTGCTGATCTGGTGCGCGCGATGCGGGACGGCGACCGCTACTGATGCTTTATCTCGACACGTCGCTGATCGTCGCGGCGCTCTCCAATGAAGCGATGACGCCGCGCGTCCAGACTTGGCTGGCGGAGCAGGATGCGGCGCAGCTTCTGATCAGCGACTGGACCCTCACCGAGATGTCTTCGGCCATGGCGATAAAGCTGCGGACCAGCCAGATCAGCCTGGAACAGCGCGCTGGGGCGCTCGCCATGTTCAACAAGCTAGTCATCGAGAGCTTCACCGTGCTCGGCGTGACGGGCGAGCAATTCCGGACCGCAGCGAAGTTTGCCGATCAGCATATGCTTGGGCTTCGGGCCGGCGATGCGCTGCATCTCGCCATTGCATCGGAGCATGGCGCCACGGTGCACACGCTCGACCAGCGGCTCGGCGAGGCCGGGCCGGCGCTCGGCGTGCCGACACAGTTGCTGACATGAAGCGGGCCCTCTCCCACTCCGCAATTGTCTAAGGCATCCATGGCCGGTGACTGGACCGACGAGCAGAATGACGATATCGTCGCCGGGAGCGGAATGGCAGCTTCGGGAGCGATTTTATTGACGAATTTCAGCTGTTGGGGAATCCCATGCTTTCGCAGACCATCTAGCGATCAACTGATATTGGCCAGGCGATAAGCGCGGCCAACGGGATCGTCGCCGCGCCGTTCTTTTCAATGCATGTATTGCCCGCCATAAACTCAATGATCTGTCCTTCGACGTAACGGCTCAACGCGTCCGAGGCGAGGATGAGATGGCCTAAAGCGTATCGCAGCATACGCGTGAACCTCTACGTTCGCATCATCGTGAGAGACGGCGACGATACTGGCACATTCATCCTGGCTGACGTGGGTGATCACGATCTCGCCGATCGCTACGCTGAAATCCGATGACTTGCCTATAAGCCGCGACTTATGCGATATCCGCCACGTGCTCCCAAGCGAGGCGCGGCATGCTGGCACGAACAGACCCCTTCCTCGCGAGCCGAGCACCAGTTGATCGACCCTTTGCGGCCTCGCTCGCGAAACCTCGCTTGTGGCCATCTCTGACCTGCTGCGCGCCTGTCCCGACCTAGTCGAGCAACACACCACGGCGCTGCTCGATATGTTCGATCTCATCCCGCTCGGGCCAATGATGGTGGTAAATCATGCCCGCGAACGCATGGCCCTGATGAACGATGCCGCGGAGCTCGTTGGCAAGCGTCTCTCCTGGAAGCGGGTAGGCCAATTTGCTGACAATCCGGACATTGAATTCCTGGCACAGCCGCTTTCACGCGAGGGGTCGACGACCATGCCGGAGGGGATATCGACCCGAGCCGTCGCCACGATCCGGCGGATCATCGATCGCCACGGCGTCGAGCATGCGCGCCTATGTGCATCCTGGCTGAAGGGCGGGGCAACAACGCCCTGATAGACGCATAAGGATGACCATCCGGGCTTTAGTCTCGGGCCAAAGCGGTCGGCCGAATAGTAACAACGCGATCGCCAGCAGGCACACAACCAGAGCGGCGGTGAAGGCATTCGCGATGATCTGGCCTAACTTCATGTTGTTCTTCGGTGTGGTGCCCGCCGAGCCTCAGCTGGCAGCCCGCCGCCACATAGGCGGCGGGCTTCAGCCGAAAGGTTGGTCAGTCATAGACCTTGATAATCTTGCGAGTGCCCGGATCCACCAGAACTGTCCGGTTGTCGATCACGACATAGCGGTATTTGACGTCGGGCACTTCATACAGCTCGACTGTCTCGGGCAGCGCTGTGCCGATATTGAGTTCCACGCCGGGAACCTTCACCGATGCTAAAGGCTGCTTCTTCACATACTCATGGATGACCGTATCCTGCTCAGGCGTGATGATCACGTCCTGAGCAGCGACCGCGCCGACACCAGCGAAGAGCGACAACGCCGCAACGGCGCCCGTAAGATGCATTCTCATGATTTTCTCCTCTTGCGGCCGGCGACCACGACATCGTCCAAGCCGACCTCCAAACCGAACTTGGGGCAACGTCAAACGTTCCCGGGTTGAGGCTTCGGTCGGGCAGAGGGTAAGACTTAAGCCCGAGCGTAAAACGCAATGGTCCTACCCATGATGTGGTGTGGAACAGCTTGCTTCCAAGGTTATTGTTTCTCGGAAAGTTCGGAGAAATCAGATGGATAGAAGTGTTGGTGAGGCGCGCTGGTTGCTCGCACCGCTATTTGGGACCGTCACCTTTTTCTCGCGATCGCTGGCTGACAATCTTGTAGATCGGCACAGCTACGTCCCTTCCTGCGCTGATAAGGGTTCGCTCGCTTCTGCCGAGAGGCGTGCGAACCCTCTATCTTCAACGATGCGTATGAGGCGACCCTAATGTTAAGCGACAAAGAAACCCGGTTTCTAGAGGCGGGCATGCTCCTGGCAGTGCCTTTCTGCGTGGCGGTCACGGCGCTATCTTCGCCTTGGCCTTTTGACGGACAATGGTTGGAATGAATCGCTTCCTTTTCGTCGCGGCCGACTTTCTTTCCCGGCCCCCCGGGTTCTATGTGATGCTCATAGCCATGGTGCTTTGCACAGCGCTGGTACCTTTTGGCCTGACAAATACGGTTACGTATGGCCTGTCGGTCGCGGCCATCGTGATTACTGGTGTTGTCCTGATACAGGGCTATCGCGACACCGCCGCCATCCACGCCAAACTCGATGAGATCATCGTTGCACTTGAGGAAACCAGAAACGATGTTGTCGGGCTGGAGCATGCCGACCCGGAGGAGATCAGGGAAAAGGTTGTGAAGCTCGAAGAAGAAGCAGCGCAAGTATCTGGCCCATTCCAATCAGCTATTAGCTAAGCACGAGCTTTCGGAAGCAATAGGAGACAGATCATGAATAATATCATTTGGCTCGTTGGAGCGGTGGTCGTCGTATTATTGATACTGAGCTTTTTTGGCCTTCGGTAAGCCTACGTCGCGTCATCAACGTGCGCGGCCGGCCAAGAGGAGGGGGCGAAAAGCCCAGCGAATTGTCCGGTGCCGAGAAGCCGCTCATGCGGGCACCAGTCAGCATCTTCGGTGCCTCTTCTTTGGTGAGGCGCACTTGTGCGCAAAACCGCTTGCCTCGATCGCCCTTTCCCGATCCGCCTGAGACTCCGTGCGTTGCTTGGCCTTTTTGCCCATCGATCTACCTATCGGTCTGCTGACGAGACCGAACAGTCGGATTGCTAGTGGTTCCCAGCTGCGCGAGAGCGCGCAGGAACAATGTCAGCGAGCCCAATATCGGCGTCATCCCAGCTGACATATGGCCGCGGCAACAGCCCGAGCCGGCAGGATGTCGACGCGAACGCTCTCCAACGCTTGAGGTTGGTGAAAACGCCATCCGGCTGAAAAATTCTATTCTTCGCGTCCTTTGCGGCTTCGGTCCGGGCGAGCGACTGCGGACTTGCCTGTGGTCGCGGAAGCAATCGTTGGAACAGAAGAGGCATTCGCCAGTTTGCTGGCATGGAGTCGGTGTTCGAACAAATTGCGGGATCGCTGAAGGAGCGGAGAGCCATGCTGTTTGTTGGCGCCGGAGTGTCGATGAGCGTCGGCTTGCCACCATGGAGAAAACTCATCGAGCACATGGCAAATGAGCTTGGCCTGGATGAGCAGATGGTCGGTATGCCTGACGCCAGCTATCAGGCCCTTGCCGAGTACTACCGCCTTAAGCACGGCAGTATAGGGTCCCTGCGAAGCTGGATGGACCGGGAGTGGAGTGTTTCTCGGGAAAAGGTGAGGCGATCGGAGATCCACAAACTCATCGTGTTGCTCGACTTCCCGATTATCTACACCACCAACTACGACCGGAACCTGGAAGCGGCTTTCGAGATACATGGCCGCCCATTCGTCAAAATAGCCAATGCGAAGGACATCGCCAAAGCCGGCGGCGACCTTACCCAGATCGTCAAATACCATGGCGATGTTGACGACGATACTTCGCTAGTGTTGGCCGAGACGGACTATTTTGACCGGCTTTCCTTCGACTCCCCGCTGGATGTGAAATTCCGGGCCGATGCGCTGGGGCGCACCATTCTGTTCATCGGTTACAGCATGTCCGATATGAACATCCGTCTACTGCTGCATCGTCTGTGGCAGACTTGGCGCCTGTCCGGTTACGAGCGAGACCGTCCAAAGTCATTCGTGTTCATGCCGACCCCGAACGTAGTTCAGGAAGCGGTTCTCGGGCGCTGGGGTCTCAACGTCGTGGCTGGGGACGATGAGAATCCGCAACAGAGCTTGGTAGCTTTCCTCAGCAAGATCGCCGAAGCGAAATGACGGGAGGTCTGGAGTATGTCGCAGGCGTCCCTGAATGCGTTCCGATCCATCGAACGTGTCCGCCTCAAGATCGGACGTTCGTGGGCTCAGGGCTGCCGATAAGATGCGACGTCTTCGACGGTGGCTGGATGGCGCACCCTCGACTGCGGAGAAGCGGTGAACTATCCACACTGCTCTGCAAGGAACCATGCCGACGCGATCAAAATGTCCATGTGAGGACGATTGCGGCTGGCCGCGTGCCGTTGCCGAGCCGTTCGCGCATTTCTTGGTTCAGTGTCACGAAAGCGCTGCCGACATAGCGCCCAGTGCCGCGCTCGGTCACCAGCGCGAAAGCCGGTTTGCCGGCCTCACGCTCGACGCCGAGCAGCACAAATTCGTCGACCACGCCCTCAAGCCCAGCCTGGTCGACAAGGTGATAGATGGCCTTGTTCGCCCGCAGCGGCTCGCTGAACCTGGACGCGTCCGCCAGGTTCGATCATGCTTGCCAGGATCTCGCGGCGCTCCTCCAGCGCCATGTCACGTAGATCGTGGCCGTTGTGGTGGAGCAGATCGAACGCGACGAAATAGAGCTCGTGCTGTCGGACACAGCGATTCCTACGGCTCGCTATTGCGGTGAGAAACACAGGCTCGAACAGCTATCACCCGAAGGCTTTCGTCGAGAGCACAAAAAAGATCAATCTCTAAATAGCCTCGCCAGCGCGTTCCCGCTCGCTGCTCTTCCGCCCCGCCGAAGCGTTGTCTCAGCCTGCCAGTGGCCCGCGCCCTGTTGCAGGACACGGGCCGACCGAGGAGGACTCTCAGTCAGCAGCAGAGCCCGATGAAAACCTGCCGCATCAGCTTCAATAAGCCAAGGCCAGCGAAGTTCCGAGCGCAAACAAAAAAGCCCGCCGGTCGAGGCCAGCGGCCGAAAGTTTCCGACGGACTAACCAGGACGCCCCCGCCTTAGGAAAGCTAGCAACCTTCCGTAGTTTTTTTACCTGTCCAGGAGCTGCGGATTTGGCCGCCGTATCCTGCTGACCAGGAGCTGCCTGTCAAACGGCTTCCAAAACTGACCCCGGATCGGCGTCCAATTGGACGCCGATTCCCCGGCTTATGGGATCAATTTTGCACGCCGATTCACAGTCGGGATCAGCGGGCGGCGCCAAATCGTTCAGGAAACGGTCGAGCGCGACGGGCTGCAGTGCCATACTCGTCGTTGTGCGGAGCTTGACACCGTAATGCCTTGAGAGAGCAGCCTTAGTCCTCAAGGTGGAGGAACGCTGTCAAAGACCGTGGATCGGGACCCCTGTTTTTTCGCGCAAAGGGACCCCGGCTTTCGGTGCGGAGAGGCACACCGGTAAGCGCCCGATCAGGCGAAGCTGGTCGGCAAGGTCGCTAATGAAGACTGGGTTTTCCGTGGCGTTGCCCGGCAAGTTCTCGGCCATCCATTTGTCGAGGAAGTTGATCCCGCAGGTGCTCATCGAAAGATGACCACCAGTGGCCGGTCGCGAGCAACACTTCGGCCGGTAGTCGTGCGCCAGCGAGGCTTTTGGAAAAGGATCCGGCTGGGGGCGGTTACCGGCCTAACTGTCTTCTCGTCCCCTTGGGTCGCTAAAAGCCCGCGCCTCGGCGGAGAGAGCGCGGGCCGATCAAGGGTAATGCCCCGATCTTCGGCAGGGGTGATGGAGAGCATGCCTCTACCGCTAAGCAACAACCTTTAGCGACTGCTAATGTTCCACCGCCGTGCTGCCCTTGCCCATCCCACCGACGCAGCGCGGCGCTGTCGCAGCCGCTCCTCCTACTCCCACTCTGTTTAGCACCAGTACAGCTTCTCGCATATGGTCCCGACAGCGGTCATCACCGGTTGGCCCCAGTTGTGCACTCGTACTTCGTTCGTATGCTTTGCGCCTAATTCAGCATGAGCGTATATACTTCCTAGCCCCGGCGCCGTTCTCACAAACTGCCCGGCGGTTAGGCCCGGTGTCCTAGCCCCATCCCAACAAAGGGGTGCCGGGCCGCTCGACTCAAATCCATCGTTCAAAGGCCCGCCGCCCCAGTTGCGAGGCGACGGGCCCTCGCCCCAGCCCACACACGTATCAACGCAATTGCGGTGCCAAGCGTATTGACCCGTAACGGGTCACATTGGGTCCAGCGGGAGATGGGCTTCACATGGTAGCCGGCGGCGTTGTGGCCCAACACCTGCCGTGGCCTCGCCAACGCCGAAGTACGCGCCGGTGCTGATGACGATTTTGTCCTCGATCATCGTACCCTGTTGCAGCTTCAGGCGAACCTGACCCATTGATTGGACCATTTCATGGACGTGCCCCTACTGATCCAGCGTACGCATCCGGTGAAGACCGCAGACGTGCATATCCGATGCCATGAGGACCTGAGCACCGCGGTGCTGGGGTCAAGCTTTCGATGGGGAGACGCGATGATGTTCTTCGAGGAGGAGTTCGACCTCTTCGATGCCTTCATCGGTGAAGGCCAAGATCCCGTCGTCATCGTTAGCCCCGTACACCCAGATCACGCCATCCTCGGGCTCGAGACCGAGGGTCAGGTCCTGGATGAGCTCTTCGCTGACGCCGAGGTCCCTGGCGACACGTTCGACGGTGTAGATGTGATGCACCTTATTGCGCTGCATGATCAGGCCGCCGCTGGTTGGGTCCGCAGTTTTGCGGGTCTCCAATTCCACGGCAGCAAATCATCGATCCGATGGGCTGGATAGGCGGGCAGTCGAGCGAGGACGTGGGCGAGCCAGACTTGCGGATCGATATCGTTCATCTTGGCGCTGACGATCAGGCTGTAGAGAACGGCAGCGCGCTGTCCGCCGCGATCGGAACCGCAGAACAGCCAGGACTTTCTGCCGAGAGCCATCGCAGGGTCATTCTGCCCATGTCGGGCAGATGGTGGAGTTTCATTACCGCTGGCATCCATATTACGGCGGTCGTTTTCGG
>NZ_JAMYKW010000046.1:0-41491 GCF_040317555.1 Mesorhizobium sp. M1406 | reverse complement strand
CCATCAGATCGGAAGTCGAGATCGTTGCCATCAGCCAGCTGATGGCGACAGTCTGCATCAACCAGCCGAGGCTTGAAACCTGCGTCGCGAGCCAGATCGAACGAAAGGTCGGCTGCAGAAGTGGCCCAAAGGTCCTTGGTGCAGCCAAATCTTCGTTTGATCCAGCCACCCTACTCATTTTGCGAACCTTTGCTTTCCGTTATTGTCGTTTCGCATGTAATCTAGGCTGAACCGTGGCGGCGGGAAGAATAGAGAGGAACTGGTTGCCTCCGACGAGTGCAGCACAGTTTCCTCGGCATTGAGGGTCGCGGCACGCGGGCGTGGGCCGGCTCACTCGCCTTCGAAGATGTCTTGTCAAGGTCGGATTCACTTGTCGCTAACGCACCAGGCTTCATCAACGCGCACTTTGCGGAGCGATGCCTTTTCGCGAAACGTTACCCTGTTCTTTTGTTGGAAACTCACTCATCAGCGGCGTTCGATGCTGAGTGTGGCTTCCGAAAAGTGAGGACGCTTGCAGATCTTTGACAGGATCAGTTCCCTGATAGATGCACCCGATTGCCAGGCCGCGATCGAAGACGCGCGCGCCCTGCTCCTTCAGTTCGGACAAAAGTCTGATGCGCTCACACATGCGATCGACGAGTTTCTGCTCGACCTGATGACATTGGCTTTCATCGTCGAATGTTACGGACGCGGCTTTGAACTTTTGGCGCGAACGCTTGCCCGTAGAAGACTGGCAAAGGTCAGGCTTTTGTCGGAAGGGTCGATTCCGCCAGAGAGAAATGACGCCCAAAGCTTGTTGCTAACCGGCTATCGCGCCGCGTTCCGCTACAGTGACGAAGGCAATTGACGACATTCGACGCCAAAAAAATAGACGGAAACCGGGGCCCTTTATGAGGCAGATTGGGTGTGGATTGTTCCGCGAATATGAAAACTGTGGGTCCATTCCGTGGCGTCCGGCCGACCGCTGGCCTTCATCGCGGCAGTCGCCGCCCGCTGCCTCAGATGCCGCCCATGCAGAGGTACTTCATTTCAAGATAGTCTTCGAGGCCGTGGCGGGAACCTTCCCGCCCGATGCCGGACTGTTTTATGCCACCGAAGGGCGCGGCTTCTGAGGACATTCGTCCCGTGTTGATCCCAACCATGCCGTATTCCAGGGCCTCCGCTACACGCCAGACACGCTTCAGGTTTGAAGCATAGAAATAGGCGGCAAGGCCGTAGATCGTGTCGTTGGCCTCACGCACGACTTGATCAGAATCGTCAAAGCAAATGATCGGCGCCAAGGGTCCAAAGGTCTCCTCTTGCGCCACGGTCATTTCCCTTGTGACGCCGCTGAGGACCGTCGGCTGGAAAAACGTGCCGTCGCTGCCGATGCGGCCGCCGCCACATCGGATCGCGCCACCTTTGGCCAAGGCATCGGCAATGTGAAGTTCGATCTTGGCCAGTGCGTGCCTGTCGATCAGCGGACTGATGGCGACACCTGGATCGAAGCCGTCGCCGACCGGAAGCTGGCGGACACGATCCACGAATTTGTCGACGAATTCGTCATGGACGCCCGACTGGACGTAAAGCCGGTTGGCGGAAACGCAGGTCTGGCCGGCATTGCGAAACTTGGCCTGGATCGCGCCGTCGACGGCAGCATCGACGTCCGCATCATCAAAGACGATGAAAGGCGCATTGCCACCCAACTCGAGACTGACTTTCTTGATCTGGTCCGAGCACTGGCGCATGAGCAACCGGCCGACCTCGGTCGAACCGGTGAAACTGATCTTGCGGACCTTGGGGTTAAAGCAGAGTTCGCGACCGACCGCATCACCCTCGCACGCATAGATCAGGTTGACGACGCCTTCCGGAAACCCGGCAAGGTGGGCCAGAGCAAACATTGCACCCGCCACCAGCGGCGTCTGTTCAGCCGGTTTGAGCACGATCGTGCAGCCGGCAGCGAGAGCCGGCGAGATCTTGCGC
Source organism: Mesorhizobium sp. M1406 (assembly GCF_040317555.1). Classification (NCBI taxonomy): domain Bacteria; kingdom Pseudomonadati; phylum Pseudomonadota; class Alphaproteobacteria; order Hyphomicrobiales; family Phyllobacteriaceae; genus Mesorhizobium; species Mesorhizobium sp. M1406. Next base: position 39,529 of record NZ_JAMYKW010000046.1, on the reverse strand, counting down.
GCAACCATTGAGGCGGGGAAGTTCCAGGGCGTGATCGTTCCAACGACGCCGATCGGCTGTTTGATCACCAGCATGCGACGGTCTGTAGAGGGCGGCGAGATCGTCTCACCATAGATGCGGTTGGCCTCTTCGGCGTACCATTGCAGATATGCGGCCGCATGCGCCACCTCAGACTTCGCTTCGGCTAGCGGCTTGCCCATCTCCGCAGTGAGGATCGCTGCAAGATCGTCAGTGTGGTCGACGATCAGTTGGTGCCAACGCCAGAGGATGTCGCTGCGCTCGCGCGCGGTCAGTGCGGCCCATTCAGGTTGCGCCACATGAGCTTTGTCGATTGCGGCGCGCGTCTCCTCGACACCCATGTCGGGCAGCTCCGCCAGCACTTCGCCGGTCGAAGGGTTTAATACCTCGAAGGTCTGCTCACTTACCAGCATGCCAAGAGCCGGCACCCGGTCAATGGCTCCGAACAGCTCGCGCGATTTCAGATGGCGAAGCATTGGCTCGTACAAGGGCAACGCGAATCCTCCTCGATGCAATTGGCGTGTCACACGACTTTTTGGTTTATCCGCTGGCCTAGGATTTCGCATAGGGCCTCAGTGAGGGGCCACTAGACCCACTCGAATCCACTCAACCGAAACTGATGTCAGTTGTGCGAAACAGTCCGACCATTTCTCGAAACAAGGAGATCGAATCCATGTCGTTGCTCGCGCACTGGAGAGCAAATCGTGATCCTGCCGCGCTGTCAAATATTCCAACTGGTTTTTGCAGTCCAACCGCCCGTGAACGCGCTAGAGCACTGCGCGTCTTTTTTGCGGAAATAGAAGTGCCGAGGTCAGATTTGAAGCTGCCGCAGCGCTCAGTTCAGCAGGGCTATCCCTGATCTATGGCCTTGCTTTGATGGTGGGAGCGCTCTTTGCGGACCATGTCGTACGACTCGATATACGCCATCTCCAGAAGGTATCCTAGGAACTGCAGCCTGTGAGACCCCGCGATCTGATTCAGCTCGCTGAGCATTGCGCTGATGAAGGCAAGCGCCTTGGCCCGGTCGGATCTCAATCCCTTGTCGATCATCGTACGTCCCCACTTCCGCAGATTGCTCCTATATGGAGCGCGCTCTATTCAGTTCAGATGCTTCTGGATGCATGCTTCGATAGGCACGTCCATGCCGATGTCGAGGATTGGCGCGCTGTGCGTAAGCCACCCAATAGAAATGAGGTCGACCCCGGTTGCCGCTACGGCTGGTGCCGTTGCCGGCGTTATGCGACCCGAGGCCTCGGTGGTCGCGCGGCCGTCGACCATTGCCACCGCTCGGGTCAGTTGCTTGACGGACATATTGTCCAGCAGGATGGCGTCGACCCCGGCGCCTAGCGCGATCTCGAGCTGGTCGAGCGTGTCGACCTCGACCTCGACCTTGACCACATGGCCGACCGCGGCGCGCGCCCGCTCAATGGCCGTGCGGATGTCGCCGGCAATGGCAATGTGATTGTCCTTAATGAGCACGGCATCATCCAGCCCGAAGCGGTGGTTGGCGCCGCCGCCGGCGCGCACGGCGTATTTTTCCAGCGCGCGTAGGCCGGGCGTCGTCTTTCGCGTGCAGACGATCCGTGCTTTCTGACCGCGCACCGCCTCGACGATCTCGGCCGTTGCCGTCGCAATGCCGCTGAGATGGCAGAGAAAATTGAGCGCTGTACGCTCGGCCGCAAGCATTCCACGCGCCGGTCCACTCACCCTTGCAATGGTCTCACCCGCCGCGATCCTGCTGCCGTCCAGACGTCCAAAATTTATGTCGATCGACGGATCAACAAGCATGAAAGCGTAGGCTACCAGATCAAGACCGGCAACAACGCCAGACTGCCGTGCTCTGAACGCAAAGGTGGCCTTGCAGTCAAAGGGTATAATCGCATCGCTGGTAAGGTCACCGGCTTTGCCCAGATCCTCAAGTAGAGCGCTACGCACGATCGGCTCGATCACGATCCCGGGAAGGGGTGGAGGTGACGTCATCAGGCACTCCGTTCCGCGGGCCGCAGACTAAGTTCGGCCGCAACCGTCATTGCTGAGGCGAGGGTCAAGCGCGAAGACCGGGCCTGCGCCCTGCGTGTGGGGAAGTCCGACCTGCAATGCGAGCCGCGGCTTTCCTGGCGTCGAAGCGCTGCAATGGCGATCATCAGCGCGATCAAGGCGGGATCGGAAGCGCCAGTGTTGCGAACCGCGATCGGCAGCAGCGTTTCCACGGTGTCGGATAGTGCTTGCCCGTCCCGTATAACACCGAGCCCATTAGAGACCGCATGGCGAACGGAGGAGGGCTCGGGCCGCGGGGGTGCCGTTGCGACAAGCCTTGGCCACTGCCAGCCTGCAGGAGCGGCAGCTACGCTTTGCGCGACCCACAACGAGGTCGTCACGGCCTCGGTCAGCGAGTTGCTGGCAAGCCGGTTCGCCCCGTGCAGACCGGTGCAGGCAACCTCACCGCAAGCCCACAAGCCCGACACCGTGCTGCGGCCCGCGGCATCCACGGCCACGCCGCCCATGTGATAATGTGCCGCTGGGCGAACCGGGATGGGCTCGACTGCCGGATGGATTCCGGCGTCCCGGCAATGCCGGGTCACAGCTGGGAAGCGCTTGGCGAACTTCTGGCCGAGGGACTGCCGGGCATCAAGGTAAACACGATGTCCGGTGCCAAGCTGCTGCCATACGGCCCGTGCCACGACGTCGCGCGATGCCAGCTCGCCGCCAGGCGTATCGCATAGAAAGCGGTGCCCGCACTCGTCGATCAGGACTGCGCCTTCGCCGCGGACCGCTTCGCTCACCAACGGCATAGGCCGATGCGAAACGTCGAGCGCCGTCGGGTGGAACTGGATGAATTCCAGATCGGCGAGTTCCGCACCGGCGCATGCGGCGAGCGCCAGGCCGTGCCCGAATGAGCCGGCCGGATTGGTCGTGTCTCTGAACAGGGCGCCGATACCGCCGCTCGCAAGAACCACGCGGCGCGTCGGAAATATAATCGCCTGTCCACCTTTTGCCGCCACAACGCCGCTGACCGCACCATTTTCCACAATGAGCCGGCGGGCTTCCATGCCTTCCAGAATTGTGATCGAAGGCGTTCGCCTCGCAGCGATGATGAGCGCGCGTACAAGCTCGCGGCCCGTAGAGTCACCCCCGGCATGGACGATCCGGCGACGGGAATGCGCTGCCTCGAGCCCGAGCCGCAGTGTCCCGTCCCACGAGCAGTCGAAGGCGACGCCCAAGTCCATCAAATTCTCGATGGCTCGGTCCGCCGCATTCGCAACGCGTCTGACCACACTCTCGTCGCAGAGGCCATCACCTGCAGCAAGCGTGTCTGCAAGATGGAGGTCTGGACTGTCGTCAGCGCCGAGGCTTGCCGCCAGCCCGCCTTGCGCGAGTGTGCTGGAGGTTTCGGTCCCGAGCCGCGTCGGGGACAGAAGGTAAACGGGATGCGGCGCCAGATGAAGCGCGGTCATCAGCCCGGCAACGCCAGCGCCGATGATCACGGGCGCTCCCCTGATGTCGCCGACGTCTGGCGTCATACGGCAAGCATCCGCTCGACCGCACGCCGAGCACCATCAACCACTCGAGCATCGATGGTCACGATGTGGCGGGTTTCTTGCAGCGCCGTGCGAATGTTGGCGAGCGTGATACGCTTCATATGCGGACAGAGATTGCAGGGGCGCACGAACTCGACGTCGGGATGCTCGATGGCCACGTTGTCGCTCATTGAGCATTCGGTCATCAACACGACGCGCGCAGGCTTGTGCCGTCCGACGAAATCCCACATCGCCGCAGTCGAGCCGGCGAAATCGGCAACCGCGACAACTTCCGGCGGGCATTCAGGATGGGCAAGCACGGTAACGCCAGGGTAGGCATCCCGCAGCTCGCGAATGTCGGCTGGCGTGAAGCGCTCATGCACTTCGCAATGACCGTTCCAGGCGATGATCTCGACCGAAGTCTGTGCCGCGATGTTCCTGGCCAGGTATTCATCGGGCAGCATGATCACCCGCTCAACGCCAAGCGACTCCACCACAGCCAACGCGTTGCCGGAGGTGCAGCAGATGTCCGACTCGGCCTTCACGGCAGCGGACGTGTTGACGTAGGTCACGACCGGCACGCCAGGGTAGCGTTGCCGCATCAGCCGCACGTCGTCCGCCGTGATCGAGTCCGCCAACGAGCAGCCGGCGCCAAGATCCGGAATGAGCACCGCCTTGTCCGGATTGAGGAGCTTCGCCGTCTCAGCCATGAAATGCACGCCGGCGAGCGCGATGATGTCCGCATCGACGGTCATTGCCTTGCGGGCCAGCGCCAGGCTGTCGCCGACGATGTCTGCGACGCAGTGGAAAATCTCGGGTGTTTGATAGTTGTGGGCCAGGATGACGGCGTGGCGCTCGTGCTTGAGCTCGAGAATAGCCTCGACGTCATCGCTGAAAGCCGCCCATTCCACTGGGGGGATGATGCGCTGGACGCGCTGATACAGGGACGCGGCCGAAGGTATCGTCCCGCTCACCGGCGCCTCCCGTTTATAATCCATTCGACTATAAGGGGTATATATCTAGGTTGACTATAAGAGTGTCAACCCCGGGCTGGCCAGAGGCAATTTTGTCCCCGCCACGGCAGTTTCGTCCAGCACGGCATGGCGGAACTGATAGAGCTTGGCCGGGCGGCCGCCCGTATCCAGGGACGTCTCGCCAGTCTCCTCGACCAGTTCTTGCTGCTCGATGAGCCGGCGAAAGTTGGGCTTGTTGATCAGCCGGCCTGCCAGGGCTTCCACGGTCCGTTGCAGCTGCAGCAGCGTAAACACCGGCGGCATCAGCTCGAAGACGACTGGCCGGTATTTGATCTTCGAGCGCAGGCGCGCAAGGCCCGTGGCCAGGATGCGGCGATGGTCGGCAACCATCGTTGCCCCGGCTGTTGAGTCGGATGCGATCGACCGTTCGTCGCGGGTGGCCTCTGCCACCAGACCCGCCTCGTAAAGCAGCTCATAGCGCTGGAGCGCCAACTCTTCATTCCAGGGTCGGTCCTCGAACGCGAAAGCAATGGCAGCCCGCCGCCGTCGTTCACGGGCAATCGCAGCCTCCTCAACTGCAGCCGCCCAGGCAAGCAGACGCGGCTTCAGAACATCCGCAATCAGTTTCGGTGTTCCGAGGCGGTGGTCCTCCCACGGAAAATAATCGTACCAGCTCCGCCAGGCGCAGGCCGATGCGCCGGTGGCATCTTCCTTCCGGGTCAAAGCGAGATAGCTGATGGAAATGACGCGCTGCTGGCGCCCGTCGGCGCGGTCGCGATCAGCGAACGTATAGAGCTGCTCAATATAGCCGAGGGGATGACCAGTCTGCTGCTCGACCCACGCCCTAAGACCTGACTGCAGCGATCGATGCTCCAGCGCGAACGGCCCCGAGGGCAGGCAATCCCCCTGCCCGATGGTGAGGACCGCTGGTTCACCGTCATTGACGGACACGACAACGGCAATCAGCTCCGCTTCGACTTCTTTGGCCTTGGCGGCGGCCCTACCGTTGCGTGTTGCTTTTGGGCGATCGTCCATGGTTGCCTGGGTTGGGCGGAGTTTTCCCTGCGAAACATCCTAATCGATTTAACCAGCGTGTAACAGGCCATTTCGCCTGTCAACTCGGCTGCTCTATGAAAGGCTTAGACCTTCGGTCTACACCCGGCATGTTTCAGAAGCGACGTTCGCGGCACCTGACCCTGGGGCAGCGCAAGTAAGCCGCGCTCGGCGGTCCGAGAGGCTCTGCCATTGTGGAGTGACCGGGGCCTCAAGTAACCCTGCACGGGGGCGGGAATCCTCGAAGATAGCGGGCGCCGGCTACGTGGCTCGACCCCACGTATTATTGGCAGAGATAGAGCTTAAAATTGGACGCCGATCGAGGGTCAGTTTTGGAAGCCGTTTGACACCCGAGGTTCGCAGGCGTCTGGCGCGCTATCGATGATTTTGGTGAAGGCGCCTTTAGTTGACGCCTTTCGATACTCAGGTCGCGGCCATCGACATAAGATGGATTGATTGGGGCACGGGCGAAGCTAACTCAAGATTTTCACTCTTGGTCGAATTTCAACATCCGCTGAAACCGTCACATTTTGTGAATTGCGATTGACATATTTCAGTAGGTCAGCCATTTTCAGCGGATGCTGAAATCGGGCGACTCATTGAAAAGCATTGAGCATCAAGCTGCGGACGCTCTGCGGGCCGTCTTAAACGATATTCCGCCCGTTTCCATCGAGAATGTAGAGGTTGAAGCCGACGCTTTCGATCGCGAAATCGATATTCTTGCGTATATCAGCGCCTTCGGGCGCACACATATTCTCGTCTGTGAGGTCAAGTCGAGCGGACAGCCGCGCCACGTTCACTCGGGCCTACTCCAGGTGCGAAGGGCGGTAAACCACATAGGAAAAGGCGCAATTCCTGTGTTCATTGCGCCCTTTCTTTCTCCAGAAGCACAGGCTCTTTGCCAGGAAGAAAATGTGGGCTTCCTCGATTTCGAGGGAAATTGCCGGCTCGCTTTCGACGGCATATTTATTGAGCGTAAGGTTCCGACCCGACCCGCAATCGAACGCCGCGAGTTGAAGTCGATCTTCAAACCGAAGTCCGCGCAGGTTCTGAGAGTGATGTTGCGCGATCCACACCATCCCTGGCGCGTCACCGAGCTTGCGGAAGCAGCCGGTGTCAGTCTCGGCCACGTCAGCAATGTCCGCGCTGCGCTTGTGGATCGGGAGTGGGCGAAAATCGGCGACGATGGCATGTCGCTTTTTCGGCCGGCAGCGGTTCTGGACGCTTGGCGGAACTCTTATGAGCCGCCAGCGGGTGATCGCCAAACCTTCTACACTACCTTGCACGGCAAAGCGTTCGACCAGGTCGTTCGCGATGTGCTTGGTGCGTCGAATCGAATTGACCGAGCGATCCTCGCATCGTTCTCGGCAGCGCAATGGATTGCGCCATATGCTCGGGTAGGCAGCCAGTTCTTCTACGCAGATACCGGAGGTCTCGACCGTCTGCGGCATGCCCTCAAGCTGTCGTCGGCGGCGAAGGGTGAAAACGTTGTGATCACGATCCTGAAGGATGAAGGGCCACTGCTTGATACAATCGAGCCGGCGCCCGGCGTCGTTTGCACAAGTCCTGTTCAAACTTACCTTGATTTGGTGATATCCGGGGAGAGGGGACAGGAGGCCGCTGACCATTTGCGGCAGGAGAAATTGCAATGGCTCCAGTAGTACCGCCCGATCCGCAATCGGCCGCCGACTACGACGACCGCACCACCGCGGCCGTGAAATCGGTTCTACTGGAAATTGGTCAGATACTCCGCAGTTTCAAAGGCAAGTTCGCCGTGATTGGCGGCGCGGTGCCTTGGCTCCTCCTAGAAAACGAAGAAATGCCGCATGTCGGAACTCTCGACGTCGATCTGGGCCTCGATACCGAGGCACTTGGAGATGGCGAATACGCCCGACTTGTCGAGGCACTTATGGGGAATGGGTATGAGCAGCGTGACGATCACCGTCTGTTCCAGCTTGTTCGCACAGTGCCTGTCGATGATGGTGGAGGTCCGATCGATGTGGTTGTCGACTTCTTGCGTCCTTTCGACGCCGTCTTCACAAAGAACAAACCGCCGCTGATCGAGCATTTTGCCGTGCAGCGGGCATCGGGTGCCGAATTGGCCTTACGCTTTTACAACCTCGTTGCGATTTCGGGCGAGATGCCGGATGGAGGCGCGAACCACGTCAACATCGCCGTCGCATCGATCCCCGCCCTCCTCGCAATGAAGGGCTACGCAATCGAGAACCGCCTGAAGAGGAAGGATGCATACGACATCTATTACTGCGTTCGAAACTATCCAGGTGGCCCCGATGCACTTGCCGCGGATTGCGAGCCGGTTCTCGCTCACAAGGAAGGCAAAGAGGGCTTCGGGTTTATTGCCGGCAAGTTCGAGGCGGTTGATAGTTTTGGCCCCACTAGCGTCGGCCAGTTCGTGCAGGACACCCAAATTCTCGGGGAACGCACCGCCGAACAATGGCAGCAGGATGCATTTGGTCAGGTCGATGCGTGGCTCCGTGCACTTGGCTGGAGAGAGTAGGTGACTGCGCTGCTGCCGTTCCTCGCTAGCAATTTTTCTTTTGGGAGTGCAGCGGGGTTGAAGCGCGTAGCTGAATATCCTGAATGCTACAATGACCGTCTATTTTATCACTGAATTGGACAACAGCCTTGCCGGCCGTCTTTATGTGAAGGTCGGACGCTCGCAGGCGGTCGATCGCCGCATAGCCAACCTGCAGACTGGCAATCGGCGTAGAGTTGCGTTGATGGGAGAAATTCGGACCGGATCGATTTCCGAAGACCGCGTGGTCGAACGGCGGTTGCACCTCATATTCGACCACAAGGCAGATTCGGGAGAATGGTTTTTCCTGTCGGCAGACGAGTTATTTCTGCCCTGAAGCTCTTTTCATCGAGGGCTTACATCTCTGTCGGACAAGATGCCTTTGAGATCATTTCCTATGATAGGGACGCGGTTCCGGAATATGCTAGTCCATGGCTATGGGGCGAGCTCGACTGCTATGAATTCTGTCCCAACTGCGGGTGGGCGGGTGGCTGGACCTACAGCGAGAACCATGGTGGCGACGTGTGCCTTGAGTGCGGGGTCTCGGAACGCACGTACGATGCTGATGATCAGGTCTAGCAGGATATACGCTACGAGCATACCGACCCGGGAAGCCGATGGTGGCCTCGTCCCCACTCGAGAGCTTGACCAGGAATGGTCTTGACGTTTGGCCGGCCGGTGCAGGTCGGACTCGCCCCGCACTAGCGGAACCGCGGCCGTTTAATTGCTATCGTCGGTGTCGGTACCAAAGTGGAGGGTTGGGCCGGTTCGGGCCGACTGACCGCGGCGCAGAAGGACCGAACAACTCAAGCTAGTATTGCGAAGAAATAGATGAAACAAATCCTGTGCGCATTGTTTCAAACCGATGCCCAACGTCTTGCGAGTAACATTTCTGGGCGGGGATCGGATGGCTGAACAGAGGGTGTTCGGTATCGACTGATCCGTCGGATCGTAGGTGGGGACGCCAAGAGAGGAGTTCCTGATCTGTGGCAGGCCGAAGATGCTGGAGACCTATACTACGTCAAGCTCTGGAATAAACCCGTAGGAGACAGCTCCGCGATCCAGGCGCTCTGGAACCGCGAAGTTCGGGGGCTTATGCGGCTTCAGGGCTATCCTGGCGCCTCAGAGCTATTCGTCAAGCTTCGAGATCTTGACGCTGACGACAAACACTTCTTCGCTGTCCTCGACGGCGGCACACGACTTGTGTTGTCAGACGTACTTCAAAATCGCAGTCGCTATCACTGGCTCCTTAATCTCTCGGAGGTTGGTCGGCGGCGGCCGCTATGGGAAGGGCTACTGCGAATCTCCGAGGCCCTTACGATTCTTCATCGCGAAGGGACTCTCCACCGTTCTCTGTCACCAATGTCAGTTTTCGTGAGTCCGGATGGGCAGGGCGAATTCCGTCTTAGCGGGTTCGAATGGTCGCTTCGTATTGCAGGATTGGACGGGGGCGCCTCAAAAGTGGGACGGAAGAGCCCATTCGTTGCACCGGAACTCGATCGGCTCGATGGAGAGTACTCTACTGCCACCGACTGGTATGACTTCGGTTTGGTCGCAGCCGAGGTCTTTGGCGCGCCCCTGAAAAGCATCCGAAAACGCGCAGCGTTACCTACGATCATACAAGGACTCACCAATCTCCGAGAGAGCGAACGAGACGTCATCCTCAGACTACTCGATGAGAATCAGGAGCAAAGGCTCGTCGATGGCGAAGAGATCGAGCAACGCATCCGGCACATCGTGCGAGACTTGGGATCGGTAACGAGCTCCTTCTCTAGGGACTTGGTAGTTGCCCTCCGACTGGGATCGGATCGCGATATCGCCAGGACGATTGATGTCGTGTCGGAAGGAGCGGCGAGTGCGCACGATCCCGTCACGCAGAGAGACTGGATAAGAAGGGATCTTCGAGGCGATATTCGCATTGCCGCCCGCAGTTTCCCTGCACCGTACTATGTCCTTAAGGGCGAAAAGCTTGAGTACCGAGTCCGGATCTGGTCGGTCGACAGCCTATCGACCTGGGACATCGGCTATTGCGAGGGGATAGAGCAGGTACCCAGACTTAACTCTGACGACCAGTTATTCAGTCTCGGACAACGTAAGCTCGACATTCAGCTATATCCACACGTCAGGAAAAATATTCGCTCGGTCCGAGATCGAGCGGCCCAATGGGACAAGGTGTTTCCGATCAAAGCGGAGAAATTGACTCTGCCGAGTCATCTACGCACGGTGCACGAGTTTTTCCGCGTCACCCAACAGCTGGATACAGTTCTGACTGTCGCGCAGATTTGCGCGGTAGACATCCTTGAGGTCGACAAAAGCGCGAATGACACCACCGTCGTGGTCACCCCAGTCCATGAGCCTGAGCGAGCCGATCTTGCTCGCTTCCTCAATTTGGCGCCTCCACCAGAGCAGCTTCAGGACTGGTTTAAACTCGGTGCGGAAGCCGTTACCGCCGACGACGAGGATGAACCGAAGCATGACCGGTACTCGTTTCTCGAACGGCGCACCATCGGAGGCGATAGTTCGGCGGTAACGTGGCGCTTTGTGATGGCCAAGCCTGACCCAAAAGGCCCCCGCTATTTCTTCCGGACGCAGGGCGTTGTTAGCCTGAGAGAAGGGAGGGCGTATCTAGCCAGGAACCACGGCGGCGCACTGGCGCAGATTCGAAGGAGACACAAGGCTATCGAGGACATGCGGTCGTTCGAGAGCCTGCTCCGCCTCGTCGCATCGCCTTACGATGTTGCCCGCAAGAATTCGGACGAACTCCCACCCGCCAAGGCAGATATTGCCTTAGACAAATCGAAACTTGTGGCGCTTGAGAGCCTCTGGGCTACCCAGCCGTCTTTCGCCATCCAGGGCCCACCCGGCACGGGCAAGACAACCTTAATCAAGGCGTTTGCCGACCGACTCTTTAACGCCGATTCAAGCGCGCAGATTCTGATCACGGCGCATTCGCACCATACGGTTGACGACGTGCGTTCGAAATTATCCAAGCTCTTCGCAAAATACGACAGTCACAGACGTCCGATCGTGCTTCGTCTTGGTGGGGAGGCTGGAGATGGCGATGATCCCGAGGCTGTGACAAACGGGCTCCTGGAGCAACTCCACAAAAGCGATCTGGCGACACGTTCCCCCGATTTCCTTCAGGAGCGATTGGCCGCAGCTGTGGAGGATGGCGAATTCCGTAGTCCTGAGGCGGACACTGAGGTCCGCACAATGCAGGTCCTGGTCCAGGACGCGGCAAATCTCACCTTTTCGACCCTGAATTCAGCCGACTTGGCTGGCCTCGCTGACCGCGGGCGACGCTTTGATTGGTCAATTATCGAAGAGGCCGGCAAGGCGCATGGATTCGATATGGCCACGGCGCTCCAAGAGAGCCACCGATTGCTTCTGATTGGGGATCATCATCAGCTTCCGCCATTCAACGTACGTCGGTTCACTGATCTCCTCGGCGAGCCCCTCAGAGTTCGAAAGGCGATCCAGACTGGCGCGCAGTTCGCGCCAGGACTGGTGGATCCATCTCTTGTTGCTGACGATGACAGCCGGGATCCTTTCGTTGATCGGTGCGCGGAGTGGACAAGGATGGTGAAACTCTTCGAAACCATTTTTATGCGGAGCATTCAGGGGGAACTAGGCAGAGGTCCAGCGGCCATTCTTACAGATCAACACCGTATGCATCCCGATATCGCAGACCTGGTGGGCCGGGTGTTCTACCCCGATGAAAAGGGCGGGACGATTCTGCGATCGCCCGCTGAGACCCATGAACGCTTCCAACTGCCTGAGCCATTCGCGATCTCGAACACCTCATGGTTGCCTCAGCAAAGAATCGTCTGGTGTGATGTCAATTGGGTTCAAAAGGAGGAGTTTGCGGAAGGTGAGGTCGATGGGCTGTTCGTCTCGAGACCGGAGGCCAATCTTGTTGTCAATATCCTTGATGAGATTAATGCACGAGACGATACGCCTTGCGAGCTGCAAATCCTATCCCCCTACAATGGTCAACTGAGCGCAATAAAACTCGCCATCGAGAGAGCTTATTCCGCAGGTTCACTCGGGCACATGTTCCAAGCGCCGTTTGATCTTCGCCATGGAAAGAGGATGGGGGCAACAGTAGATGAATTTCAAGGTTCGGAAGCCGATATAGTGATTGTCAGCCTTGTCCGTAACAATGCCTTGGTTCCATGGAAAAGTGTTGGGTTTCTAAAAGAAAAGAATCGGATGAATGTGCTTCTGAGCAGAGCGAAGCAGAAGTTAATTATAGTTGGGAGCTGGGGATTTCTTTAAGTCCAGATGCAACCAATATACAAGTGACTACGACGAGCACGCATATATCGGGAGAATGATGAAAGAGATGGAGGCCGCCGAAGCGGCCGGCACGCTGGCCAGGGTAAGGGGTATCAAATGAGGTATGTCTATCTTCCCCTGTATCGAATGGCCGTGAGCTACCTCTACAGCTTCGGTCGCCGCTGGAGCATTATCGAGCACATGCTGCTCATAGAGACCTCTCTATCGAAGCGAACAGCGCTGGAATTGGCAGAGTCGGCCTCACTTCCTCACCGCTTGGTTGTTGAGGCGCTAATTAATTTGCTCCGGGCCAACTGGGTCGAAGTTCGCAGTGACAGTGGCAACGTGCACTTTGCAGCGACGCCGGCAGGGAAGCGACGAGCCACTGAGAAGACCCTGCCTGAACGCCTCTTGAAAGACGTTCGGTGGGATTCTGTTTGCGTCGACAGGATGACAGGGCATTGGATGCGGGCCGACGATCTCGACCTTGTGTATGAGCGAGACCTTCCAGATGATTGCGAGGCGCTCGTACCGTTGCTGCACACATTTGAGCCGAACGACGGTGCTCTTCGCGACCTCTTCCGTTTGAATTTGAACGAAAGCCTAGAGCCCTCGAACCCTCAATTCCGGACGCCCTCATTGCCCTATGCGCGAATTGGGATCGCCTTCAACGAGGTCCAGACCGGCTTGCCTGCACATGTGCCGCTTGCCCTCACACAGGCACTAGTAAGCGCATCCCAACAAGTTCCGGAAGCGGACGACGCGTCGGATTCGGAAAAAAGCCAGAGTCAAGTCGAGGGGCCAAGAGATCATCTCACTATGGACGACCTTATCATTGGCGGTCCGGCACATCGCCGCTTGCTCCGAGAGATACTGGAGAATGCGAAGACCGCCGTTGTAATCCACTCGTGCTTCCTCGGCGCGGAAACGCTGCAAGAGTTGGTTCCGGACCTTGAACGTGCAGCCCGGCGTAAAATAAGGATCGAGCTCCTTTGGGGCCTGTACACAGATCCCGAAGGTACGGAGCCCGTTAAAAAGCTTTCCGACGCAATTGCCGTATTGGAAAAGCTGCCAGCCGGGGCAAGAAGTCGTGTCAAGCTATCGTCCCATTCGTCCGGATCACATGCAAAAGTGATTGTCTATGACGATCGTGAAACTGGGAAGTGGACCTCCGTGGTGGGGAGCAGCAATTTCCTGTCGTCCGAGTTTGACTGGATGGAGGTCTCGATACGCACCAGAAGTGCCCTGCTTTCATCGCAAATCATGAGCAGACTGCTTTCCAGCCAACTCCCTGCCGTGGGCAATTGGACTGGAACTGCACGTCGGCTGAGCGGATTGTGGTCATTGGTGAAGCAGCAAGCCCGAACGCGGCAAGAGACCGGTGCCTACGCGCTTTCCCTTGTTTCCGATCATGATCACTATGCGTGTGTGACTCTTGCGCGCGATGAAGCAAGGAGGGATATCGAGATCGCTTGCGACCTGTACGGGCTCTCGGCCGAGACGTCAGTTCTTGTTCCGATGGAAAGTGCTGCCGCTCAAGGAGTTCAGGTACGCCTTGCCTATACGAGACCGAGCAAGTTTTTGCTTGCGGAGGGGCGGCAGCCTACGGCTAGTGAAATCGGGGGACGGGGCATCACTCTGGAGCGTCTAAACAAGGTTCACGCAAAATACCTCGCGTGGGATGATGATAACCTCGTAGTGACCAGCTTCAACTGGATGGCAACAGCCCTAGACAGCCGGCGCTCCAGGGGAGCGGAGTTGGGAGTACTCATCCAAGGACCAGACATTTGCAAGATGCTGGCTACCAAGCTGCGTACCTTCGAGTTCGCCCATCACTTTGAATCTATCGTGCCGGAGGATGCAACGCCCAGTTGACCGGAAATGTCAATCCACTTTCCTGACAGGTCTGCGTTCATCTTATTGAATACGCGTGTTGAGAGGGATAGACCAGCTTGAGATTTGCTGGTTTCGTATCTGATCAATCCCTCGACCACACGAGCCCGAAACTCTTTGCCATCGAATGGCTCAGAGGATTGCAGCAACGCATACATGTCATCATAGAGGCGCTCCACTCGCGAGCGCAGCCATTCCATCCGAATCCACCTAGATACCAACTGCTCGCTGAAAAGCACTTGTGCTACAACGGCTATCAGCTCGAGATCTGTTGTTCGGAAAAATGCGGCCCATAACCAAACGATAAAATACAAGGAGACCCTGCTTCTTTCGAAGCCAAGCATACGCCGAAGTATAGACTTTGTGAATAGCGAATTCTCCAACACAGACATACCCATACGAAGGAAGGGTTCTGTCTCAGTCGTGTTGTAGTACCCTTTTGATGGGGATGATATCAACGGGACAGAGAACGCATTCGATACGAAGTCGGCCACGCGACTTGAATGTGCGCGGACAGCAAAGTAGGTTCGTATTACGATTCCGCTGATGAAGAAGGCAACAACAGAAACGGCAAACGATGCCTGCACGATAGCATACAACTGAGGATCGCGCTGTTTATCAATGAGTAATATTGCTACTGATAGCGCCGCCGCGAGGTAAAAAATGACACTCGATACCAACTCCGCGGCTCGTAGAGGCACGTAAAACTCTGGTCCTATAGGATCTTGACGTGTCAAAGTGGCCCCCGGTTTCGCTCAACCATATCGCTCTGATCATAACATAGCCGACGTATGTGCGCTAACATCGCAGCAGGTAGGGTCGGCACAGCCAACATTGCGAAAATCCATGCCTCAGCCCGGCGCTTGCCGTGGGATCCTTTGCCGCCCGCGAACACAGTCGCCCGGAAATGGAGCGATTGCGGCTGGCATTTGATCAGTCAGCGGCAAACGCTGCCGCGAGTTCAGAGTAGTCTAGGTAGCACTTTGGGCCGGTCCCCTCGAACGGGCTCGCGAGTTCGAACCAAATATCCGTCGTCCCATGTTCATGATTTGTGCCTCGAAAGTCGCATAATGGCAGTCCGGAACCGCACTGCCATCGCCATGCAGCCATGTCTTTCCATCAGCCGCAGCCTATCCGGTCCCTCAACGCCAGAACACCACAGCCGCTACTCTTGACAGTTGCCTTATAAGTTATAAGTTAATGACAGACTTTGGGCAGGGGACGCGTCACAGCGCGTTTGTTCGTGTCTGCGGAGTGCGCGTCTCATGACCCTCACTACCTAGCTTGGAAGTCTATTTGTGGGCCGTCGAATGATGAGCAGCATCGCCGGGGGCGTCGAGGGTTAACAGTGATATTTTCGCATAGCCGAATGCCGCAGTTCCACGATAAGAATTTTTCTGTGGCCCCACCTGACAATGGGTGTCTTCGAAGCTTACGATCGCAACGCCACTGGATGCCCGGGTTTCAACATCATCAAAGACTGTGTCTTGTCAGCGCCGGACCGCCGCGGTTCGTCGAGGCCATGACGCTTCGGGCGTGCTGGAGCTTGGTTTTCAGCGCGACTTACACAGACTGAACGCGGCGCAGGCTGCGTGCTCCGACATGCCTTTATCCGACCACCGGCGGCGCCACGCCCGTGAACACGATCGACGCGCGCAGTGAGCCACCCCACCGTGGGCGGGACCACAACCGAATTGCGCGAGCCTTGCTGGAAGCGTGACAGCGCAACCTGGCTCGTTGGGCCAATCATTCATAAGGCTGAACCATGAGAGAAAAAGAGAGTGTCTATGTCGTAACCGGCGGCACGCATGGCATCGGCGCCGCCTGTGTACGGCGCCTTGCCGAGCAGGAGAACGCGGCCGTCGTCTTCACGGGTCGCGACGAGGCTGCCGCACGAGAAATCGTATCCAGCCTCGCCAATGCACATTTCATCGCCTGTGATGTGCGCGACGAAGCCCAATGCCGAACGGTCATCAATACCGCGATGATGCTCGGTAACGGAAAGATCGCCGGATTGGTCAACAACGCCGGCATGACGGGGCGAGGGGCTTTTGAGACCGCCACCCTGAGCGATTGGGACGAGATCATGAGGGTGAATGCGCGCTCGTCGTTCGTCTTCACCAGCGCGGCGCTGCCAGGCCTGCGCGCGGCGCGCGGATCGGTGGTGATGATGTCATCGGTGGCCGGGCTGATGGGCGAGGAGGGTCTGGCCATCTACTCGGCCTCCAAGGCCGCGCTGATCGCCTTGACCTTGTCGCTGGCATTGGAGATCAGCGACGTTCGCTTCAATGCCGTCTGCCCCGGCCAGATCGCAACAAGGATGATGGCGGGCACGCTAGCCATTCCTGGCCGCAGGGCTCTGCTGGAAAGCCGCATTCCAGTGGGTCGATTGGGAACTCCCGAAGACGTCGCCGAGGCCGTGGCCTGGCTGCTGTCGCGCGCTTCATCCTTCGTCAACGGCATCGTCATGCCGGTCGACGGCGGCGAGGGCGCGGGATTGAAGACGCTCACCCTGCCTGAAATTAGCACCAGCGTATGAAAGCTGTTGACTTATAACTTATAAGTAGTACGGTGGCGATGTGAATGAGCGACAGCGCGGACGACCCCAAGGCGCATTCGCCGAAAAGGTGACTTCCACGCATCGGCAGATATCTCTGCTCCCAAGGCAGACCGGGGAGCCGGCGAATTCGTCGGCTCCCCACCCGGGAACACACGAAACAAATGGGGAATCACATGACCAAGAATCACGCTTTCCGATCCATCCTCGCGGCGGCTTTCGTCACCGGCGTGGCCGTCCTGCCCAACGCCGCCGAGGCCAAGGATTGGTGGCCCTTCAAGATCAACGCGGCCAAAGGCGGCGATCTGAAAAAAGTCGAGGCACTCGACTATGTGCCGCTGGAAAAGGCCGAGAAGCCCTGGAACCTGTGCGTCTTGTTTCCGCACCTCAAGGACAGCTACTGGGTCTCGGTGGACTACGGTATCGTTGAGGAAGCAAAGCGCCTGGGTGTCAAAGTGACGGTGCTGCAGGCCGGCGGCTATGACGCACTGCCCAAGCAGCTGTCGCAATATGACGATTGCGTCGCATCCGGCGCCCAGGGCATCCTCGTCGCCGCCATCTCGGAAGCCGGTTTGGCGGCCAAGCTGAAGGAGGGCGACGCCAAGGGTCTTGTCCAGATCGCCGTCGCCAATCCCATACTGGAAACTCCGATCACCGCGCGCATCACTCCCGATACCTACCAGAAGGGTTTTCAGGAGGGTGAGTACCTCAAGAAGTATCTCGGCGACAAAAAGACGACCGCGATCGGCCTGCCGGGTCCGCAGGGATCGGGCTGGGCTGAGAGCTATATGGCGGGCTTCCGCGACAGCACCAAAACCGGCAACATCAAGCTAGCGGCCGAGCTCTATGGGGAGCCGGGCGTTCCGCAGAGCCTACGCCTCGTCGAGGACGCCCTGCAGACCTATCCGGATCTCAATGTCATCTGGGGCGGGGCCGCGGCGGCGGAAGCGGCCGTCAGTGCCGTCGCCGACGCCGGCCGCGACGATGTCGTGATCATGTCGTCTTACGAGAACCAGACGATGCTGAAGCTGGTCAAGGAAGGCAAGGTGCTTGGCTTTGCCGCCGAGTATCCGGTCATGATGGGCCGCATCAGCGTCGACCTCGCGGTGCGCGCCTTGGAAAAGAAGGACTATGAGAAGGTTCTGCTGGTCGCGCCGGGCATCGTGACCAAGGACAACGTCGACAAGATCGACCCGACGCAGATTTTCGCGCCCGATGGGTGGAAGCCTGAATTTTCGGTACAATAGTCGCATCTACGATGGGTGGTAGACCTCGGCCTTGGCCTGCCGCCATTTTTGCTTCGAGTTCGGTGGTGTCAGCGATGCTTGAACTTACGGGTATGACGAAGCGTTTCGGGGGTGTGGTGGCGCTTGACGGCGTCGACTTCACGCTGCTGAGCGGCGAGGTCCATGCCCTTCTCGGCGAAAACGGCGCCGGCAAGTCGACGCTCATCAATCTTATAGCGGGAACCTATGGCTGGACCGAAGGCTCGTGCCGTATCGACGGCGAAACCGTTTCCGCGCTGACCCCCCAGAAATCCCGCGATGCCGGGGTGGCGGCGGTGTTCCAGGAATTCAGTCTCGTCCCCGACCTCACGGTCGAGGAGAACCTGTTTCTTGGACGCGAGATCAAAGGAAGGCTTTTCCTGAACCGGCGCGCGATGCGTGCCCGCGCGGAGGAACGCTTCCGCGACATTGGCTTTCACGTGGAGCTGGACAGCAAGATCGAAACGCTGACCCGGGCGCAAAAGCAGATGGTCGAGATTGCCAAAGGCATGCTTTCGGATGCCAAGATCCTCATCCTCGACGAACCGACCGCGTCGCTTACCGACGGTGAAGCGGAAAAATTGTTCGCCGCCATCGCGGGCCTCAAGGCCCGGGGTGTCGGGATCATCTATGTGTCGCACCGCATGGCGGAGATCCGTCGGCTCGCGGACCGTGTGACGGTCTTGCGAGGAGGGCGCAAGATCGACACCGTGGCCATCGCCACGGCATCCGACGCGACGCTGATCGAGATGATGGTCGGCCAACCGGTCGAACGACTCTACCCGCCAATCAGCCAGCGCCCCTCCGATGTCGTGCTGGCGACCAGGGGGCTGCGTGTCTTCGGTAGCGTGTCGGACGCCTCCATCACGGTCAGGGCTGGAGAAATCGTCGGCCTGGCGGGTTTGGTTGGCTGCGGTCGTAGCGAACTTTGCCGAGCCGTGTTCGGCCTGGAGCGTGTGACGTCCGGTGAGATCGAACTCCATGGCGCGGTGGTTCGAGCGCCAGTGCCGCACAGCATGTTGCGTGCTGGACTTTGTTACTACCCAGCCGATCGCGGCGCCGAGGGACTGGCGCTTAGCCGCCCGGGCCGCGAGAACGTGACCATGGCGGCGCTCGATGATCCGAGACTGTCCCAGGGCGGACTGCTCAAGTCGTGGCGCGAGCGCCGGGCGATAGCCGCTCCGTTGAAGACACTGGGTCTGCGACCGATGGCGCCGGAACGCGCGGCGTCGTCCTTTTCGGGAGGAAACCAGCAGAAACTCGTGCTGGCGCGCGGCCTGATGCGGCCGGTCTCGGTCCATATTTTCGATGAACCGACGGTCGGCATCGACGTCGGCGCCAAAAGCGAGGTCTACAGGCTTATGAAAAGCCTGGTGGAGAATGGCGCGGCCATTCTGCTGTCATCGTCCGAACTGCCAGAGCTCGTTCATCTGGCGAACCGCGTCTATGTCATGCGCGAAGGGCGCATAGTCGCCGAACTCAAAGCCGACGGCATCACCGAGGCCACCGTGCTGCGTCACTATTTCGACGCCGAAACCGGCGCCACGGAGGCGGCATGAGCCCTGACACGCTGCGGCGACGTTTTGTGGAAACCGGCGGGATCGTCATCCTGCTTCTGGTCGCGGTTGCGGCCGTGGCCGCGATCATCGAACCGCGTTTTCTGAACCGCCTGAACATCCTCAACGTCCTGCGCAATTTTTCCTTCTTGGCGATTCCGGCGATCGGTCAGATGATCGTCATGACCACCGGTGGCTTTGATCTGTCGGTCGGCGCCACCATGGCCTTGGCGTCCGTGGTCACGGCCGCGGCGATGGCCGCGATGCCCGACGCAAATGGGGTCCAACTGCTGGTCCCAGTGGCGCTGGCCTTGACCAGCGGCGCTTGTGTTGGCCTGGTAAACGGCACGCTGGTGGCGCGGCTTTCCCTATCCCCTTTCATGGTGACATTGGCATCGTTGTCGATCGTCGCGGGGATTACGCTCTATTACACGCAGGGCATCCCGATCTATGGCGTTTCCGACGCCTTCGTCGATGCCATCGGGCGAGGGCAGGTGCTTGGCCTGCCGCCGGTCTTGCTGCTGGCGATCGCGGTGATCGCCATCGCCATCATTCTGCAGCGTCGGACCGCGCTCGGGCGTCACTTCTACGCCGTCGGCGGCAATGTCGGCGCCGCCCGACTGTCGGGCGTGCGAACTCACCGTGTGCTGATAACCGCCTATGTGCTGTCCGGTCTCCTGGCCGCGCTCACAGGCGTCCTGATTACCGCCCGCATCGGCTCTGGCCAGTCGACGATCGGCGGCACGCTGGGACTGGAGACGATCGCCGCGGCGGTGATCGGCGGCGTTTCGTTGCGCGGCGGTTCAGGCCGTGCCGAGAACGTCGCCATGGCTGCGCTATGCCTGGCGATCATCGCCAATGCGATGAACCTTACGCAGATCGACAGCAAATTCCAGACGCTGGTTCTGGGCTCGGTGCTCATCGGCGCACTGGCTTTCGACCGAATTGTTCAGGGGAGGCGGGCCAATGTCTGATCGTCCAGACATGGCGGCTCCGGTTGTTCTTGACCGCGCTCGCCCGGACATCCGCCAGTTCGCGGCGCAGGCCAAGCTGCCGGGGCTTGTATTCCTGGCCCTGCTGGGTCTCGGTCTGCTCGACCCGCGCATCGTTTCAAGCGGCAATCTCTGGAACATCGCGATCCAGACCAGCTATCTCGCACTCTTCGCCATGGCGCAGACCATGGTGCTGCTGACGCGCGGCTTCGACCTTTCGCTTGGTTTTACCGTCTCGCTCGTCAGCGTCATATCGGCGATGGTGATGACCGGAACCGGTGATATGCCGATCCTGTGGGGAATCGCCGCTGGCCTTGGCGTCGGGCTGCTTATCGGCGGGCTGAACGGCTTCCTCATCGCCGGTGTCGGCATCAATCCCCTGGTGACGACGCTTGGCATGGCCAACATTGTCATGGCGCTGGCGTCAACCGTCAGCGGTGGCTTTCCCGTGCCGGGCATTCCCGAGGCATTCACAAACGCCTTGGCGGAGGGACGGCTGATTGGCATTCCGGTGCCCATCCTGTTCGCCGCGCTGTGTTTCGCACTGCTGTTCCTGGTCCTGCGCTTCACCGTGTTCGGCCGCGGCCTGTATCTCATCGGCGCCAATCCTCGCGCGGCGAAGGCGGCGGGCGTTCGAACCGGACGCGTCATTGCGATCGACTACGTGGTCTGCTCGCTGCTGGCCGCGATTGGCGCCATGCTGCTCACCGCGCGCACCGGATCGGGCGAGCCCAATCTCGGCGGCAACCTGACCCTGGAATCGATAGCGGCGGCGGTGGTTGGTGGCGTGCGGCTGACCGGCGGAGAGGGAGGCGTCACCGCGGCTCTGCTGGGTGCCCTGTTCATCACGATCATTTCCAACGCCATGAATCTCATGCAGGTCGACGGCTATCTGCAGCAGGTTCTCTTGGGCCTCATCATTCTGGCCAGCCTGATACTGGGCCGCGATCACAAGAAACGCTAACAGCTTCGGACCTTAAATGGCATATCAAGTCTGCATCGATATCGGCGGAACCTTCACCGATTGCCTGGTTTCCGAGCCCGGTGGGAAAATCTCGATCTTCAAATCGCCGACGACGCCCGGCGAATTCGAGAAGGGGTTCATCAACGTGCTGCACGTCGCGGCCGCTGGATACGGGCTCGATCCCGCGACGTTCATGACCGCGATCGATTTGATCGTACACGGCTCGACCGTCTCGACCAATGCGCTGGTCGAGCGCAAGACCGTCAAGGTCGGTCTGATCCTCAACGAAGGACACCAGGACATCCTCGTCCTGCGCGAGGGGCCGCGCAAGGGCGCCTTCCAGTGGCGGCTCGACTATCCCGAGCCCTACGTCGCCCGCCACCTGACGAAGACGGCGCGGGGCCGCGTCGATCCGCGCGGGCGGGAGCTCACGCCTTTGTCGAGATCCGATGTCGAGGCGGCGATAGCCGATTTCCGGCGCTATGGGGTCGAAGCGATAGCGGTCGGTCTGCTTTGGTCGGTCGTCAATCCCATCCATGAAACTATGGTGCGCGATATCATCGCGCAGGTATGGCCGGATATCCCGGTGACGCTTAGCCATGAAGTCAATCCGATGTCGCGCGAGTACAAGCGCATCATCGCGGCCGCCATCGACGCGTCGATCAATCCGATCGTGCGCACCTATATCGAGGACTTGCGGCAAGCACTGTCGCAGGCTGGTTTCCAGGGCGAGCTGCTGCTGGCCAACTGCGTCGGTGGAATGATGCCTCCCGCCGAGATGCTGCGGCGGCCAATCTACAGCGTCATGTCGGGGCCGACGCTGGCGCCGATGGCCGCGCTGGCGCTGAGCGACGAAGCCAATGTCATCGTCGGTGACATGGGCGGCACCACATTCGACGTCTCGGCTTTGCGCGACCACCAGATCATCGTCACCCCGGACAGCATGATCCACGACGATTCGCTGGGGATCGCGAAGGTGGATGTGAGATCGGTCGGCGCCGGCGGCGGGTCGATTGCTTGGGTCGATGATGGTGGCCTGCTGCGGGTCGGCCCACAGAGCGCTGGCGCGCGGCCGGGGCCGGCATGCTACGGAGCGGGCGGCACCGCGCCGACGGTCACCGATGCCAATGTCGTGCTCGGCATCATTGACCCCGATTATTTTCTCGGCGGCCGGATCAAGATCAGCCGCGAACTGGCCGAGAAAGCGGTCGCGAGCATCGCGACGCGGCTCGGCATCCCGCTGCTCGACGCGGCTTACGCCATCCAGACCACCAGCAACCACAACATGGTCGGGGCCATCGAGGAAATTACCATTCGCGAGGGCATAAACCCACGCGACAGTTTCTTTGTCTGCGGCGGCGGCGCGACCGCCATCCACATCGCCGAGATGGCCGACATATTGGGCTTGAAACGCTACATGATCCCGCGCTTCATGGCCGGGCTGAGCGCGTTCGGCGGGTTGATCTCGGACATCACGCGCGAGGAAAGCGCGGTTTTTCTGACCTCGACCCGGCGCTTCGACGCCGCGGGCGTCTCCGACATCCTGGCGCGGTTGAAGGTGTCGGGCGAGGCATTCCTCGAACAGGCCGGCGTTGAGCCAGATCTCCGGCGTTTCGAGTTCTCCTTTCTTGGTCGCTACGAGTACCAGTCCTGGGAAATCGAGGTCCATTTCGAAGCCAACGAGGCGCGCCTCGAAGCGGAAAAACTCCCAAGTCTCGTCGAAGCGTTTCATCAGATGCACGAACGCATTTATTCGATCAGATCCGACCGCGACATTGTCGAATTCACCAACTGGAAGCTGCGCGCGGTGGGCAAGCGGGCTAACCAGGATGCCTGGAAGGATTTCAGGCTGGCCGACCAGGCGACGGCGCCGGTCGCCAAGACCCATCGGTCAGCTTATTTGCATGAAACCCGGCGGACGAGCTCTCTGCCTGTTTACGACATGGACCAGCTGGGCGCGGGGGCGGCGCTTGATGGGCCATGCCTGGTGGAGGCGACGACGTTCACCGCCTTCCTCAAGGACGGACATCGCGGGCGCGTCGACCCACAAGGCAACATCGTCGTGACCGTCGATTGACACCAACCTTCCCGAGCAAGGCATCATAAAATGAATTCACCTGTCATTCGCCTGGAGACGCCAACGCGCCGCGTCGATCCGTTCCTGATGTCGGTTCTCAAAAGCCGGTTCGAGGCCGTCGTGCGGGAAATGACGCTGGTCGTGATGCGGGCCAGCCGCTCGGCGGTGATCAAGAACGCCCGCGACCTGAGCTGTGCGATCCTGACCTATGATCACCGCCTCGTTTCCACCGAGGACGCGCTGCCGATCCACGTCATGTCGATGGATCTGGCGACCCGTCCGATAACGGAGTTGTTCGACGATATCGCCGACGGCGACATCTTCCTCAACAACTGCCCATACACGGGCGGCACCCATCATGCCGACCTGATCATGGCGATGCCGATCTTTTTCGATGGCAAGCCGCTGTTCTGGGCCGTGGCGCTTTCCCATCACGCCGATACTGGCGCGCCGACGCCTTCGACCTATCTGCCATTCGCCAAGAACGTTTATGAGGAAGGCATCCACTTTCCCTGCGTGCGCGTGGTCGAACAGCACAGGGAGAAGCAGGACATCCTGCGCATCGGCATGATGCGCAACCGTGTTCCAGACATCTGGCTGGGCGACGTGCGCGCCCAGATCGGCGCCTGCAGGACCGGTCGACGCCGTCTATTGGAACTGCTTGAAAAATACGGCCGCGACACGCTGCTGGATTTCGTCGAGGACTGGTTCGACTACGGTGCACGTCGCGCCATGGCCGAAATCGCCAAATTGCCGAAGGGCAAGTTCTCCTACGAGGTCCGCCATGACCCGGTCCCCGGCGTGGCGGAGGAGGGCATCCCGGTCCGGATCACCATCGATGTCGACCCTGAAGCCGGCGAGATCACGGTCGATGTGCGTGACAACATGGATAACGTCCCTGGTGGTCTCAACCTTTCGGAAAACACCTGCACGGGCTCGTGCCGCATTGGCGTCTTCAACAATCTCGACGACGGCATCCCGCACAACGAGGGCGCCAAGAGCCGGATCAAGGTGTTGATGCGGGAGGGAAGCGTGGTTGGCAAACCCCGCTACCCCGTAGGCACCTCGGTGGCGACCACCAATGTCAACGACCGGTTGATCATCGCCGGCAATTGCGTGTTCTCGACCATGGGAGAACCCTATGGCCAGGCCGAGAGCGGCTCGCACCTGCCGGCGGGGATCGGGGTGATTTCGGGCAAGGATCCTTTCAAGGACGGGCAGCCCTACGTCAACCAGGTCTTCATTGGCTACGCCGGCGGCGGCGCGCGTCACGGCTATGACGGCTGGTTGACATATTGCGGGCCGGCGAATGGCGGCCTGATCGCGCTGGATTCCGTGGAGGTGGACGAATCCATGTATCCCATCATCATTGAATCGCGCGGCGTGGTGGCGGATACCCAAGGCATTGGCGAGTTCGAGGGCGCTCCCGCGGTGGGCGGTGTCTTCTATCCCGTCGACCACGAGATGACACTGGTCTACTCGGCCGATGGCACAACCTTTCCGCCGCGTGGGGTGCTCGGCGGCGGTGACGCCAAGGCCAGTCATAGTGCCAAGCGCGGTACGGACGGCAAGCTGGTGGAATTGCCTGCGTTCCATGAGGAGGCGTGTCGCGCCGGCGAGCGCATCGAGTTCGTTGCCTGTGGCGGCGGTGGCTACGGCGACCCGACCAAGCGCGATGTCCGCCGTGTCGCGGCCAGCGTTGACCGCGGCTGGCTGACGAGCGAAGCGGCTCGCCAATCCTACAAGGTGGCCCTGGTGCTGGACGCCGAGCAGGGCGTCTGGGTCGTCGACCAGGATGCCACCGCGCGCCTTCGGGCGGCCTGAGCCAGCGCGAAGAGAGGTCGCCAGCAAATGACCGGCGGCTTCGATCACGCCCGCTTGGCGGCCGCGTCCTGCTCGTCGAAATACCGCAACAGGTTCATGCCACCGCGCACGATGTCGCGTTCGATCGCCTTACGCGCCACCTTCTTGTTGCGGGTCCGGAACGCTTCGATCAGCGTCTCGTGCTCCTCCGCACCGATGTAATCGTTCTCGGCCTGCAGATAATACACGTTAAGGATAGGGCCCATCGAGACCCACAGGCTTTCGATCTGGGCGATCAGCATATCCATCTTGGACAGGCGGTAGACGCCGAAGTGGAATTCACGATTGGCGCGACGGGCGCGGTCAGCATCGCCGGACGTTTCGCCAGCCACGAAATCGCGATGGATCTCGACCAGTTTTGCAATGTCCTTCTCCGAAACATGCTCAACGGCGAGTTCGGCCGCTAGTCCCTCGAGCGCGATGCGAATGAGCCGGACCTGCCAATAACGCGACCGGGTCAGCTCTGGAACGGTGATGAACCGCCCTGACCGCAGTTCCAGCGCCTGCTCGCTGACGAGCCTGAAACAGGCCTCGCGCACAGGCGTGACGCTGGTGCCCAGCCGTTGCGCCAGATCCTGCATCAACAGTCTTTCGCCGGGCCGGAAATTGCCGGCGATCAGGGCTTCGCGCAGCGTGATATAAGTTCTCGCCGACAGACTGCCTTGCTCGATTGGCTGCATCGTGCTCATGGTCCACCGCTGCAATCTTGGCCGCACCGAATCGACAACGGATAGTGCGAGACGCTCTTATATCCTATAAGTCCGTTGCGAAACATGGCTAGGAGCTGGCGGGTTTACCAGCGGAGAGCTTGCGCAGGATTGTCTCAATAACATCCAGTGACTTCTCAATCGTGGCCCGGTCATGGCTCCCTGACAGGTAGAGACGCTTGAGCGGAAGCGGCTGACCGATCAGCCGGTTCGCCACCATCTCTCTGCGGAATGCAAGATCGAAAACATCGTCGTTGCCGAGCAAGTCCTGGTAGTCGCGGTAAGGACCGCTGAGGAAATAGATCAGCCAGACCGAGCCAAACCCGGCGCTCTGCGCGGGCAGGCCGAGGCGATCGATAATGCCATCCAGCTGCGTGCGCATGAAAGCGCCGAGGGCAAACAGGCGGTCGTAGAAGCCTGGTTTCGACAGCTCCTCGATCGTCGCCTGCATGGCGGCGAGCGTCGACGGCGTGCCGTTGAAAGTACCGCCCATGAACACGGATCCTTCCCCGGTCCGGCCGACGAGCGCCATGAGATCGCGACGACCGGCCACCACGCCAACGGGATAGCCTGAGGAGGCCGCCTTGCCGAAGGTCGCGAGATCAGGCGTGACGTCGGCGATCGACTGATAGCCGCCGAGCGCGTGGCGAAAGCCGGTGATGACCTCGTCGAAGATCAGCACGACACCATGATCGCTGGTCAGGCGACGCAGCTCGCGCAGGAAAACATCCGTCGCGATCACCGACCCCATATTGTGAGCGATTGGCTCGATGATGATCGCCGCGACATCGCCTGGATTGGCCTTGAGATAATCCTCGACGGCGCCGGCATCGTTGTAAGGCAGCACGATGGTGTGACGGGCGGCATCCTCGAGGATGCCAGCACTGATGGGATCGTACTTGCCGATCGCCTGCGCGTGCGACTGTACGTTCATGGCGACATAGTCGTGCCAGCCATGATAGCCGCCTTGGAACTTGATGATGCGCTTGCGACCGGTGGCGGCACGGGCAAGGCGCAGGGCGTGATAGGTCGCCTCCGATCCGGAATTGCAGAAGGCGACGAGATCCGCGCAAGGGATGCAGTCGACCAGCGCCTCCGCCACCTCGATCTCTAGCCGCATCGTTCCCGCGCCGACAAGATCGATGTCCTGGGAGACCGCAGCGATGCGTTCACGCACCGCCGGATGACAGTGGCCAAGCACATTGGCGCCGAAGCCGCAGTGGAAGTCGGTGTACTGGTGTCCATCGACGTCGTAGAGAAACGCACCCTGCGCCCGGGCAAATACATGCGGCGCGCCGAGCCTGCGGCTCGGGCTGAGCAATCCGCCCGGCATCACCGCACCGGCGCGCTCAATGAGTCGGGCGGTGTTATTCTGATCGGTCATCGGAATGTCCGTGCATGGCTATGGTTGTCCGCCGGCTCAGCCGAGGGCTTCAAGAACGGTGGCCTCGATTCCGGCCGCGTCCAGCCGGTAGTGCTTGTAGAGATGCGTTGGCGGCGCAATCAGGCTGTATTCGTCGCGGATGCCATGGCGTATCAACCGTGCCGGGCTGCCCGCCTCCGCCAGGATTTCCGCCACGGCGCCGCCCAGACCGCCCAGGATATTGTGTTCCTCGATGGTTAGAATGAAGCGGGAGTGAGCCGCGGCCGAGAGCACTGCCTTCGTATCCATTGGCTTCACCGTATGCATGTCGATCAGTCCGACGGACTTGCCCGCCGCGCGCAGCGCCCGGTAAGCCTCCCTTGAGGGATGGACCATCGAGCCACAGGCGATGATGGTCAGTTCCGATCCTTCGCCGTGAACGATCGCCTTGCCGAACTGGAACTCGACGCCGTCGTCTTCATAGACCAGCGGTTCCTGGCCGCGGCCAATGCGGAAGTAGATTGGCTGGGCATGATTGACAGACGCCTTGACGGCGGCCGCCAGTTGCGGGCCGTCAGCCGGCGCGACGACCGTGAGGTCGGCGATGCTTCGCATGATGGCAAGATCTTCCGTCGCATGGTGGGAGGTGCCGTAGAAGCCGAGTGAAATACCGGCATGATGACCGATCAGCCGCACCGGCAGCGCCGAATAGGCGACGTCGGTTCTGATCTGTTCGCAGCACAGCAGCGCCAGGAAAGAAGCGAATGTAGCGACGAACGGCATGGCGCCGGTGCTGGCCATGCCGGCAGCAGCCGAAACCATGTTCTGCTCGGAAATGCCAAATTGCGTGAAGCGTTCGGGAAAGCGTTGCGCGAACCGCACCAGCCCGTTGGAATATTGAAGGTCGGCCGTACCGGCCACGACCGGATAACCGTCTTCGACCAGCTCAATGAGCGCGTTGGCCAGGTAACTCAGGCCAGGCGCGCGCGCGTTGATCTGGCGGTACTGCCAGGAGTTGGTATCGATCGGGCCGTTCATTGTGTTTTGCCTCCACGCTTGATCTCTTCGGCGGCCAAGGCCTCGTCCGATGGCGCGAGATAGCCCAGATGCCAGCCGGGTTCGGTTTCCATGTAACCAACGCCCTTGCCTTTGGAGGTCTTGGCAATGATGCAGACGGGCCGGGTGCGGTCTGCCTCGGCCTTCAACTGTCGCAGCAGCGTCGCGAGAGCGACGACGTCGTGCCCATCGACCTCGTGCACCTGCCAGCCGAACGCCGCCCATTTGTCGGCCAACGGTTCGATGCCGATGATGTCGTCGACCTGCCCGTCGAGCTGGTATCCGTTGCGGTCGACGATGGCGATCAGATTGCCGGCCTTATGGTGGGCGGCGGACAGCGCCGCTTCCCAGACCTGGCCCTCCTGCATCTCGCCGTCACCGAGCAGGACATAGACATCGAAGCGCCGGTTGGCCGCACGGCCGCCAAGCACCATGCCGAGGCCGCCGGACAGGGCATGGCCGATCGAGCCGGAGCTGAAATCGACGCCGGGCACCTTGCGCATGTCGGGATGATCGCCAAGCGGATTGCCGAGCCGGGTATAGCCATCGAGGACGTCCTTGGAGAAGAAGCCCCAGTCGACCAGCAGCGGATAAAGGCCGACCGCGGCGTGCCCTTTGCCCATAAGGAAGCGGTCGCGGTCCGGCCATTGCGGCTCGCCGCGCCTCAGCCGCATCGCATCGTAGTAGAGCGTGGCGAATATTTCCGCGCAGGAGAACACCGACGAATAGTGGCCCACCTTGGCGATCTGGATGAGGCGCAGCGTCTCGAGCCGGACGAACTCTGCCCTGTCGCGCAACAGGGCGATCCGCTCCGCGTCGGGTGGCAGGGCGTTGTTTGAAGGAGTGGGCGGGTTGGCCATTGGGCTTCACTCTCGGGATCATTTTTTCTCGACAACTTATAAGTTATAAGATATTCCTCGCCGAAGCAACCGCCTATCTGGTCGCAAGGAGAATTTTGATGAACAACGAATCGCGCGTGCTGGACATGGCCAGGCACTTTCATTCCCAAACCGATCCACGCCTGCATGAGGATCATGGTCCGTTGACGATCGTGGCCGGCGAAGGCGCGACCGTCACGGATGACGCGGGCAACCG
Organism: Mesorhizobium sp. M1406; assembly: GCF_040317555.1. Lineage (NCBI taxonomy): Bacteria > Pseudomonadati > Pseudomonadota > Alphaproteobacteria > Hyphomicrobiales > Phyllobacteriaceae > Mesorhizobium > Mesorhizobium sp. M1406. Next base: position 9,764 of record NZ_JAMYKW010000046.1, on the reverse strand, counting down.
CTATATCGAGGGCATGGGCGGACTCTGGTGCGCCTCGCTTGGCTTCAGCGACAGCCGGCTGGCTGTCGCTGCTGACCGCCAGATGCGCAAGCTCGCCGTCTACCACACCTTCAACCACCGCTCGAACGAGCCCACCGTCGAACTCGTCGAGCAGCTTACCGCGTTGGCGCCGTTCGACCACGCGCGCGTCTTTCTGGTCGGCTCCGGTTCGGAAGCCAATGATACGATGATCAAGCTCGCCTGGTATTACCAGGCCGCGCGGGGACGTCCGGAGAAACGCAAGATCATCAGCAGGTTTGGCGCCTTCCACGGCAGTACGATCATGGGCGCGGCGCTGAGTGGGCTGCCGCACATGCACAAGTCCTTCAACCTGCCGCCGCTTCCCGTCATATTCGCCGCGCGGCCGTTCCACTATCTCGACGGTCTGCCGGGCGAGGCGGAGCATGACTACGCCACGCGCCTGGCCCAGGAACTCGAGGCCCTGATCCTGGCGGAGGGGCCAGAGACGATTGCCGCGATGATCGCAGAGCCAGTCATGGGCGCCGGCGGCGTGCTGGTACCGCCGGAGAATTATTTTCCAAAGGTTCAGGCGGTGCTGCGCAAATACGACATCCTGATGCTGTCCGACGAGGTGGTCTGCGGTTTCGGACGCACCGGAAATTGGTTCGGCAGCCAGACTTTTGGCATGGAACCGGACATGCTGTCGGTCGCCAAGGGGCTTTCATCCGGTCATCTGCCCATTGGCGGCGTCATTATCTCCGACAAGGTCTACCAGTGCGTCGCCGACGAGGCCCACAAGGTCGGCGTGTTCGGCCACGGTTTCACCTATTCCGGCCATCCGGTGACAGCCGCCGTCGCCGCCGAGGCGATCAGGATCTACCGCGAGATCGATCTCGTGAGCCAGGCGCGCCGTCTCGGCGATTATCTGCATGCAGCGCTCGCGGACGCGCTCAACGACCATACACTGGTCGGCGAGGTCCGCGGCCGCGGTTTTATAGCGGGGATCCAGATCGTCGAGGATCGCGCCACCCGTCGCGCCTTTGCGCCGGAGCTGCGAATTGGCACCGATGTCGAGCGGCGGTGCCGCGAGCACGGAGTCATGATCCGCAACATGGGCGACGTGCTGGCAATCTGCCCGCCCTACGTCATCGCCCCTAAAGAGATCGATTACATGGTTGATGGCATTCGCGCGGCTCTTGATGAGACCGCGGCGGCCCATGCGCGGACTGACCAGTCGGCATGAACCCGCCCGGCGAGGCGGCGAGACGTCGCTGGAGGGGCCGGCCGCGCGAAAGGCGCTTGGGCAAGCGCGAGCCGCAGCCAGCATACAGGATCCTGATTGTCTTATCCGAACGGAGGCCAGACCATGCTTCAGAAAACCAGCCATTTCATGCGCCAGGCCAATCTCATCAACGGCGAGTGGGTGCAGGCCGACAGCGGACTGACGGTCGACGTCAACAACCCGGCCACCGGTCTCAAGATCGGCACCGTGCCGAAGTCGGGCAGGGCCGAGACCCGCCGCGCCATTGAAGCCGCCGCGGAAGCTTTCAAGACCTGGCGCAAGACGACCGCGCTCGAGCGCTCGAAGCTGCTGCGGAAGCTGCATGACGCGATGATGGACAATCAGGACGTGTTGGCCGAACTGCTGACCATCGAACAGGGCAAGTCGCTGTTCGAATCGAAGGGCGAGATTGGCTCTGCCGCGGCCTACATATTGTGGTTCGCCGAGGAAGGTCGCCGCACCTATGGCGATGTCGTGCCTTCGCCATGGGCGGACCGCCGCATCCTGGTGACCAAGGAGCCGGTCGGCGTCATCGCCGCCATCACGCCGTGGAATTTCCCGTCCTCGATGCTGGCCCGCAAGCTCGGCCCGGCGCTCGCCGCCGGCTGCACCGCAGTGGTCAAGCCGGCCTCGCAGACGCCTTATTCAGGTCTCGCCTGGGGAGCGCTCGCCGACGAAGTTGGTTTCCCCAAGGGCGTCGTCAACATCCTGACCGGTTCGGCAAGCGAGATCGGCGACGAGATCTGCGCCAATCCGCTGGTGTCGAAGATCACCTTCACCGGATCGACCGAAGTCGGCAAGCTTCTCATCCAGAAGTCGTCGGTCACCGTCAAGAAAGTGTCGATGGAACTCGGCGGCAACGCGCCGTTCATTGTCTTCGATGACGCCGACCTCGAGCGTGCGGTCGCTGGTGCGATCACCGCCAAGTATCGCAATTCCGGCCAGACCTGCGTCTGCACCAACCGCTTCCTTGTCCAGGCTGGTGTCTATGACAAGTTCGTCGAGAAGCTCGCTGCCGCCAGCAACGGGCTGAAGGTCGGCTCCGGCCTCGAGGACGGCGTGCAGCAGGGGCCGCTGATCGACGAGAAGGCGGTCGAGAAGGTCGAGGAACTGATCGCCGACGCCACATCCAAGGGCGGCAAGATCGTCGCCGGCGGCAAGCGCCATGCGCTCGGCGGTTCGTTCTTCCAGCCGACCGTCATTGCCAATGCGACGCCCAAGATGCGCTTCATGAAGGAAGAGATATTTGGCCCGGTCGCACCGGTGTTCAAGTTCGAGACCGAAGAGGAGGCGATAGCACTCGCCAACGACACCGAATTCGGCCTCGCCTGCTATTTCTACACAGGTGATCTCGGCCGCGCCTTCCGCGTCATGGAAGGGCTGAAATACGGCATGGTCGGCGTCAATGAAGGCCTCATCACCACGCCGGAGGCGCCGTTCGGCGGCGTCAAGGAATCCGGCCTCGGCAAGGAAGGCGGACATCAGGGCATCGAGGATTACCTCGACACCAAATATGTCTGCATCGGCGGCCTCGGCTCTAGTGCGCCGGCTTTTCCCGCGTCTCAGAACGCGGAATGACGAACCCGCGGGTGATCCGGTGAAAATCTTTCCGGTTCCGAGGAGAAGTGACCTAAGATCGTGAGCGCCCTATGCTCTTACGTTTCCGGAAAAAGCTTCGGAAACAGCGCGTCCAGAGCGTCCGCCGGAAAGCGTAGGGACACTGGGCCCTTTGGCGTTTCCGACGCCAATAGTCCGAGCGCGATTACGTCATTGAACACTCGACGCGCCGTACGTTCGGGTAGTCCGCTAATACGGGATGCCTCGCCGCGGTCAAACTCACCGCGCGTGAGCGCTTCCTCCACGAGGCGGCCGGCTTCGGGCTTCAGACCACTGCGCTCCACATGCCGATACAGCCGCTTGGCCAACGTGTCGAGATCGAACAGTCCGGTCATGAAGCTCACCTGATCGATACACGCCTGCAGGAACCATAAGGTAAAATCGCCGAGTGCGCGTTCGGAGAGGTTGCCACGTCCGTCGAGATCACCCTGGCGGGGCATATCGGCATGATCCATCATGCTCTTGTAATCCGTTCGGCTTTTCACGCCACGTGCCAAGCCTCGTGAGATCGACCACAGCCCGTGCGCGGCGACCCCGGCCTGAGGGCCATGGCGTGGCTCATCAATCGGCTGACGCGTCCGTTGCCGTCCGGAAACGGGTGAATGTAGTTGAAGCGGTGATGCGCGGCAGGAATGGTCAGGATGCGTCCGGCCTTGCCCAGCTTATCGAAGCGATAACGCATGGCAAAGTATTGCATGAAATCGTTGACGCGATCGCTCGAAGGCGGTTCATGCCGGCCGATGGCGACGTCATGCTCTGGCTTCGATCGCCACTCACCTGGCGCCATGACGAACTCACGGCCGGAACCTTGATGGTCAGCATGGGCGCTTCGGCATCGGGATAGAATTCCGCGTGCAGCCATCGAAGAAAACCTACCGATGCCGGTTCCGGCAACTGCCCATCGGCAGCCAGGCGGTCGATCTCGGCTTGCACGGGAACGTGCGCGGCCGCCTCGAGCTGCAGATTGCGGCGGTTCTCGTCTCGATCGAAATTCCGACCAGCGCCCGTTCGATGTCGCGCGGGCGCGTATCGTGGCCTTCGATCAGGTTGCTGTAGTAGGTGTTCATGATGCGCACGAGATGGGCGAGGTTGGCTGCGGTACGCGAGTGCAGGCTTTTGCCCAAAACAGCCGACGTCGCCAGGCTTGGACACAAATCGATGCTGCCGATGATGATCATGGCCGATGTTCGGCAGGCCTATCGTACTGGCAACTATGCACAAACCGTAATTGGGGGAGCCATCTGGCCGATGCTTTGGCCGATCTATGATGATCGGCCGGACTCAGACAGGTTCGAGGTGGAAAACAGGCAGCTTTAAACATGGTTCTGCCTCGGCCAGCGCAAGATTCGCCTGGAGCTTCGCTTATGCTGTGTGAGCTTGTTCTCTCGCGCCCGAATTCCCCATGGATGGCCCAAAAGCAGGCGATCCATTTGTCATTTTTAAGTGCGTCGGACTGCCAGTTGATCGCGTTCTGACCCGACTGGGAGTTCAAGTTTGACCTGAAACTGACCGGGTGCTGGATGGCAGGCTTCATCCCCACCGGTCTGATATGAAACAACGTCCGGCCCCGAGGCTAGGCTGCAATCTCGTATGGCTTGTATGCGCCGTTTTCTTAGAGCGTGTTGCGGGCTTGGTCTGCTCAACCTCGGAGCTCTACGCTTCACGGCGTTAGGATGAGCGTTCGAGGCGCAGGATTACTGCCGACACTGCTCTTCTTGTTCGCATTGGGCAGTTCCCGTTGGAAGCTTCCATCTTGCCGACTGCTGAGTTTGGAGTCGCCGTAGCTGTGAAATCGAAAAGAAGCCCATAGGCAACGTTTGCCGCGACGCTACTGAGAGCTGGTCACCGGGAGAGCCGAAGGTAGAACGAAGTTGTCTCGTTGAGCTTGTATGTGGCGCCAGCATAGAAGGCCCAGTTCCCACCCCAAGGCTTATACAAACCGCCACCGTTAGCGCCGATCGCGTTCATGGCCTCGTCCTTTTGGCAGAGATCACCACGGTCGCTAGCTGGCGAGCAAAGTCCGTCCCAGCGCTGCATTATCTCGTCGGATCCGGCAAGCTGGCAGAATTTCCCAGGCGGAGCTGACGGGGAGGGATGGTGGGAATAAAACGGTGCGCGTGAGGTCTCGGCGGGAACAGCCAAGACATCTAAGCGGAACGGACTGGCATAACGCAAAGACACAGGCGAGCTCAGCGGCAAGGTGGTTTGTTATCACCATGGGACGCCTGCCGCGTCAAACGGTGGTGTCGTGGGTCGAGACGGCGAGGGCAGCGGTCGCCATGCGCCCCGACCGGCTTGCCTTGTTCGGCTACTCGCATATCCCATCCCAAATAAAGAACCAGCGCCTCATCGAGGCGGAATTTCTTCCCGACAGCGCTGCCCGCGCTGAACAGTATGCGGCTGTCGCCGTGAGGCTGATTGCCGCCGGCTACCGACAGATCGGGCTCGACCATTTCGCCTTTCCGGACGACGAGCTCGCGCTGGCACAGGAAACAGGTCGCCTGCGACGTAACTCGTTGGGCTACTCGGCTGACACCTGCAGAACCCTGATCGGTTTCGGCGCGTCGGCTATCGGCCGCACCGGCCAGGGATACGTTCAAAACGAAGTTACACGGGATTCCTACATCCAGCACATCGCAGCTGGCCGACTGGCTACATCGAAGGGCCATCGCCTCACAGACGACGACCGCGTGCGAGCCGCAATTATCGAGCGATTAATGTGCGATTTCGAGGCTGACGTGCCGGCAATCTGTGTCGCCCACGGATCTGATCCGATCCGTCTTCGCGGTTCAGATGAGCGTTTGGCGATGCTGGCCAAGGACGGAATAGTGGACTTCGAAAACGGTTTTGTCCGCGTACGGCGGGAGCATCGCTTTGGGATTCGCGCTGTCGCTGCCGCATTCGATGCTTTTAGAGATGGCCTTACGTATCCCGCAGGTGAGGGCAAGCAGACACACGGAAGCTAACACAGGGGGTATCTTTTGCCGGAGAGAACGAGCTGCCATCGTGCGGTGCCCGGTTAGTAGTGAAGCGCCGTAAAATGTCGACATAGGCGTTGGTGAACTGGACCGAACGACGAGAACAGCCTATCCAGTGTGTTGTCGGCAGTTAGTTCGAAAGTCCTGCTACACCCGATCCGATGCCTCTCAACGCCGAGGCCGCACCTCCGTGCCGAAGCCGGCCTTCCCAATGGTGGGTCGAGCCGTCGCTTACCCCGTGCTTGCCTCACAGATCCGCGACCGAGAACCCAGCCTCATGCTCCCGCCCTGCCGGGGCCTAGGTCAATCTAGCATGAAAGGAACACGTCGGAACCTTGGATATCGCTTGCCCGGCCGGGCGGCGATAGCCTTGTCGGGGCAGCGAGGAGCCGTAGCCGATGATGAACGCACAGGAGAAGTCTGGCGTGAATGGGGCGATGATTGTCAAGCTTTGCTCTCGAGTCATTTCGTCAACCATCTTGCGTGACCGATTGGCGACCATCTCCTCGTCCCGACCTTATATTACCCGTTGCCTGTCGCCGCCAGCGCGCAGTGACTTGTCAAGGATGGAGGCCCGCAGACCCCATCGCGCGGCGACTTGTCCTTGACGGTCACGAGCACGGCGGCAGGTTTGCCGTGGTCGGGGAGCCCTTCCTTGGGCGGAGCCGACGACAGTGTTCGAGGGGAACTCGCCATGAGCCGGGTGCGCAGAGATCGTCCGACGCTCTTGTATTTGCTGGATCCCAGCCGGCTCCGCCTCCGACTGCCTCGGTAGCTCGGTATCCTGAGCGCGTCGGCGGCATCATGCCATTATCATCCTACGAATTGCATGCTCCATCGTCCTGGACGAGACCGGTTTGGCTAGCCAAAGGACGAAGGTCTGATTACCAGATGTGATCGGCATGGGGTCGCTTCCACCAACGACGATGATGGGCACCGTCATCAGGGTGGTACGTACGGCTTCGGGCTGTCCTGGCCCGAGGAAAGTCGCTTTATCGAAAATTAGGAGGTCGGCTGCCTTCCCGCTCTCGATCCAGTCGCAAAGACTCTCGAAGGTCGCGAAGCCGACCGGCTTATAACCCAGCGCGGCGATCTTATCCTTGTAGATCTCCAACGCTGCTGGATCGGCGTCAACGACTGCAATGATTTCTCCGTTGCCAAGTGATCCATCGCATGGGCCGAAAGCGCTATCAGCTCTGACCTGCTCCTCAGCGCAGGCCGGTAAGTAGAGATCGAAGCGTGTACCTCGGCCAACAGCCGAGGTGACGTCAAGGCATCCTGCGAGCGCGCTCACATGGCGGTCCACTGCAGCAAGACCCAGTCCGGTCCCGCCGACGCGAGAGCGCGTGGTAAAAAAGGGCTCAAAGATATGCGGAAGCACCGAACTTGCGATTCCTTGGCCATCGTCGCTGATGGAGAGGAGAACGTAATCTCCCGGTTTCAAGGTGCCCTTAGCCACGGGCTTCGTTTGACAGACGCGAGCGCGAGAAACGCTAATCTCGACACGGCCCTCATTCAAGAGAGCCTCCGACGCGTTCTTGCATAGATTCATAAGGATCTGTTGTATCTCGGTCGGGCTGCCCTCGATCACCGTTTGCGACTCGTTGATCTTGAAGTTCAACTGAACATCCGCACGAAGTGTAACCCGCAGCAATGGCGCGAGATCCATTACACTCTCCGAGACGTCGAAAGGCATCGTCACGCGCTTCCGATTTCGGCTTAGTGACAAAATTTGATCAATAATCAGTTTGGCTCGGTTGCTGGCCAAGATAATTTGGCCGATGTGGCCCCGAATTCTCGAGGGGCGACGCACAAGACCTTTAGCCATCTCTGCGTAGCCGACTATTGCTCCTAGAACATTATTGAATTCATGTGTAACGCCGCTTGCGATTGTGCCGACAGCCGTCAGCCTTTCCGCATGCTCCCATCGACTCTCAAAAAGGTTACGTTCCGTGTGTACACGTTGCATTTCAAGATGGTTGCCTAAACGCACAGTAGCGCTCGCCAGAACCAGGAGGTCGTCTGTGGAGGGTGGTGAGCGATCTCCTTCAAAAACAAGGATACAAACCGCAGCCTGCTGATCGGAGGCCCGGCAACCAACAATTTGACAAACACCGGTAGTGCCTACGGCAGTCCGAACCACTTCCGACGCCGGAACGACGCGAAACACTGGCTGTTCCGGGTGTACAAGTGAGACGACTTCATGGATTAGCGTGGCGTTCCAGACGCGCATGCGCTTATTCGCGACAAAGTACTCGGTATTCCTGCTGATACTCGGATCCACCAGAGCAAGCGCGCATTGATCCGCATCGAAAACGCATTGAATGAGTCTAAGCGCCGCTTCGGTGGAGAAGCGCCGCGAAGCCTTCGTTGCTTGACTGTCGATGAAACAAGCTTCGATCTCACTCATCGCCGCTTCAAGCTCTAACCGCCTTTCCAACCGGTTCGTCCGCACATGCAGCGTGGAGGCTCGAATGGTCGCAAACAAGCAGAGGCATATGGACACCAAGCCAAAGAAAAGCCGTGTACGCTGCGCTTGCGCGCTGGCGAAGCTGTAGGCTTTCAGATGTTCTCGCTCCAATTCGGCAGCCTTGGCGAACGTGTCGAAGGATGGGATCCGATTGACAGCGCGGTCCAACCTCAACATTGAGGACAGGATAGCGCGGCCCTCGCGGGCAACATCCTCCGTGACTTGGTCCTGGCTAGGAGGAAGTCGGCGGAGAGACTGATCGATTTGTAATGCGAGGCTGAATCCCGGTCTGGCCGAAAATTGAAGGATCAGATTGGAAAATTCAGGCCTGTTCGACACTCCCCCCCGAAGGCGATTAGCCGAGCGAGCAAAGCGTACGAGAGAGCTTTGCAGAAGCTCATTTTGCGCGGCCGAGGCCGAGATGGCAGCTTCTGTGTTTTCGAGGGACTTTTTGAGCTGTGCAACCAACCTGGAGTGCACCCCGGAGCTCTCATTGGGCGAAATCTCAACAAGGCGTTGGTAGTTTTGAAGGTTCCTTTTTAATGCTTGCCCGGTAGAAGCAACGGAACGGAAGTCCAATACCATGTCGGCGCGGGCGACGTCTCGCTGGAGCAATGCGTAGTTGATCTGAATCGTCCGCAGTTCGCTTAGGACCGCCTCGTTGATCTGGGGGTCTTGCCACTGTATCGCGACCAAGAGCGCGACCGAGGCCACTAGGGCCATTACAGAAGCTTTGTCGGTACTGAGCCATTTTTCCCAAACGAACGGCGTTTGATCCGCGGTGCGTGCCTTGCGAAGATCCGATTTGAATTCTAGCTCCCCATCGCGTCGGTGTGCGGCCGGATGCTGCTGGAACAGGAAAGCCAAGTGTACCTCTCCCCTCAAATAGGCGGTGTAGACGCCGTTGCACTCTGCCCCCATGGCCCGCTGACCTTCCATTGATTCGCGGGCGTTTCGACCTCGACGGCGAGGCGGCAGCACAAGGCGGGCAACTGATCGCAGTTTTCGGAACTGGTCTTCCGAGAGATCATCGAAGGGGCATACAAGCGCACGCCTGCAGCAGCCGAGGATGATACCGGCCGGTCAAACGCAACTGGCGAGGGCCGGATCTGCTGTTGGCTGGCAGCTAACACTGGCGGGGCGGCGGCCTCGACTCCGGCGTGCCTAGAGCCGGCTGCTGCGAAAGCGTCCGACACGCTTCCCTTGGGGTCATCCCGTCCAGCGGGCATCCTTGGATCGCTGAAAAAAGACGAGGCGGCTTGATGATCCTGCCCTCGCTGAAGCACCTCGCGAAACCCTTGTTCCAGTCGCAGAAGCTCCTCTGGACCGGTAGGCGGCTCGTCAGCTCGACCATCGAACAGCGGCCGGAGCGCCTCGGACACGTGCTGCTCAAAGCCCACTCGCCGGGCCTGGACCG
>NZ_JAMYKW010000045.1:0-41538 GCF_040317555.1 Mesorhizobium sp. M1406 | reverse complement strand
AGCCGTGGCACGCTGATCAGCCCGGCCCCATGCCGGAGAACGCGGCGACCAAGCCGTCAGCTACACCACTTCCTGGGACACGATCTCCGAAACCTACACACGAATGCTCGCCGATGCCTGTCAGGCAGCCGGCTTCAAACCAAACATCGTCGCACGCTGCAAGGGTTTCGAGGTCACGATTGCCATGATCCGACAGGGGTATGGCATTTCGATACTTCCTGGGCTTCGGGCCAGTCACGACCTCGAAGACGTATGGGTATGCAAAGTCGTTCCGGAAATCCGGCGCAAGATTTTCCTAGCGTTCCGAAAGGGAGAGAAACGAAGCCCGGCGTTGCAGATCTTCATAGACGAGATAACGCGCAAGCCGATTCTGTCATAAGCCGCCGCGAGGATTACCCCAAAGCAGCGGCAGCACGACCATTCGAACCTGTGCCGATCTCAGAGCCCTCGGCAAGAGCTTCCGCTTGCTGCAGGAAGTTCTTGAACTGCTCCTGCGGAACGAATGAACCGCCCGTGGTCCAAAGAATGTGGGTCGCACGAGACATCTTCGCCTGAAGGCCTCTCTCCCGCTGGAATCGGCGTCCAGCTTCATGTCGGACGATGAAATTCGGTCCAATCAGCGCCGCGGCCGCAGATGGCTCCAGCTTCTGACCCTGAGTTAACCATGCCGCACGTAGCAACCTGAACAGGTCGTCGTCGGCAACCGTGAAAATGCCTGCCAGCATTTCGCGCATCACTGTTGCCACGAATGACGACATTCGCGCGACCGCCATGCCATCAGCTTCGGTTCTGTTGGTCAGGCCGATATCATAGACCGAGACGAGTGCCTTGGACCCGGACATCATATGCGCAAGTGCGCATGGCGACTGGGTAGGCTCGACAAAGAAGGCGTGGACGTGGTCACCAAGAATGGCTTTTGCGCCGTAGGCCACGCCTCCGGGGGCCCCGCCTATACCGCAAGGCAGGTATAGAAATAGCGGATGATCCGCGTCGACCGGGATCCCCAGATCTGCAAGTTGCTCTGCTAGTTCACCCGCTGCGGCACTGTATCCCAGGAAGAGGTGACGCGACTGTTCATCATCGACGAAATAGATGGTTGGATCCGAGGCGGCTTTGTCCCGTGCGTTCTCCACCGCGGTTGTGTAGTCAGCTTCGTGCTGAACGACTTCAACGCCAAGACGGCGAAGGCGCTCAACTTTCCAAGCCTTGGCATCCGACGACATGTGCACGGTCGCCTTGAAGCCCAGGGCGCGGGCGGCGATTCCGACACTCAGTCCGAGATTGCCAGTACTGCCGACGGCGAGGGTATAGGCTGAGAAGAGTGCCCGGGCTGGGTCGTCGGCCAGCTTCACAATGTCATCGTCGTCGGAGAGAAGTCCGGTCTTTCGGGCGAGCTCCTCGGCAAATAGGAAAACCTCATAGACACCTCCCCGCGCCTTGATGGAGCCAGCCACGGGGAGATGACTGTCAGCCTTGATGAAGGTGCGGCCGAACTCTCTCGATCTGTAGCCAAGGGCCTCATGCAATTCCTTGAGCTCAACAAGCTCAGATCGAATCCGTCCTGACGTCGCCTTAAGTTCGGGGAAGCACGCCGCCAGCAGGGGCGCCAATCGCGCCCAGTTTCTACAAGCATCGGTTACATCGTTGGGCGAAATCGGAAGCTCAGCGTCACCGATGGCTCCATTGCGATACAAGGGATTGAGCCAAAGGGTCGGCTTCGCGGCCAGAAGATCGGCGCGGGCGGGATCTGTGGGCAGCCGAACTTTCATATTGGAATCCTTGGATGTCGCTAGTGTTTCAAGACACGGGCCAGGAACGAGCGGGCTCGATCGTTTCTGGGGTTGTCGAAGAACTCGTCGGGTTCGCCGATCTCAAGGATACTGCCCTGATCAATATAAACGATGCGGTCGGCCACCTCCCGGGCAAACCCCATCTCGTGCGTCACGATCATCATCGTCATACCGTCGGCCGCCACGCACTGACCGTCCATAAGGCCCAGGGCAGCGAGTTCGACACGGTGTTCGTGGTTCTGCCCAATCCCTGCAGAATCCTGTCCCGCGAGCTTCTCTACACGGCGCTGACCCGTCAAAGCCGACGACTCGTGATCCTGTGTCAGGGCGACCCGCATCGGCTGGTTGATTTCCGACACCTGTCCGACGCGGCCCGCCGCCTTACCAATCTATTCGGACCACCTCGACCGATCGTAGTTGGAACGCGGATTTTTGATGGCAAACACATTCACCGCTCACGCCGCGGCGAACTGATGATCTCCAAATCGGAAGTGATAATCGCCAACGAGTTGCAAAGCGCCGGTCTTGATTACGCCTATGAACGTCCACTCATCGTCTCTGACGGCAGCCGTCGATATCCTGACTTCACGGTCGAGGACGCGGTAACCGGCAGCATCTGGTATTGGGAGCATCTCGGCATGAAGGGAGATGCCGAATATGATCGGAAGTGGGCGCTCAAGCTCCAGTGGTATCGGGACAATGGGATCCTGCCAGAAGAGGCGGGCGGTGGCCCCAACGGCATCCTGGTAACTACCGAAGAGCTCGACGGTATCCAGACTGACCAGATCATGGCGCTGATCGCGAAGATCAAGGATGGTGTCTAGGGTTGGCCTCCTTACTCGCGTATAGTCTGCGGGGGCGAGCCTCGGATGGTCGCGGCGGCGTTCGCGGGTCGGCGGCTAGAATGTCATAGGACTCCAGCGGAGACATAGTTGTCAGTTTCATTCACGCTGGGGCGCCAATTGGCCAGAGAAGATTCGAACTAGCCCTCGCAAAGGCTATCGAATTTTCGAATGAAGGCTTCTTGAAGGGACCTGTTGGTCGTGAGCTGCCGTCCGTACGATTTGACGAAATCATTGAAGGCAGGTTGCAGACGATTCCGATAAATGGCCGGAACGCTTGTATCGATAGCCTGTTTAGCTGACGGGTCTACCTGTATACGCCATCGCCCTTTTGTCCGCGCTTCATGTAACAGCCCACACCGGACACAGGCATAAAACTCCCTAGCGGTTCCCGCGCGCGCAAACATAGTTTTGAAGGGCTCATTTGCTTCAAGGAAGCCAACAAACATATTGCCACTATCCGAATATTCATCAGCTCCCAACGGGGGGTCGCCTTTTCGCCGATAGCGGTAAGACTTGCCCACGAGCGTAGAGGCCAGAAATTCAATCAGTGAACAGTGAAGGGTGACGATAGCAAATCCTTCACCCGCCTTTTCCGGCATATTTTCCAATGCCCCAACCGGCTCAAAATACCTGCTGTTCAGACGCGCCAAGAAGAAGTCGCCAAAAGCATCTGTCCAGAGCTGCGGGTTCTTCGATCTTGAGAGCCGGCGTCTGGCCGCGGACCAATCGCCTACCGTCTTGTCGCCGGCGATGCGGGTATCCCTGTGAAGCCTCACAACGTTGCTCCCAACAGCGCCAGAGCCTCTATCCGCGATGGACGATCCTGGACCGGGTCGCCTGCCGTCTGAGTATTCTCGACTGCAGCGACATACTCCTCCGGCAAAGCGTGTTCGCGCGCTCCGGCCACCACGAGGCGCAGATACCAGTCGTAAGGCTTCAAATCGGGATCGAGAAAGCCATCACTGGCAATGTAGGTGAAGGCCTCAAGCTTTCCCGTTTCATCGCCAGTTCGCACGCGAAACCGTTCCACGCGATCATATCCCTTGCCGGCGCCCTCGAAACGGTCAAGCTGCGATAGCTCGCGTTCATCAAGCTCAAACATCACGCCCACAATCCGCTGCCCAACACGAGTATCCGGGACAAGTGTGGCCTTCCCGGATCCGTCTTGGCCGCGCTTGAAGAATGCGAGCGAATAGTTGCCTGCCGTCGCAACCCCTTTGACCTTTGCCGAAGGGCAACGCGCCTGAAGACGGGCTGTGAGCATATTTGAGCCATAAGCGAAGTACAGCAGCGTAGCCATTTTGAGGAAACTACCACGGAAGCCGGCGGAGACGTATGGACTGCCCGTTGCGCCAACGGACAGACCTTCAAACTACGAATCTGGGGGTCAGGAGTTCGAATCTCTTCGGGCGCGCCATTCCAAGTCGTTGAAATCGTTAACATTTTTGGCGATCAACCGGCAGCGGCACCGGCTTAATTTTTTTTCAGCCGGTTTTGAAAGAACGGACATTCCTTCGAGTTATGTCGCAGCTTGGCGTAGGCGCGACCGGGAAAGGAAGTGAAGCCTGACCCCGTGTCCCCCAAGAGCGGCCACGTTCGAAACCCATGCGGCACCAACTGACCGCCGAGTCGTAACCGATAGAGCGCTGCCCTACCCTGGCCTCGTCGAAATGCTCGTCGGTGCACGACAAGCCTTTGCGCCGGTCGAAAGGAATCGCGTGAAGTGCTTGGTCACAAGCGGATGGTCAGAAGAACGTGACCGGAAATGGGACCAGGACCCACGCGATGGGCGGATGTGGTCGTCATTATGACCGGGACCGCGAAAGTCGAAGAAGCGGGACAGCCAGCGTTCCAGCGGATTTGTAGCTCTCGCTGTGACTTTGCCAACGCTGGGAACTGACCTGCGCGGCAGACCCATCTCCCCGACAACAGATCATGACTTCGAGCCTATGTCGGTATCGGTGGTTGCGTGAACCTGCACCGTGGCGGATACATGCTCACGAACTGAAGCGGTTGGTGGAATGATTAGCGGAGTGAGTGAGGCCTTGGCTTCGTCGCGATTTCTATGAGGTCTGGAAGCTCACCTATGGATTGGATCTATCCACAGCACCTCTTCGGGTGCTTCCACAGGTTTGATGTCCAGATTGACGACCACCGGCTCTTGGCCTGACCTGACAAGAACGCATTCCAGCGTCTCGTCGCGGCTGGCATTGATCTCCTGATGCGGCACGTAAGGCGGCACATAGATGAAGTCGCCGGGGCCGGCCTCCGCCACATACTCCAGGCTCTCGCCCCAGCGCATGCGCGCCTTGCCCTTGACGACATAGATGATGCTTTCCAGATCGCCATGGTGATGAGCGCCGGTCTTGGCGTTGGCGTGGATGGTCACCGTGCCGGCCCATATCTTTTCGGCGCCCGCCCGAGCCTTGCTGATCGCCGCCGCGCGGTTCATGCCGGGCGTCTGCGCCGTGTTGGGGTCGAGCGAATTGCCGGGAATGACCTTTACCCCGTTCTCGCGCCAGTCGACTGGCGCGTGGTCGTGGTCATGCTCATCGTGGCCGTCGTGCCTGTGGTCGTGTGTCAAGATCTTGCTTCCTGTTGTCGGCTGTTCACGCCGCGACGCGGGCGGTGATGGTCTTCAGGGCAGCGATGATATCGACCGGTTCGGTGCGCACAAGCCAGTCCGGGCTGACATCGGCAAATCGCACCGTCCTCGATTGATCGATGATCACCGCCGTCGGCATGGGAAGTTCCCAGGTTCCCGTTCCGGTCACCTCGCCGATCGGGCTGCCGCTTTCGAGCGAAACGCGGCGGGAAGGTTCGTCGAAGGAATAGAGGATGCCGAACCGGCGGCCCAGCGCATTGTCCGCGTCCGTGGCGATCAGGAAATCCAGCCTGTGACGGTCCTTGATGTCGTGCAATTTTTCGCCAACTTGCGGACTGATCCCCACCAGGGTCGCCCCCAGCCTGCTCAGCTCCGGCGCAAGATGCTGATTGTAGTAAGGCAACGCGACATTGCAGACCGGGCATCCCGCGAAGCGGAAGAAGATCAGCACCAGAGGCCCGTTCTCGAGAAGACCCTCCAGCGTAAGTGACTGGCCGTCCACCTCGGTCAACGCGAAGGGCTGAACGGTATCTCCTGCTTTGACGAAGGCCGAGCGGTCGGCTGTATCGACGAGCAGGCGGCGCTGGTCGACATTGATCTTCAACCTGTCGGCCGGCATCGTCAGCGCCCGCTTGGCCTGGAATTCGGCAAGGGTTCCGTTGAGCGATTGCACCTTGGACATTGGTCTTCTCCGTGGTGAAGATTGGACGCCGAAGCGGCGCGGATGATCCGGCCGTCGAGTTTCGTTCAGGATAGGTGGCCGAGGCCGCCGCGCGAGAGAAGAAATTGCGCGAAGGGTTTCGCCGCGCAACGAATTGTCTATTTCGGGCGGCCAAGCCGAGGCCAGTTTTCCATCGAACGATCGGGCACGAACTGGCATCTACCAAGCAGCAGTCGGTCACAAGATGCGCGCGTCCGGCTGGGCTCGGCCGCAGGCATGATTTTCTAACAGACAGCAAACATTCGAAACGACAGCGACTCCTTCTCTCTAAAATCTATAAATATTGTAGACATTAAGACGCCTCGGCAGCCATTCGCTCGCGCAGTCCGGTGTTCGTTCGAAAAACTTGGAACTTTCAACGACAAAGGGGGCCTGCATGTCTCACGCAAAACTGGTCGGCCTGATCGGCAGTTTCAACCGTCCCTCCAAATCCTACGCTCTGGTAGAGGCGGTCGCAGGGCTTGCATGCGCCCGATACGGTCTTCGCTCTAGACTCTACGACCTGGCCGATATCGGTCCTTCGCTGGGCAACGCCCGGCGCTATGATGATCTCGACGCGGGCGCGCGGAAAGCCATGCAACACATCATCTCGGCCGATGTGCTCGTCGTCGGGTCGCCGACCTACAAGGGCAGCTATACCGGGCTCTTCAAGCATTTTCTCGATCTGATCGATCCGCTCGCCCTGCAAGGCAAACCGGTAATCCTGACCGCCACGGGCGGCGGCGACCGCCACGCGCTGATCGTCGAGCATCAGCTTCGCCCGCTTTTCGGTTTCTTCATGGCGCATACGCTGCCCAGCGCCATCTATGCGGCAGACAGGGATTTCGACGACTACCGCCTCGTCTCGCAGCCCGTTCGCCATCGTGTCGAACAGGCTGTAGCCGAGCTTGGTCCGTTCTTTCCGCAAGCATTGCATCACGCCGTGGCTGCCGAGTGATGCCGTCGTCTATTGCGGCAGAAGGGATGCGTAGATGACGGTTACCCCGCTTCGTCCAAGGGCTGCAACGACCGCTCGCAAATCCGTCGAGGCGGCGGCTGAATTGGCGCGAACATTTGCCGAGACCGCCGGCGACTTGGATGAGAGTGCCGCATTTCCGCACGAGAACATTTTTCGGTTGCATGATGCTGGTCTTATCGCCCTGACGGCGCCGGTCGAACTCGGCGGCGGCGGGGCGGGTCTCGCCGAAGCATCTGAGGTAATCCGCGAAATCGCCCGCGGCGAACCGTGCACCGCGCTTATCCTGATCATGCAGTACATAAACCTTGCCACGCTGCCAGGCGGGCGCTGGCCCGAACACCTCATGCGCAAGGTGGTCGGCGATGCCGTCGAGAACGGCGCCTTGATCAACGCGTTTCGCGTCGAGCCAGAACTCGGCACGCCGATACGAGGAGGGCTCCCGGCGACAACGGCGCGGCGCACGGCCGATGGCTGGTCGATCAGTGGCCGAAAGATCTATTCGACGGGCGTGGAAGGCCTGAGCTGGGCGATCGTATGGGCGAGAACCGAGGAAGATGAACCGCGTGTCGGCGGCTTTCTGGTTCCCGCCAATGCGCCTGGACTGCGCATCGAAAAAACCTGGAATCCACTCGGCATGCGCGCCACCGGAAGCCACGACGCCGTGCTGGAAGATGTGCGTATCCCCCTCGACCATGCCGCCGACATTCGTCTTCCGTCTGAGTGGGATACGCGCGGCGAGGGACAGGCCGCATGGTTCGGCACGCTGCCGGGCGCGCTCTATACCGGCGTCGCGCAGGCAGCGCGCGATTGGCTGGTGCGCTTTCTGAAGGAGCGCGTGCCGACCAATCTCGGCCAGCCGCTGGCGACGATCCCACGCATCCAGCAGGCGGTTGGGGAAATCGAGGAATTGATCGCCGTCAACCTCCGGCTGATCGCATCAGCGGCGCGCGATGTCGACGAAGGGCGTCCTTTCACCCTGTCGGCAGCCGGCCTGATCAAGGTGGTCACGACGGAAAACGCCATTGTCGCCGTCGAAAAGGCGCTGAAGCTTACCGGCAATCACGGCATCTCACGCCACAACCCGCTCGAGCGCCATCACCGCGATGTGCTTTGCGGTCGCATTCACAGCCCGCAGGAAGACACGGTTCGGCTCGGCGCCGGCCGCCTTGCGCTCGGTATCTGACCAGCAAACGACGGAGGTTTTCGTGCCAGTCGAATTCATCGGTTACATCGGAAATTTCAACGCATCGGAGACGATCGCCCGTTCCGGCCCAATCATCAGCCGCGAACACATCGCCGCTGCCGCCGCCATCCACGAGAATGGCGGGTTCGACCGGGTGCTGCTGGCGTTTCACTCCACGTCACCGGAAAGCATCCTCGTCGGCCAGTATGTGACCAGCATCACCCGGAAACTGAAATTGATGATCGCGCATCGGCCGGGTTTCACGGCGCCGACGCTTGCCGCGCGCCAGTTGGCGACATTGGATCATTTGAGCGGCGGCCGGGTCTCGGTCCACATCATCACCGGCGGCAACGATCAGGAGCTGGCGCAGGACGGCGACCACCTGACTAAGGACGAGCGCTATGCCCGCACGAGCGAGTATCTCGACATTGTGCGCAAGGAATGGACCAGCGAAAAACCGTTCGACTTTGAGGGCAAGTATTATCGGATCGCCGGCGGCTTCTCGGAGGTCAAGCCGCACGGCCAAGATGGCATCCCCGTCTATTTCGGTGGCTCCTCCGACGCGGCGATCGCAGTCGCCGGCAAACATGCCGATATCTACGCCTTGTGGGGCGAGACCTATGCGCAGGTTGCCGAGACAATCCAGCGCATCCGCGCCGCGGCGGACGCTCATGGCCGCGCGCCGCGCTTCAGCCTGTCGCTGCGCCCGATCCTGGCAGATACGGAGGAGGCGGCATGGGCGAAAGCCGACCGTATCCTGCAGCGCGCCAAGGCCCTGCGCGCCAGCGCTTCAGGCGAGCGCCTGATCAACGTCAATGCCAAGAATGGTGTCAGCGGGCCCCCTAACGAAGGTTCGCGCCGCCTGCTGGCGGCGGCCGCGCAAGGCGCGCGCCTCGACAAGCGTCTGTGGACGGAAATCGCAGCGCTGACCGGAGCCAGCGGCAATTCGACCTCGCTGGTCGGCACACCCGACCAGGTCGCGGAGGCGATGCTCGACTACTACGATCTCGGCGTCACCACCTTCCTCATCCGCGGCTTTGATCCACTCGAAGACGCCTTCCACTACGGCCGCGATCTCATCCCGCGCGTGCGGACGCTCGTGGCGGCGCGGGACCGCGCCGCGCCGCATGTCCAGGCGGCCGAATAGTTCCCAGGCGCAAGGTTGGCGGCCCCCACTAATCCAGCACGGCATCCTCAAGGAGAATCGAACATGACCTGGAAGACTTTTGCATCGGCAGGCAGCAGTTCCCTTATCGGCGGGCTTGACCGCCGCTCGTTCCTCAAGACGGCGGGAGCGCTCGGGCTTGCTGCGCCGCTTGGCGCGGTGTCCGCAAGCAGCCTCTGGGCGCAGGCCGTGGCACCGGCCAGCGAGCTGAAGAAGATAAAGTTCGCAACCAACGCCTCGGCCATCTGCCTGGCGCCGGTGTTTGTCGCGCAAGAGCAAGGCATCTTCAAGAAATACGGGCTCGATGTCGAATTGGTCAATTTCGGCGCCTCGACCGAAGCGCTTCTTGAAGCCATTGCCACCGGTAAGGCCGATGGCGGCGTCGGCATGGCGCTGCGCTGGCTGAAGGCCCTGGAGCAGGGCTTCGATGTGAAGATCACGGCCGGATCGCATGGTGGCTGCACGCGTCTCGTCGCGCTGAAATCGAGCGGCATCACCGATCTCAAGCAGCTCAAGGGCAAGACGATCGGCATTTCCGACCTCGCCAGTCCCGGCAAGAATTTCTTCTCGATTCTGCTCCACAAGGAAGGGCTCGATCCGATTGCGGATGTCGAATGGCGCCAGTATCCCGGTGAGCTTCTGCAACTCGCCGCCGAAAAGGGCGAGATCCAGGCCATCGCGGACGGCGACCCCAAGGCCTATTTCTGGCTGCAGGATCCGAAATACATCCAGGTCGCGTCGAACCTCGACCACGGCTTCGAAAACCGCGTTTGCTGCATCGTCGGCCTGCGCGGCAGCCTGATCCGCGATGATCTCCCCGCCGCGCAGGCGCTGACCCGTGCGCTGCTCGAAGCGCAGGACTGGACTGTTGCCAAGCCCCAGGACGCCGCCAAGGCCTTCCTGCCGAATGCACCCAAGGACAAGACGGTCGACGAGCTCGTCGGCGTACTGCTTTCGCAGACGCACAATCACAATCCGGTCGGCGCCGATCTGAAGCAGGAAATCGCGCTCTATGCGCAGGAGCTGCGTGACGTGCAGGTGTTCAAACAGTCGACAGATCCGCAGGAGTTCGCTGAGCGCGTTTATGCCGACGTGCTGACGGCGTAGGAGATGCTACGATGACTTCGATTGATCCATCGCTTTCCGGGCATTCTGAAACCTCTCCTCTGGAGGGAGCTCCCGCGCGAACCGGTGCGGGCATATGGGTGTTCGGGCTGGCAGCAGCGGCCAGCTGGGTCGGCGTGGCCGCGCTGATCGAACTCTGGCCGGAGATCATCCCGCAGCCTTACGGCCGGGAGCTGGCGATCATTTCGCTGGTGATCGCGCTCGGACTGATCGTCGTCGCGGCAACGGGGCGGCTCTTTGGAGCCACCGCAATCACCACCCGCTATTATGGACCCTGGTTCGTCGCAGCCGCGATCGTTGTCGGGGGCTGGGAGATCGTGACGGCAAAGACCGGCGTTTTGCCCGTGCCCTTCTTCTCGTCGCCGCAGAGCATTCTGGAAGTGTTCTTCGACGATTGGGGCCGGCTTGGCATCAGCGTCTGGTATTCGGTGCTTTTGCTGGCGAAGGGCTATTTCTTCGGCGCTGCCGCGGGCTTCGTCACCGGCGTGACCATCGGCTGGTCGCGGGCGGCGAGCTACTGGGTGCATCCGCTGTTGCGGCTGATCGGACCGCTGCCGGCGACGGCCTGGCTACCACTCGCCTTCTTCATCTTTCCGACCAGCGGCTCGGCCAGCGTGTTCCTGATCGCGCTCGCGACCGCCTTCCCGATGACCATCCTCACCTGGTCGGGCATCGCCAGCGTCAACCGGGATTATTACGATATCGCCCGCACGCTCGGCGCAAAGCCATCATTCCTGATCCTGAAGGTCGCGATACCGGCTGCTCTCCCGCATGTGTTTGTCGGACTTTTCATGGGTCTCGGCACGTCCTTCGCAGTGCTCGTTGTCGCCGAAATGCTCGGTGTGAAAGCAGGCCTCGGCTGGTACCTGCAATGGGCTCAAGGGTGGGCCGCCTATGCCAACATGTATGCGGCTCTTCTGGTAATGGCGCTGATGTGTTCGAGCCTGATAACCATTCTCTTCAGAGTGCGCGACTGGACGCTTTCGTGGCAGAAGGGCCTGGTCAGATGGTAGCTCTTGCAACGAACACCATTGCAGCGTCCGCCGCTGCCGGCCAGAAGATCGATATCCAGAGCGTCTTCCATCAATTCGAGCTCGAGGGCGAGCCGCTGCCGGTGCTCGACGGCATCGATTTTTCGGTGGAGCCAGGATCGTTTGTCGCGCTGCTCGGCCCGTCCGGTTGCGGTAAGTCAACGCTGCTTCGCCTTCTCGCCGGGCTCGACCATCCGACCAAAGGTGACTTGAAGGTTGATGGTGAAAACGTCGGCGATCCGGATCCCTCGCGCATCATGGTCTTCCAGGATCCGACTTTGTTTCCGTGGCGCACGGTGTGGGACAATGTAGCGCTTGGCCTCGAAGCCCGAGGTATCCTGAAAAAGTCGCGCCAGCGTGTCGATGATGCCATCCAGCTCGTTGGGCTTGACGGCTTCGACAAGGCCTATCCGCATCAACTCTCAGGCGGCATGGCGCAGCGTGTGGCGCTGGCCCGCGCCTTGGTGAACGAGCCGCGCCTGCTGCTGCTCGATGAGCCTCTGGGCAAGCTGGATTCGCTGACGCGCCTCACCATGCAGACGGAGCTTGTTGGGCTTTGGCAGCGCGCCGGACTGACCGCCGTTCTCGTCACGCATGACGTGGAGGAAGCGCTGTTCCTGACCCAGCGTGTGCTGATTTTTGGCCCGCGCCCGGCGCGCATCGTCGCCGATCTGAAGGTTGATCTTCCCTATCCGCGCCATCGCGGTGACCCGCGCCTTGCCGAACTTCGGCGCGAAGCGCTCGGCCATCTCGGTCTGGCGGCGACCTGGTAACCGAACACGGATTGGAAGCCCCGATCATGGAGAAACTGAACCGCAGCCTACGCGCCGCCCTTGCAGCCGCCGCTTTTGCGATTTCGTTGCCCGCCAGCGCTCACGTCACTTTCGAGAACAAGGAGGTGGAGGCAGGACGCCCCGTCAGGTTCGTGCTGCGCATTCCGCATGGCTGCGCGGGTTCGGCGACAACCGCCATACGAATTGCGATTCCCGACACGCTGAGCGGCGTGACGCTCGAGCCCAAGCCCGGCTGGACGCTTTCGGCCGCGACCGGCGATGCGACACCTGTTCAGGTCGCGGGCGCCGGCAACGGCAATGGCGGCCTGCAAGAGAAGGAGATCGCCTGGACTGGCGGCAGGTTGGAGAACGGCCAGCACGACGAATTCATCTTTTCGGCGACGGTCAGCGCGCAGGCTGGCACGATCTACGTTCCGGTCGTGCAGGAGTGCGAGAAGGGCGTCGAACGCTGGATCGAGATCCCGCCGGCCGGCGGTTCGTCCGAAGACCTCAAACATCCGGCGCCCTCGGTCCGCGTCCAGCCTTGACCCTGCCGACCAGAGCGGCACTCCTGGCGAAGGCAATGGTGGCGATCTTCGCCGCCATTTTCGTGCTGGGGTTTTGCGCCGGCTCGGCTTTTGCCCACGCGACGTTGATCACGGCCGAGCCCGCCGACGGAGCGGTTGTGCCGGTTGCCCCGCAAGCCGTTACGCTGCGTTTCTCCGAGCCGGTACGACCATTGGTCGCGCGGCTGATCCATCCGGGCGGACACACCGAAATCCTGAAAGACATCGATGACAGGGGCTCGGTCATCGTGCTGACCCTGCCGCCAAACCTCGAAAGAGGCACACATATCCTGTCCTGGCGCGTGGCATCGTCCGACGGCCATCCGATCGCCGGCGGGCTGCTGTTCTCGGTCGGCGCGCCGAGCGCGGTTGCCCCGCAGGCCGTCCAACAATTCGATCTCCCGGTTCGGATCGGCCTCTGGTCGGCACGATTTCTGCTGATGCTCGGGCTGATCGTTGGCGTCGGCGGCGTGGCCTTCGAGGCCCTGATCGGCCGCTCTGGCCCAGGACAATGCCGGATCGTGACGGGGTCTCTCTTCCTGGGCCTGGCCGCGACGCCAGTGCTCATCGGGTTCCAGGGCCTCGATGCGCTGGGCGAATCCGTTCCAGCCCTGACCCGGTCCGAAGTCTGGAGTGCCGGCCTCTGGGCAACGAGCTATGGCCGCTCCACGTTGCTGGCGGCGACGGCACTGGCCCTCGCCTATGCGGCCGGCGAGGCCGGCCGGACGCGGTTCGGCCTTTGTCTTGCCGCCGTGGCGCCTCTGCTGGTCGGCGTGGCGGTCGCCAGCGCCGGTCACGCCTCGACCGCATCGCCGCGATACCTCACCGTGCCTGCCGTCTTTCTCCATACGGTGTCGGTCTTGCTCTGGATCGGCGCATTGGCGCCACTCGGTATGGTGCTGGCCCGTGGAGATGCCGCAGCGTCTCTCGCGCTCAGGCGCTTTTCATCCGTCATTCCGGTGATCGTCAGCGTCCTCGCTCTGTCCGGTCTGCTGCTTTCCGTCGTGCAGGTGCAAACCGTCCCGGCTTTGTGGAATACCGACTATGGCCGCGTGCTTGTGGCCAAGCTCGCATTGGTTTTCGTGCTGTTCGTGTTCGCAGCGATCAACCGTTTCTATTTGACCGCTCCCGTGATTGCCGGCGACGCCCGCGCGACGCGGCGGCTGACGCGCAGCATAGGGACTGAGATCGCCATTGGGACAGCCATTATCGCCGTACTCGGCCTGTGGCGTTTCACGCCGCCGCCGCGCGCGATCGCGGCAAATCCCGCACTGTTTGAGGCGCAGGAAGTCCATGCCCGGAAGGACGGCGTCGGGGCCAACCTGTCGATCCATCCGCCCATCGTCGGGCCGGTCAGGATCGAGATCCGTGATCTCAATCTCGATGGAAAACCGCTCACACCGATCAGTGTCAGCGTCGATCTCGACAAGCCGTCTTACGGCATCGGCCCGTTCACACGCGACGCGCGCCCGATCGAAGGGCATGGCTATCTCGCAGACGGGTTCGTCTTGCCTCTCGACGGGTTCTGGATCGTGCGTGTAACCATTGTGCTCTCGGAATTCCGGTCGGTGACGCTGATCGACGTCTTTGATGTCCGCAAGAGCGTTCCGACAAAAACTGGATGAACACGCCGAAGCCTCCGCCGGACAGCCGCGCCGGAGAAATCAACTCCCCAATACGCCGCGAATTCGCAATCATATTTCTAGTCTATAGATTTGATAAAATTTAGGTTGATGTGACGTTCGGCCGTTCGCGCAAGATGATTTTCGTATTCGGCCTCATCGACCGAACAGGAGATTGAGATGTCGAAAAAGCGCCAGTTGAAACTCGGGTTCATGCTGCATGGCGTCGGAATGGGATGGGGCGACTGGCGTCACCCGGACGCCGACCCGACCGCGAGCACCAGCTTCGAGTACTACAAGAGGCAGGCGCAGCTCGCCGAAGCCGCCAAGTTCGATTTCCTCTTTGTTGCCGACAGTGTTTTCATTACCGAAAAATCCAGCCCGCATTATCTCAACCGCTTCGAGCCGCTGACGATCCTGTCGGCCCTGGCCGGCGCGACTTCCCATATCGGCCTCGTCGCCACGCTCACCGCCAGCTACAGCGAGCCCTTCAACGTCGCGCGCCAGTTCGCCTCGCTCGACCACATCAGCGGCGGTCGCGCCGGCTGGAACGTGGTGACCTCATGGCTTGAAGGCAGCGCGGTCAATTTCAGCAAGTCCTCGCATCTGGCGCACGACACGCGCTATCGGCTTGCCGCCGAACATCTCGATGTCGTCCAAGGTCTGTGGGATTCCTGGGAAGACGACGCGCTCGTTCACGACAAGGCGAGTGGCGTGTTCTTCGATCCGGCAAAGCTTCATCCGCTCAATCACAAGGGCGAGTTTTTCCAGGTCAAAGGGCCGCTCAACATCGCCCGCTCGGCGCAAGGCCAGCCCGTGATCTTCCAGGCTGGTGCTTCCGAAGACGGCAAGAACTTTGCGGCCAAGCGCGCCGACGCGATCTTTGTCCACCATGACGATCTCGACGAGGGCAAAACCTACTACCTCGACACCAAAAAACGCGCTGCCGGTTTCGGTCGTGATCCCGACGAACTCGTCATCCTGCCCGGAATCCGCCCGGTGATCGGGTCGACCGAGGAGGAGGTCGAGCGCAAATACCGGGAATTCGCCAACCTGACCTCCATCGAGAACGCGCTGTCGATGCTCGGCCGCCCTTTCAACGACTATGATTTTCTACAGCACGACCTCGACGCGCCGTTCCCGGATGTCGGAGCGCATGGGGCGAACAGCAACCAGAGCACATCGCGCAAGATCCTGGAAACCGCGGCGCGGGAGAACCTTACGCTTCGCCAGGTCGCGCTGCGCTTTGCGACGCCGCGCACCGAATTCGTCGGGACGCCGGAGCAGGTCGCCGATGCGCTCCAGCGCTGGCTGCAAGAACGCGGCTCCGACGGTTTTGTGATCAACGTGTCGTTGCCGAAGGACTTCGACGTCTTTGTCGAGGCCGTCGTTCCAATCCTTCAGGCGCGCGGCATCTACCGCACCGAATACGAAAGCGAGACGTTCCGCGGCAATCTCGGCATTCGCGTTCCGCCCAACCGTTACGCCACGAGTGTCGCCGTGGCGGCCGAGTAAGCCTTCTGCCGTCCCCCCAGCAAATTCCTCCCACAAGCTGAAAGTGAACCCTCCCATGACCGCCATCTCCCGTCGCACATTCAGCCTCCTCGTTGGCGGGCTAGCAGCCGTCGCGACCCTCTTAACGCTGCCGGCTCTCGCCGCCGAAGACCTGAGCAAGGTCGTTCTGCGCGTCGGCGACCAGACCGGCGCGACCCGCGCCAAGCTGGAAGCGGCTGGTCTCCTCAAGGACGTGCCTTATCACATCGAATGGTCTGTCTATCCGGCCGCCGTCAACCTGCACGAGGCGCTCAAGGCCGACGCCGTCGACATCGGCCAGGCGGCGGATTCTCCAACCGTCAGCGCGATTGCAGGCGGCTCCAAGATCAAGGTCGTCGCCAATTTCTCGAATGGCGGGCTCGGCAGTTCGCTGATCGTTCCGGCCGGCAGCACGATCAAGACGATCCAGGATCTCAAGGGCAAGACCATCTCGCCGACGACCCGCGGCAGTGTTGCTCACTATTTGACACTCGGCGTGTTGAAGAGAGCCGGGCTGACCACCAGTGATGTGAAACTCGCCTTCCTCACGCCGGCCGACGCGAGCGCCGCCTTTCAGTCTGGCAGCATCGATGCCTGGGGCACGTGGGGCATCTACCTGGCGCGCTCGGTCGGCACGCTGAAAGCGACTGTGCTGATCGACGGGCCGGGCATCAACACCGGAAACTTCGTGCTGAGCGCGACCGACGGCGCGCTTGCCGACCCCGGCAAGGCTGCCGCGATCGCCGATTTCTCCGACCGCATCGAGCGCGGCTACAAATGGTCGCTCGAAAACAAGGGTGCGTTCATCGATTTCTATGCGGGCTTCACTAAGCAGGACAAAGCCCTTGTCGAAAATATCTATCCGATAGAAGCCGCATACAAGCGCACGCCCATCGACGACACATTCGTCGCCTCGCTGCAGAACGTGTTTGACACGTGGAAAGAGGCCGGCGTGCTAACCGGCTCGCTCGACCTCCGCGACTACGTCTATCGCGGCCTTCCGATCAACTGAGGCAGATTTGAGGAACAAAGGTCGATGAACTCGATCGCGACGATCACCATCGCACCAAGCGCCGCCGAAAGACATGTGCCTGGTGAACCGGCAGGGTTGGCCAGGCAACGCATCGAGCCGGCCTCGGCTTCCGCGCGCAGCCTGCCGCGCTGGGTGAGGCGGGCATCCGGACCAATCGCTCTTGTTCTGCTTTGGCATATTGCCTCGCTGACGGGCGCTTTGCCTGGTGAAGTCTTGGCTGGTCCGTCCACGGTGATCTCCAGCGCCGTCAAGCTATTCCAGACAGGCGAATTGCAGGCAGCGATATGGGTATCTCTCGTCCGTGTGCTGATTGGCCTGGCAATCGGCGGTACGGTCGGGGTGGCGCTCGCTGTGCTGGCGGGGCTGTTCCGGATCGGTGAAGATCTCATCGACGCGACGATGCAGATGGCGCGCACGCTGCCCCATGTCGCGCTGATTCCGCTGCTCATCATCTGGTCTGGCATCGGCGAAGCGCCAAAGATCGCGCTGATCGCTCTGGGCACCGCTTTCCCGCTCTACCTCAACGTTTATGCCGGCATTCGCAACGTGGATTCGACGCTGATCGAGGCCGGTCGCACGCTCGGGCTTTCACGCGCGGCAATGATACGGCATGTCGTGCTGCCGGGTGCGCTGCCGAACGCACTGGTTGGTCTTCGCTATTCGCTCGGCGTTGCGTGGCTGTCGCTCGTCTTCGGCGAGCAGATCAATGCCACGGCCGGCATCGGCTATCTCATGGCCACGGCTCGCGAGTTCTTCCAGACCGACGTCATCGTGGTCTGCCTCGTCGTCTACGCACTGCTTGGGCTTGCGGTCGATTTCACGGTCAGAACTCTAGAAAAGGTGTTCCTCGCATGGCGGCCAGCGTTCAGCGGAACTTGACAGTGGTCGAGACGGATGCGCCTGTGCGCGTATCCGAACGGCCGAAGGTTGCAGGACAGGCGGTCAGGGTTCGTGGCCTCACGCGTCGCTTCGACGAGCGCGAGGTGTTGAAGAGCCTCGACGTCGACATCGCGCCGGGCGAGTTCGTGGCGCTTCTCGGCGCCAGCGGCTGCGGCAAGAGCACGCTGCTGCGCATCCTCGCTGATCTCGACCGCGAAATCATCGGTGAGGTCGAGGTGCCGGTCCGCCGCGCCGTCGCGTTCCAGGCGCCGCGCCTGATGCCATGGAAGAAGGTGTGGCGCAACGTCGTGCTCGGCCTGCCGGGGCGGCCTGACAGGGCGCGCGCGCTGGCCGCGCTCGAGGAGGTTGGCATCGGCCATCGCGCCGACGCCTGGCCGAAAGTTCTGTCCGGCGGCGAGGCGCAACGCACCTCGCTCGCACGCGCGCTGGTCCGCGAGCCCGACTTGCTGCTGCTCGACGAACCTTTCGCCGCGCTTGATGCGCTGACGCGCATCAAGGCGCAGGACCTGGTAGGCGAACTCTGGGAACGGCATGGCTGCGCCATTCTTCTGGTCACGCATGACGTGGAGGAGGCGGTGCTTCTCGCCGACCGGGTCCTTGTGATGAAAGACGGCATCATCGCGCACGAGGAGCGGATCGACCTGCCGCGCCCGCGCGACGTCGCCGATCCGGTCTTTGGCAGAACACGCGGCAGCCTTCTCGACTGGCTGGGGGTGCGACATGGAACTCACGGCAATGCCTGAAGGTCTTGGACGATGAGCCGGTCGCCGGAAGAGACGCTTGGATTGACCGCTGACGTGCTTGTTGTCGGCGGAGGTCTTGCCGGAACCTGGGCGGCGTCTGCCGCGCGTCGAGCCGGCGCTTCCGTCATCCTAGTGGATAAGGGTCATTGCGGCACCAGTGGCGTAACCGCGACTGCGGGACCGGGGCATTGGTGGGTGCCTCCCGATCCTGCGGAACTCCGCGAGACCACGATCCTCAACCGACTGAAGACCGGCTTTGGCCTCAACGATCCGGAATGGATGGCGCGCGTTCTGGCGCTCACTTGGGAAAGCCTGCCGACCCTCGAGGGCTTGTACGACTTTTCCACGGACGAGAATGGCGTGAAGCAGTATCGCGCCTTGCGCGGCCCGGAATACATGCGCGCCCTGCGCAAGCTGGTGGACGGTCTTGGCGTGACCGTTCTCGACCACAGCCCGGCGCTGGAATTGCTCCAACGTGCCGACGGCTCGGTGTCAGGCGCGCGCGGCATCCGGCGACAGGCGGGCGGGGACTGGCAGGTCAATGCCGGCGCTGTGGTGATGGCCACCGGTGGCACGTCGTTCCTGTCGCGCCTGCTTGGCTCGCACACCAATACAGGCGACGGCTATCTGATGGCGGCGGAAGCTGGCGCCGAACTCTCCGGGATGGAGTTCACGACCTACTATACGGTCGCGCCGGTACGCTCCACGATGACGCGCTCCATGTCCTACGCCTTCGCCACTTATTACGACGAGGACGGCGCGGTGATCCCGATGCCGCCAGGCCCGGATACAACGCGGCCACTGGCGCGTGCCATGTTGAAGGGACGCGTGTTCTGCGACCTCGCTCGCACGCCCGAGGACATCCGTGCTCAGGTGCCGACGATTTCGCCGAACTTCATGTTGCCGTTCCGGCGGTGGGGCATCGACCCCTATAAGGATCGGTTCGAAGTGACCTTGCATGGGGAAGGGACGATCCGCGGGATCGGCGGGCTCCGCATTGTCGGCGAGGATTGCGTGACCTCTGTTCCGGGCCTCTATGCCGCTGGCGATACGGCGACTCGCGAACTCGTTGCGGGCGCGATTTCGGGAGGCGGCAACATCAATTCGGCTTGGGCGGTGTCGTCTGGTCAATGGGCCGGAAGGGGTGCGGCGCGCTTTGCCGCGGAAAATCCTGCCGCGCCGGGCGCAAGACCCATCGGGCAGGCGGGCCTGCGTCCGGCCACCGTGCCGAGCGATGTCGATCTCGGTGCGGCGCAGTCCGCCATACAGGGCGAGATGCTACCTTACGACAAGAACGTCTTCCGCAGCGGTCACGCGCTGAAACGTTCGGCCGAAACGCTCGACGCCGCCTGGGCGGAGTTCGATGCGCGCGCCCGCGGCGTCGGCGATGCGCTGCTGAGAACTCGGGAGACCGCGGCCATGCTGGCCACGGCGCGCTGGTGTGTCGCGTCGGCTCTGGCACGCGACGAAAGCCGCGGCATGCACCAACGCGAGGACCGGCCGCAGACCGATCCCCGTTTCAACCGGCGCATTCTCGTCGGCGGCCTGGACAAGGTCTGGACAAGGTCCGACTACGGCCGCGCATTGGAACTCGCATCATGATCGAACTCGTCATCGCCGAGCGTTGCACGGGCTGCAACGCCTGTGTCGAAGTCTGCCCGACCAACGTGTTCGAAGTGGCAACCGGCGGCTTGCCGCGCATCGCCCGGCAGGCGGACTGCCAGACCTGCTTTATGTGCGAACTCTATTGCCGGGAAGACGCGATCTATGTCGCCCCGGACTGCGAAGCCCCTACCCTAGTCGACAGCGACGTGATCGTGGCCTCCGGTCTGCTCGGCGAGTTCCGCCGCAACCACGGCTGGGACGAGTGGGCAGCCGATTCGCGCTATACTAACGAACATTGGCGGATGGAGAGCGTGTTCCTGCGCGCACGGGATATGGCGATCTCCGAGGCGGCGGCGAAACGGAAGGATGGAAACTAGCCGTCGGGCAAGTGAGGATCGTGCGACCTGACGACGGGAGTGTTTGATGATTTTGGCTGAAGGTGTAGTGCAACCGAGGCGAGGCAGTAAGAACTTGCCCCGGAGGCAGCTTTCGGGCGAGCTTCCTCAAGCCGCCGGCTGCATGGCCGCCCTCAGCAGCATACCGAATAAATCGCGCGGTTCGTCGGGATCGGCGAGCAGGTCGAGTTCCTCGTAGAGGCCGGTCGCCTGCAACTGGTCGCGCACATAGCGCAGCGCCGAAAAATCCTCGATGGCGAAGCCGACTGAATCGAACAGCGTGATCTGCTTGGCGTCCTGGCGGCCTTGCACCTTGGCGGTGATCACTTGCCAGAGTTCGGTCACGGGATGGTTGGGATCGAGCTGCTGGATCTCGCCCTCGATGCGTGTCTGTGGCGGGAACTCGACGAAAATGTCGGAGCGCAACAGGATGTCCTTGTGCAGTTCGGTCTTGCCGGGGCAATCGCCGCCGACGGCGTTGATGTGGACGCCGGAGCCGACCATGTTGTCGGTGAGAATTGTGGCGCACTGCTTATCGGCGGTAACCGTCGTGATGATCCCGGCACCTTCAACCGCTTCCTGCCCGGTTTCGCAGATGGTGATGTCGAAGCCCATGCCAGCCAGGTTCAGCGCGCATTTCAGCGAGGCCGAGCGGTCGATGTCATAGAGCCTGAGCCGGTCGACGCCGGTAAGCGCCTTGAAGGCGATCGCCTGGAATTCCGACTGGGCGCCGTTACCGATGATGGCCATGGTGCGCGCGCCGCTTGGCGCCAGATACTTGGCCGCGACAGCAGACGTGGCGGCGGTGCGCAGCGCGGTCAGGATGGTCATTTCGGTCAGCAACATCGGGTAGCCGCTGCCGACGTCGGCGAGCACGCCGAAGGCAGTGACCGTCTGCAAACCCTGGCGCATGTTCTTCGGATGGCCGTTGACGTATTTGAAGCCAT
Source organism: Mesorhizobium sp. M1406 (assembly GCF_040317555.1). NCBI lineage: Bacteria > Pseudomonadati > Pseudomonadota > Alphaproteobacteria > Hyphomicrobiales > Phyllobacteriaceae > Mesorhizobium > Mesorhizobium sp. M1406. The sequence continues at coordinate 19,998 of NZ_JAMYKW010000045.1, read as the reverse complement.
AGAGGCGCCCATCGCTGGTCGGCATCAGCTCGATGACGCCATCGTGGCTGTGCGAGGCGATGCGAGGCGTCTTGTCGAAAAGTTCCCAGCGACGGAAGTCTTCCTCGATGTAGCTGGCGAGTTCGGTCAGGAAGCGCTCGACCCCGATAGCAATCACCAACTTCATCATGCGATCGACGCTGACGAAGGGGACGATGTTCAGCTTTGCCGTGGTCATTATCAAAAGCTCCCGGAATGGCTGCGGGTGGGGCGGTCCATGATACGGCGGCCCATCAGGCTCGCCGTCAGGTCGACCATAAGCGTCGCGGTGCGGCCGCGCTCGTCGAGGAAGGGATTGAGTTCAACCAGATCGAGGCTGGTGACCAAACCGCTGTCGGACAGCATCTCCATCACCAGATGCGCCTCGCGGAAGGTGGCGCCGCCGGGAACCGTGGTGCCGACCGCCGGCGCAATTGACGGGTCGAGGAAGTCGACGTCGAGACTGACATGTAGCAGCCCGCCTTCCGCCGACACGCGCGCCAGGAAGGCGCGCAGCAGCGGCGCGATGCCATGCTCGTCGATGGCGCGCATGTCGTGCACGGTCACGCCCGCCTGGTTGAGCGCGCTGCGCTCGGCCGGGTCGACGCTGCGCAGGCCCATGGTGCAGATACGCTTGGGATCGACCGCTGCCGGCAGATCCGGAAAATAGCCGCTAAAACCCGGCTGGCCGCTGGCGTAAGCGAGCGGAACACCGTGCAGATTGCCGCTGGCGGTGGTGTCGAGCGTGTGGAAGTCCGGATGCGCGTCGAGCCACAGCACGAACAGCGGACGCCCGGTTTGGGCAGCGCGGCGGGCGAGGCCCGACACGGTCCCGGCCGAGATCGAATGGTCGCCGCCGAGAAAGATCGGCATGGCGTCGTCGCTCGCGGCGTAGGCAGCTTCGGCAATGGCGTATGTCCAGGCCGATATCTCGGGCAAGGCCTTCAGCGCCAGGTTGCCATGTATGACGTGCCTCACCGGAATTGCCTGGACGGCGCCCATATCCTCGACAGCGTGACCGAGGCCGGACAGCATCTCAACAAGGCCGGCGGTCCTCAGCGCACTCGGCCCCATTTCGCATCCCATTCTGCCAGCGCCGTCCTGCACCGGCGCCCCGACGATTTTGCAACGCATTGTTTTTTCCGCGGCCCAAGTTTCGAATGATCGCGAGAAGATCATGGCGAGCCGGCGATCTGAACAGGCAAAATTGGCAATTCGGGAAGCGTGGTTTATCGTAATGGCACCCAAACTGATCAAAATGGTACCCCGATGGATTCGCTCGACGAACGGCTTGTGACCTTGCTTCGGCATGACGCTCGGCGCAGCGTGTCGGATCTCGCCGTCAATCTCGGCGTCTCGCGCGCCACGGTCAGGGCACGTATGGAGCGGCTGGAACGGTCCGGCGACATCATCGGCTACACGGTGGTGCTGCGCGCGGACGCGGTTGATCAGCGCATCCGCGGTATCATGCTGATTGAGATTGAGGGCCATGCCGCCGACCGCGTGGTCCGGGCGCTGGGTGGCTTTCCGGAAGTCTCGACCATCCATACCACCAATGGCCGCTGGGATCTGGTCGTCGAACTTGGGACCGCATCACTGACGGATTTCGATGCGGTGCTGCGGCGCATCCGACTCATTGCCGGCATAACAGGCAGCGAAACCAGTTTGCTCCTGGCGACGCCGCGCACGACCCGAGCGCGACTGACCTAACGGTGGCGCTTAGCCGTTGCTGCCGGCCAGAAACTGACGGAAGCGCTCCGATCGGCTGGCAGTGAATAGCTCGCCTGACGGTCCTTCATCCTCGACCAGCCCCTTATGCAGGAATACGACCTTGCTGGAGACATCTCTGGCGAAACCCATCTCGTGGGTTACGATGAGCATCGTCCTGCCTTCCTCGGCAAGCGCGCGCATGACACGCAAGACTTCGCCGACAAGTTCGGGATCGAGCGCCGAGGTCGGCTCGTCGAACAGCATAACTTTGGGCCGCTGGGTAAGCGCCCGCGCAATGGCCGCACGTTGCTGCTGGCCGCCGGACAGGTGGGCCGGATAGTGGTTGCGCTTATCGGCAATCCCGACCTTGACCAGCATCGCCTCCGCCTCTTCCACGCATGCCGCGCGAGGACGTTTCTGGACGTGGATGGGCGCCTCGATCAGGTTCTCGAGGATCGTCATGTGCGACCAAAGATTGAACCCTTGAAACACCATGCCGACGCGAGCGCGTATTGCTTGGAGCTGCCGCAAGTCGGCCGGGCGCGTCTTGCCGCCCTTTTTCTCGAGCAGGATTGTTTCGCCCCCGACCTCTATGCGCCCTTCATCCGGAACCTCCAGCATGTTGATGCAGCGCAACATCGTTGATTTTCCCGATCCGGAAGAACCAAGGATGGAGACCACGTCTCCCTCCCTGGCCTCCAGGGAGATGCCCTTCAGAACCTCCAGATTGCCGAAACGTTTACGGAGCCCGGTCACGCTGACGGCCGGTTGATGCGGGTTTGTCATCATGCACCTCTGTGCAGGGCGTCGGCGGACACCGGTGGCAGTCTCAAATGACCAGTCAGACCGTAGTCAGCCCACTGAAGAAGCCGCGTGACGAGGAAATTGATCAGGAGGTAGATGGCCCCCGCGACAACAAGAATTTCGATGGCGCGGAAAGACTGGGAGATGAGTTTGGCGGCAAGGCCCGTCACCTCCATCAACGTGATGATCGATGCCAGCGACGTCGCCTTGACCATGAGGATGAACTCATTGCCGTATGCTGGCAGTGCCTGACGCAGGGCAAGGGGAAAGACGATCCGTCGGTACAGCACGGTCGTGCGCATGCCACAGGCGCGTGCCGCTTCGATCTGGCCTGGCGGCACCGACAGCAGAGCGCCACGAATAACCTCGCTCGAATAGGCAGCCGTGTTCAGGCTCAGGGCAATGAGGGCGCACCAGTATGGTTCGCGCAGGATCGGCCAAAGAAAGCTCGTCCTGATAGCATGAAACTGTCCGAGCCCATGGTAGATAAGGAATATCTGGACAAGGAGCGGGGTAGACCGGAACACGAAGACATAAAACCGGGTTGGCCAGGCCAGCATGAAGATTCCGGACAAGCGCGCTAGAGCAAGGGCGACTGCCAGTACAGTTCCGAGCGCCACCGACGAAACCGCCAGTTTGAGCGTCAGTGGGACCCCTGTCAGGAGCGTCAGCAGCGTCTCGTACAGGAAGGAGAAGTCCATCATACTGGCCTCGTTCCACGCGTGAGGCGCCATTCGGTCCGCCGTAGGAGCCATCCCGAGATCGACGAGATCACCAGATACAAAACAGCAGCGGCAAGGAAGAAGGTGAACGGCTGGCCAGTGGAACCGGCGCCGATTTGCGCCGTCCGCAGAATTTCCACGAGGCCAGTGACAGAGACAAGCGCGGACTCCTTCAGCACCAGTTGCCAGACATTGCCGAGGCCCGGCAGCGCGTGCCGGAGCACCAGTGGGGCCACGATCCTGCGAAACAGTGTCAGCTGCGACATGCCGCTTGCTATCGCCGCCTCGATCTCGCCTGACGAGACCGCCCGATACGCCCCGCGCATGACCTCCGTCTGATAGGCGCCCGATACCAGGCCGATGGCAAGCGAACCAGCCAGGAAACCGGGTAAGCTTATGAAGCCAGATGCTCCAAACAAACCGCCCAGCGGCGTCAGCACGGCACTCGAGCCAAAATAGAACAGATAGATCACGAGCAGATCGGGTATGCCGCGAAGGATCGTCGTATAGGCGTCGGCAAGGCCCCGGGATAAGTAACCACCCTTGAGCTTTGCCCAGGCGCCTGTCGTACCAATCAGCAGGCCTATCCCGAACCCTGTCAGTGCCACCGCCATGGTCATTACGGCCCCATGAAGTAGCAAAGGCCCCCAGCCATTCTCGCCAAACCCAAGTAGGAAGCCGGAGCCCATCACCCTGTGGCTCCCTGCTGCTCGTGCTGCGCGGCATGAATTGCCCCAGAGGCGATCGCACCGTTCGAAAATCGGGCGGGACTGAAAGCTGCAATTGAGAACGCGCTTTTGCCGTCGGCGATCATCTCGGAGATGACTGAACCCACGATCGGTCCAAGTTGAAATCCATGACCGGAAAAGCCGAACACATGCCAGAAGTTTTTGGCGACGGAGCTTGCACCGATGATCGGAAGGATGTCGGGCGTAACTGCCTCCAGCCCTGCCCATGTTCGAACGATGGTCGCCTGACGCAGAATCGGGAAAAAATCCCAGACTGTTCGCGCACTTTCGACCATGCGGTCAGCCACGGTCAGCGTGGTTCCGGCATCGAGGTCCGGCTCGCCAAGAACGCCGCCGCCGATGACCACCGTGCCGACTTCCGTCTGCTTCAGGGATAGCTTGCGGTCGATGCCGATGACGACGGGATCGAGAAAGCGCTGTATGCGCGAGGTTACCATAAGGGTCAGCGCGAGATGCGTGCTTGGCAATTGTTCGCCGATCATCCCTGCGATCTGCCACGCCCACGCACCACCACAATTGACGACAATGTCCGCATGCATCTGGCCTCGTGTTGTATCGAGCTGCCATTTCGAACCAGCTTCCGCCACATCGGTCACACAGGTGTGCTCATAGAAACGGGCGCCAAGCTGCTCTGCCCTGGCACGGAAGGCCTGTGTCGAGCGAAACGGATTGGCGTGGCCGTCGCGACGGGAAACAATGCCGCCAATACACATGTCTGATAGTGTCGGGACCAGTCGCCTGACACCCTTGGCATCGAGCATTTCCTCCAAATCGTAACCCAACGCCTTCATCTCGGCGGTCCGCTGCTCGCACCAGGCGAGTTCCGAGGCGCTTGCCGCCACCCCCACCTGTCCGACGCGGCTGATAAATTCGCAGGTTTCAGCCAAGTGCGATCCGAGCAGCCTGTCCAGGTTTTCCCAGATATCCATCGCTGCGATCGACAGCGGGATTTCAGCGACGTCCCGCATCAATTGCCTGACGCCACCGGCATTTACGCCCGAGGCATGGCGGCCCACGATATTCTTTTCCAGCACGATCGGCTTGAAACCCTGCTGCGCCAGATGAAGCGCGATGGAGCAACCGTGCAGGCCTCCGCCGATGATGATGACGTCTGTTTGCATGGTCCCCTAGACTCTCTGGCTGGGATCGCCCGAACTGGCAGACAGTTCAGGGTCGCATTCGGCATTCTGCAGATGAGCCAGTTGATCGAGTGGCAGTGGTTTGACCGGAATGCGGAGCCGGAAATAGCCGACATCCTTCATCGAGAGGCCGCGGTGCTCAGCCAGGATTCGCGCGATCGTCTGGCCACACATGCGGCCCTGGCATTGCCCCATTCCGCATCGGCTTTGAGATTTGAGCTGATCGAGTTCGACAAAGCCCTGGCCGTCGATCAGTTTTCTGATCTCCCCAGCGGAGACCTCTTCGCAGCGGCAGACGATGTCAGCGTCGGCCGGAGTCCTGATCGCCTCAGAAGGAGAATAGAGGTGGTCGAGAAGGCTGCGCAGGCCTACCTGACGGGCGAGCGCCTGCTTGTCCCCGGTTGCCAGCCGGTCTCGTTCCTTCATCGATATCAGCCCAAGTCGAAACGCTGTTTCCAGCGCGGCAAGTCGCCCGGAATGTGGCGCGGCCTTTGCACCTCGGGTACCCGCTCCATCGCCAGCAACGGCGATACTCTCATGGCTGGTGGTGCCCCATTGATCGACAACCGGTGCCCAGGCCACTTGCGCCTCATCCCATCGATGTGCGCACCGCAGGCTCGCGGTCAACTGGATGTTCGGGATCACGCCCTCGTGCAGAAGAAGAGCTGACGCATCCACTCGATGGCGCTGTCCTCGGCTTTGAAACGTGACCGCTTCCAGTCGGTCCCGGCCTTCAGCTCGGATGTCACTTGCATGGAATACTGGAACGCCGGAGGATTTGATCGCTCGGATCCACTTCAACCCGTCAAGCAGATCGCCGGCGCCAGCACGCACTTGTGACAGAAGCCGGATTTTCGAAAACCACGACGTGGGTTTCTGCGTCTGAAGGATTGCCCGCAAAGGTGCACTAGCAGCAAGCAGTTGCAGAGCGATGAGATAGACAAGCGGTCCAGAGCCGGCGAGAACCGTGTCTTCATCCGGTACGATGCCGGCGGCTTTCATCAAGGTCTGGACGGCGCCTGCCGTCATAACCCCCGGCAGCGTCCATCCCGGCACGGGCACCGACCGCTCGGCAGCCCCAGTTGCGATCAGCACGCGGTCGGCTTTGAGAAGATAGGCCTGCCCAGATTGTGAAACACCGATCTTGCCGCTCGGCGTGACCTGCCAAACCGAACTCGAAGGCTCGTAGCGAACTCCACTTTGGCGGAAGCCCTCTACCAGCGCGTTTCCCTGTCCATAATGCTTTCCCAGGATTTTCAGCAGGCGCCAGGAAGAGCGGCTGACCGCTTCGATGTTGCGATAGGCTTGGCCGCCTGGAGTGGGCTGCTCGTCAAGAAGCACGGTATCGATGCCGAGGCCTGCGGCAAGTGTGGCGGCCGCCAGGCCCGCTGGACCACCGCCAATGACCGCAAACTGGCATGTTCTTGGCAATGTCATTTGTCTTCCAATCTGCCTGTGCCCAACTGAGACCGAACGATCATTCCGTCGGCAACAATCGACAGGCACGCTTGACGGTCCGACTTTCCGTCGATTTCCACCAGGCAATCGAAGCAGTTTCCAATCATGCAGAAGGGCAAGCGCGGCGATCCCGAAACGGGTGTCGTTCGGAAGTGATCGACGCCAGCAGCAAGCAATGCGGCGGCGACACTTTCTCCGGCCTGGCATGAAATCGCCTGACCATCGAAGACGATCGTCGCCGTCGACGGCACTTCGTTGAGTCGTCGAAATTTCATAGCGCATTTCTTCTCGAGTTCGGTTGTCGCTAGAGCCTGAGCCCGCGCTGCGAATGAAGCCAAGCCCCATTGAGCCGCCGCGGAGCCTCATCGTGCGGTGCGAGCGATCCGAGGTCGCTTGCACGGGTCATGTCAGTCCTTGACCGAAATATCGGCCCCGAACCATTTTTCCGTCAGGGCCTTGTTGAACCCGTCGGAATCCACCGCGTGGATCGCCGTGTTGAACTTCTCCTTGAGCGCGGTATCGCTTTTGCGAAGCGCAACATTCGTCGTACCGCTGCCGAGCACGCCTTCGACGAACGTTGGCCCGACCAACTGTGCACCACTCAACTCGGGCTTGGCCAAAGCCGCGTTGAGGACCGTGACGTTCGCCATGACGAGATCAACCCTGCCTGCCACCAGGTCGAGGTTCATCTCATCGATCGTCTTGTAGGAACGGATGGTCACCGCATCCTTCAGGTAGGCATCGGCAAAGAGCCCAGCCGTCGTCGATCCCTGAACGCCAAGAACCTTTCCTTTGAGGGAAGCAGCCAGATTTTCGACCACCTTTCTGGAGCCGTCGGGATTGGTGCGCAGGTTGAAATCCTCCCGCGCCGGAACGACGTTGTCGAGGCCGCTCTCCTTCATGGCCATGAACGCGTTCGGTGCCCTGGAATATGGATCGGAGAAAGCAGCGACTTTCTGACGATCGGGTGTCACCCCCATGGACGCAATGATAGCGTCGAACTTCCCTGCGTTCAGCGCCGGCAGCATTCCATCCCAATCCTGCCCCACAATCTCGCATTCAGCCTTCATGCGACGGCACAATTCCTTGGCAAGATCGATCTCGTAGCCGGCCAGGCTCCCGTCGGGGAGCGTGTAGTTCCAGGGTGCATAGGCACCTTCCGTGGCAATACGGATGTGGGTGACATCCTCAGCCCAAGCTGAGCCTGCCGACGGCATGACGGTGAGAGAAAGGACGGCCGACAACAGAATATTCTTGATCATGTGAACCCCTTTTTGTTGCCGAACAGCGACCGACACATCCGAAATGAATCGGAAAATTGAATAGGGTCGGTGCGAGCGACAATCGACCCGCACCTGCGCCAAGCTCGTGAAACTGTTCGATTTAGTCTGCTTTGTGCAGACCTCGTTGGAGTTAATTACAAATCGCCGCTCCGTTCCAATACGAAAAGTTGCGCAGCGTATAGGAGTTACCTATGGATTTGACTCATCACTTCCGAGGAGCGATCCATGAACTACAAGCAGCTTGAGGCGTTCCGCGCTGTGATGGAGGCGGGAACCGTGACCGGCGCGAGTGAGCTTTTGCATATCGCCCAGCCATCGGTCAGCGCGCACATCTCCAACCTTGAACACGCGTTGAAGATTCAGCTGTTCATACGGCGTGCGGGTCGCCTGGTTCCAACCGCAGAAGCGATGCTGCTCAACGAGGAGGTTGGCCAGATCGTCAAGGGCATGACGCGGATTCGTCGCTTGGCCGATGACATTACCCAACTTGAGGCCGGCCGCCTCACCATCGGTGTCTATCCAGCACTTGCAAGTATCGTCCTGCCGCGTTTTCTCAAGGATTTTGCCGGACGCCATCCGAAGGCTCGGATGAGCATTTTCCCCAGCGCCTCACCGAGGATCGCCGAGCTGACCGCTGGGCGGCAGATCGACGTTGGTCTCATCCAGGCGCCGGTGGTCGACATTGCGATCACCTGCGATCTGATCTTCGAGGCCGAGTGTGTCTGCGTGGCGCCTCTCGACCATGCCTTTGCCAACGAAGAAATCATTGGCCCATTACAATTTGCGGAGCAGGCTTTCATCGCCTTGGGGCGAGATGATCGTACCAGGCAGGATATTGACCGCGCGCTCGCCGATGCGGGCATCTCCATCGACTGCCGTTTTGAAACTCCCTTCGCCGATACAGCCTGCGCGCTCGTCGCACAGGGCCTGGGAGTTTCGATCGTCGATCCGTTTTCTGCAGCCCGGTGGGAAGGCCAACTCACCATCCGACCTTTCGCTCCTCGACTTCCCTGTCACATCTACATGACACGCAACCGCACGCAGGTGGCATCGATGCTGCAACAGGTATTCGAGCGGGAGTTCCGAACCGCGCTTGAAGATAACCGAAGTGGCAATGTGAGGCTGTTTTAGCTGAAGCAGGAGGATCACATGCAAACTGGGTCGCGACGCTTTAGGCCGCACACTTGCGATTATCCATCGGGTTGACGAACTCGCGACGAAAGGCCAGCCGAGCTCGCCACGGCCAAGCTGAGGCGAGCGCGGCAGACGGTTCTAGATCCTTACCTCAACGATCCAAGCGTGCTGGTAAAACCTCACTCGGGACCTTGAACAAGGGCAAACCTCAATCGCCAACCGCCAGCCCGCGACTTGCGATCCGAATGGCACCCCTCGCCGGGTGCTTGCGCTTTGTACGCCCTTTTTCCTTTAAGGCCGTCGGCGACCGAAATGTCCCCTGACGGGGACAAGCCATCTCGTGCTGAAGCCGGTTCGTGACTCCGAGACCGGTTCAACAGGGCGGCCTAAGGAGCGTTAGCATAGCGCCGCCGCAGGCGGGACGCGGGACTGACCGCCCGGAAACGTCAAGTCAGCAGCCTTTCCATCCGAGATGCCGCGCTGCTGCTGCCATTCGGCATAGTGGCGCGCCGGTGCAGACTTGGCTCAAAGCGCATCCTTGATTCGAACCACAATGGTGAATCATCAAAGCAGGGGATCAAACACGTAACTCTTCGGTCATCGGTTCTAAAACCTATGGGAACGGTCGGCCTTGTCCTTCCATAGGCGGGGCTACCGAGCCCCTTTCGATGATGGCAGTCGGCAGAATGAGCTTTTCGGGCGGTCGAACTTCGCCCTTCAGACGTCGAATAAGAAGCTCCGCGACGCTTTTGCCAAGCGCATAGTCGGGCTGGTCGATGACGGTAATCGGCGGGGTTGTCACGCTCGTCCAGTCCGCATCATGGAAGGTGATCAGCGAAATGTCCTCGGGAACCCGCAAGCCGTGCTGGCGGATCACCCTGAATATCTCCAGCGCTATGACACTGTCGGAGGCAAGGATCGCCGTCGGCCGATCTGGTCCGGACAGCAGCCTGTCGGTAATCCTGCGCGTTTCGGCGGGCTTGTCGCACCAAGGCGAACATAACGTTCTGGCCGCTCAATTCCGGCATCTCGACACACGGTGAGGAAACCGTCGATGCGCTCGCGAATCGAAGAGGTGTATATTTGCCCGAGATCGCGGTACTCACGCCCTTCGGCGTCGACCGCGATCACATAGGTAATCTTGCGGTGGCCGGCATCCGCAAGAATGCGCGTCGCACGAATGGTGATGCCGCGATCGTCGACGGTGACAGTGTCGACATCCAGATCGGGCAGCGCCCGGTCAAGCAGGGCAAGCGGCCGGGCTGAACGGTGGATGTCGCGCAGATGCGAGATATCCCGCAATTCCGACGGCGTGACGATCAGCCCGTCGACGCGCTTGCCAACCAACAGCCGCACAGCTGCCTTTTCGACTTCGATCCTCTCGCCGGAGTTGGCCAGAATGACGTTGAATCCGGCTGCCCATGCCGCATCGGTGATGCCGCGCACCGCGAGGCTGAAGAAAGGGTTCTCGATGTCGCCGACAACCACCCCGATGATGCCGGACCGGCCGGTCGTCATGCTGCGGGCTAGCTCGTTTGGACAGTAGTTCAGTGTCTTGGCGGCGGCCATGACGTCCGCGCGGATCGCATCGCTGACGACGCCGTATCCGCCGAGCACGCGCGCGGCCGTCGCTTTCGACACATCTGCCGCGCGGGCGACGTCCCTGACTGTTATCGACCGGGGATTGGGCGCGGTTGTTTTCATCGGAACGCGATCATCCGGTCCGCGCTACGCAGGTGGCAACCAGGCGGGAAGCGCGAACGCTATTTTGCTGGGTGTGGATAGCCGAAGGCTCCCTCCCACTCGCAAGCAGCGGCCGCTGACTTCGCTCCATGCAGGAGAGATGCCTCGATGGCAGCTCCCTGGATTGTGGCGGAAAGGAAGCCTGCTATGAACGCGTCACCCGCCCCCATTGTGTCGACGACCTTGGCTTGAACGATCCCTTGGCGGAAAGTGGATCTGCCGTCACTGAAGACAGCGCCACGTACGCCTTGGGTAACGCACACCATCGGTGCGCCGAGCGAATGGAGTTCCCGTATGAACGCCTCTGTCTCTGGGTCGTTCATGTCCGAGGCCGAGAGGAAAGCAGTCGTCACGAGCGGGCAGATCGCGGCGAAGTAATCCTTATCGCGACCGGTCGAAAAATCGTAAGAAAGGCGCCGCATGCGAGCGAATTCGGGGCAACTCTGGCTCAAGATAGCTGAAACACGACGAGTGGACGTTTCCGAACCGCTTAATCAGAGACAGATCGGATTCATCCATGCGCAGGGCGAGACGCTTTCGCACGCCACCGTGGTTGGATCCGACGAAGACACGATCGCCGTCCACGAGAGTGACTCTGGCTTTGCCAGTTTCGCCCCTGACGTAACGCGTATAGTCGTCGGAGAGGCCCTCGGCGGCCATGCAGGATTGAATGTGCCTGCCTTCCTCGTCGTCTGCCAGAATTCCGAGATAGACCGTATCTGCCAGTCCGGACCTTCGAGCAAGAACGGCCACGTTGAGCGCATTTCCACCCGGATAGTAGACGCCCTGGTCGAGATAGTAGTCCACAACATTGTCGCCGATGCCGACCAAGCCGCGTTCGCGGGAGAAGTTCGAATCCATTTTGATGCCTACGACGAAGAGAAAGAAAAAGGCGGAACCGCGGTCGGTTCCGCCCCCTTTGTTCCTAGTATTCCATCTTCCACATGAAGCGACGAACAGTCAGCGGATGGCCCTTGGCTTCTGATAGCTTGTCTGCGTAAACCCGCAGGACGGGCGAGAAGACCCGAGGTGCAAGGTACTCGGACACTGTTCCAGGCAGCGAGGTAACCCCGAGATCCTTCGCGTCCAAGACAGTCACGCGCTTACTGTATTTTTGCACGAAGGTAAGCGCGCGCTCGTCCATCGGACGGGATGGTCCCACACCAAGAAGCTGGATGAATGGCACGTCGAAGTCTGTGATCTCGAACGGCCCGTGGAAATATTCGCCGGCGTGAATCGCTGCCGAGTGAACCCACTGCATTTCTTGCAAGAGGCAAATGGCGAAAGAGTAGGCCGGGCCGTAATTCGCTCCCGAAGCCATCGTGTAAATGACAGCCTCACGTTTGTGGGCCTCTGCAAATTCAGCGACCTTTCCAAGATGCTGCGAGACGAGGTTGTCCACCAAAGCAGGCAGCGCGGCGAGGCCCTCGTCGAGATCATCGATCTTGGTGTTGCCTTCCCGAATTTTGAGAATGCCAAAGGTTAGTCTCGCCAACACTGCGGCCTGGTGTATCGGCGACATGGTCATGGGCGAGAAAAAATAGGAGACGGTAAATTCGGAAGCTTGATCGAGAGGGCTGCCAAGGTCATGCGTCAGCGAGATCGTCAACGCACCCGCCGCGCGCGCGATTTCGACGGCTTCGACCGCTTCGGGGGTCGTGCCCGAATGAGAAAGGGTGATGACGATCGAATTCTTGCCGAGGCGTTTCGGTGCCCGCGCTTTGAACTCGGCCGCATTGAGGGCGTTGCCAATGATGGCCTTTGCCTCGCGCTCCACGATGTACTGGTTGGGGAGCATTTGGGCATAGGAGCCGCCACAGGCAACGAAGAAGATGTCAGTGACATTTTCCCGAGCCGCCACGGCATTCAACGCATTCGCAATTTGCGTGTCGGTTTGTTCGGCAGTCATGTCGAGTCCTTACTTGTTTTGACGAGGTTAAAGGCGCGCGTTTGCGCTATGTAAACCGCGCTATCTGGGGGCGCGGGATCTGGAAAGCTGACCGATCACGATCAGCAGTATCGAAACGGTGACGAGACAGGTGGAGATCGCGGCGATCGTCGGATCGACCTGATCCCGTAGTGAATTGAACATCTTGCGATTCAGGGTGGCGCCCGATCCGGTCGAGATGAACATTGCCACCACGACTTCATCGAACGAAGAGAAGAAGGAGAACAACATCGCCGACACTATTGAGAATCTTATCTGCGGCAGCGTAACGGTAATGAAAGCGTACAGTCGGGTCGCACCGAGGCTGCGGGCCGCTTGCTCCTGGTTCATGTCGTAGGAGGCGAACCCCGACGTCATGACAATCATGACGAACGGCAACGCCATGGCAGTGTGCATGAGAGTCAGGCCGAGCGTCGTGTTTACGAGGCTGAGACGCGCAAAGACGAATAGAGAACCGACGGCAAGTAGGATGACGGGGATAGCGATCGGCAGAGCGAACAAGCCCCAGAGAGCGGTCTTGAAGCGTATCCTGCCGACCCAAAGGGCATACGCTGCGGCCGTTCCGATGATCGTGGCGGATAACATGCTGAGGATGGCAACGTTGACCGAAATCAATGTTGCTCGCATCCACGCCGGCGACGTGAAGTAGCTCTCGTACCACCGAAGAGAGAAGTGCTTGGGGGGGAACTCCAGAAATTCCGATCCCGAGAACGACATCGGGATAACAATCAAGGTGGGCGCTACAAGAAACGCTATCGCGAAGATGGTGATGATGTACAGCCAGAGGCGCTGCAGATGCGTGACTTGCGTCATTGACGCAGGTTGAAGCAACCATTTCATCGGAACATCCCCTGTCCGGCTCTTCTGCCGACATAGGTCGCCACGAGGATCAGTAGAATGGTGATCACAAGCAGAACGATTCCGAGCGAACTGGCAGCGCCCCAGTTCGTGTAGAGGCGTACAGTTGCATCGATGCGCATCGCAGCCATGATCACCCTGCCACCGCCCAGCACCGCTGGAGTGACGTAGAAGCCCAGGCACAGGACGAACACCATCAGGATGCCTGCGAGGAATCCGGGCAACGAAAGCGGGAAGAAGACGTCGCGAAAGGCCCGTGCGGGTGTGGCGCCGAGGTTAGAGGCGGCGGCGATTAAATTTTGGTCTATCGCTTTCATCGAGGAGAAGAGGGGTAGGACCAGGAAGGGCAACATGATCTGTACCATGCCAATAATCGCACCCGTCACGTTGTGACTTAACTCGAGCGGCTCCTTGATCAGCCCAAGCCCAATCAGGCCATTGTTTATGAGGCCGTGGTCCTGCAGCAACACGAGCCACGCGTATGTCCGGACGAGTACGGGGGTCCAGAAGGGCAATAGGACAAAGAGCAATGCCCAATTCTGCAGACGCTCCGGCAGATGCGCTAAAATGAACGCCAGCGGATAGCCGATCGCAGCCACCATGATTGTGGTGAGAAGCGAGATCCGGAAGGTGATGTTAAAGACCTCGCCATAGACTGGAGTCGTCCAAAGTCTCGCGTAATTTTCGAAGCTGAAGGAGCCGTCCTCCCCAACAAAGGAAAGATAGAGCATGACTCCAATCGGCAGAAGGATAGCGCATGCGAGGAGAGCTATGCCTGGCAGGAGAAGGGCCTCAAGACTGAGGCGTTCCCGCCTATCGGCCTTTCGAAGCACTTCACGGTTTAAGCTGCTCGACTGCGTGGGGGTAGGGCTTGTAGACATGTCAACGCCCCCTGTCGTCGCGTACGACTCGGCTCTCGCTCTTGTGTAGACTGAGCACGATCGGACTGCCGACAGCGGGCAGGTCCGAATTGCTTGCCTCGTTGAGGTGGCGTCGAACCGTTATCAACTCCCCCCAGCGAGACGGACGAATGCCAGGCTGCTTTCGCCCTGGAAAAGGACGCGCTCCAACGAGCCGTCAAAGTAATTGCGGTCCGGCCGCTTTTGATCGGCCTTTCCAACCTCTAGTTTTTCCGGCCTAACGACCAGAAGACCAGGCGCTTGCCCCGCCGTGCTATCGGCGACATCGAGCAACTGGTCGCGATAGTAGGGCGCGCCATCTCGGATCGAGACGCTAAGCAATGTGGACTCGCCGATGAATTCGGCGATGAATGCGGTTTTCCTCCCCTGAGAGACACGATTGTGCCGCCAAGGTCAGGCATTTCCGTCCACCACTATGCGGCGGCGCTTCATGGCTATGCTGCCAGCTCCAGCACGCGCTGCCAGCGCGGATGCTCGTGCAGTGGCGCAAAGTCAGAATCCTGCTTCACCCATGCCTTGGTCTCGTGGTTTGCATGAGGCAGCAGGCGTTCCAGCAGATCGAGCGCACGATCGAGCTCGCCGAAATGACAGCAAAGGCAGGCGGTATTGTATTGCGTCAGAATGTCGTCCGGATCGATTGCCAGCGCACGTGCCGACCATTCCGTGGCACGTTCGGTCTCCCCGATCAAGGCGAGAGCATTTGCGCCGAGATAGGCTGGCCGGGGGTTCTCAGGATACTTCGCCAATTCGCGCTCGGCGCGTAACACGCCTTTGCGACCCGCTTCCCTTTCGTCTTCCGGCCGCCCTAGAGAACGATAAACCTGCATAAGCAGAAGAACAGACTGGTAGTCATCGGGCTTGATCTCGGCGGCCCGCTCGTAATGGTGGGCAGCCCCTTTGAGCTTACCTTGTGCATAGCACGCACGCGCGTAGAAATAATGCGCTTCGAATAGATTGGGATCACTTGCGATAGCCTGCTCGAACTCCTTTTCGGCCTCTTCATATCTTTGGCCGACCGACAGAGCGAGGCCACGCGACGCGTGTGCTTCTGCCAGTCCACTTTCGATATCGAGCGCCTTACCGCTGTTGGCCAGAATGCTTTCGAGAGAAACTTTCTCGTCGTAATTTAGGAATAGAAAGGAGTCGCAGTCGGCGATGCCCGCATAGGCGCGCGCATAAAGTGGGTCGAGTTCGATAGCTTTGCCGAACATCCGCTTCGCCAGCACATAGTAGGTTTTGGACGTTCGGTGAAAAAACTCTCTCCCCCTCAGATAATACGTATAGGCCTCTACATTGTCAGTGGGAGCCGCCCTGATCGCCTTCTTTTCGGCCGGCAGCAGCTTGACCTTGAGCTGATCGACGATGGTGTGAGTGATCTCGTCCTGGATCGCGAAGATGTCGGTGAGTTCACGGTCGTATCGGTCGGCCCAGACGTGACCGCCATCAGCCCCGTCGATAAGCTGTCCCGTGATACGGACGCGCTGACCTGCCTTCCGTACGCTCCCCTCGAGCACGAATTTGACGCCGAGTTCCCGCGCCACTTGCTGCACCTTCACGGGCTTGCCTTTGTAGGTGAATACCGTGTTGCGGGCGAGGACGTGGAGGCCAGAGATTTTCGACAGGTCGGTGATGATGTCTTCGGTAATTCCGTCGGAGAAATACTCCTGCTCGGGGTCGCCGCTCATATTTGTGAACGGCAGGACAGCGATTGAAGGTTTTGCCTTCATGTGGCTTTGAGGAGATGCTGTTATCGCGCTGTCCTCAAAACTGAACGGCGCGGCGAGTGCGACGTGGTAGACCCTGACCGGCCGGTCGATGTTCTTGAGCTCGTGTTCCCCCATGTCCTCGAAATCCAGATCAAGATTCTTGCCGAGATGGTCGCGAACCGCACCGGAGATCGCAATGCCTCCGGGCCGGGCGATGCTTTCAATTCGCGCCGCCACGTTGACGCCGTCGCCGTAGATGTCGTTGTCATCGAAGATTATGTCGCCAACATTGATGCCGATGCGAAATTCGATGCGGCGCTCCTCTTGCACGTCGGCGTTGCGCTCGAGCATCCTGCGCTGGATGTCGGTCGCGCAAGCGACAGCGTTCACCACGCTCTGGAATTCCACCAGCATACCGTCGCCTGTGAGTTTCACGATCCGGCCCTGGTGCTCGGCGATCTTGCCGTCGACCAGTTCTCGCCGATGCGTCTTGAGCGCCGAAAGCGTGCCGCCCTCGTCGAGACCCATGAGCCGGCTGTAACCGACCACATCGGCAGCAAGTATCGCGCTAAGTCTCCGTTCCATGCGCGGCTAGCCTGTTTTTTTCGGCGGGTCAGGGTAGCAGGTTCTCACAGCAGCGGCATCACACTAAATACGGTCCTCGTAACACCGGAAGGAGAAGGCATTCAACTTAGGTGCAGACGAGGCGAGCCACGGAGATAAAGCGGAAGCGATGAAAGCCCCTGCGTCAAGAGTGTCACCGCGGCCTCATGGCTTTTTCTACGGCGATCACGGAGCGTCCGCTTCCTGTACCTATCCGAAGTTGACAGGCACGTTCTGGACCGAGCCGGCGGTAGGATTCGGCTCTGCCGTACAGCCGCGGAGCGTTCTACGTCGCCGTTGGGTGGAGGACCGCTCTTCAAGTGTGGCTCTCGGAACGACGTGGTTGCCGGACTTCCGGTCTTTCAGCTTCAGTCGACGGCCAAAGGAGGCTTTTCCCGACGGCGGAATGACAATGCGCGCGGCTATACGGCCGCGCGCTTCAGTTGTCGGGGGTCCGACTGATCAGATCGCCTGACCACCCGAAACCTCGATCCGCTGTGCCGTAACCCAACGGTTATCCTCGCCCAGAAGGCTTGCCACCATCGGCCCGATGTCGTCGGGCAGACCCACGCGGCCAAGCGCGGTCATCCCTGCGAACTGCGCGTTGACTTCGGCATTGTCGCGCACCAGCCCGCCACCGAAATCGGTCTCGATCGCTCCGGGCGCGACCGTGTTCACTGTGATCCCGCGCGCACCCAGCTCTTTCGCCATATAGACGGTCAAGATTTCGACCGCCCCCTTGGCGGCCGCATAGGCCGAGAAGCCCGGATAGGACACGCGGGTCAGGCCCGAAGAAAAGTTCACGATCCGCCCGCCATCTGCGATGAGCGGCAGAAGCGCCTGCACGAGGAAGAAAACGCCCTTCACATGGACGTCGAACAGACCGTCGAACTGCGCCTCGGTGGTATCGCCGATTATGGTGAATTCGCCGTGGCCGGCATTGTTGATTAGGTAATCGAAGCTGTCGCGGCCCCAGGTCTCTTTCAGCGCCGCGCGCAGGGTCTCGGCAAAGGCCGCGAAGCTGGCGACCTCGCCGAGATCGAACTGCAGGGCAACCGCCTTACGGCCCAGGGCTTCGATCTCGGCCACAACCTCGCGAGCCTGAGATGCGTTGCCGCGATAGGTGACGATCACGTCGCGGCCATGCTGCGCGATGCTGACAGCGGTGTTGCGGCCGAGGCCGCGGTTGGCGCCGGTGACAAGTGCGATCTTGGTCATGCGGGAAGTCCTTTCATCCGAAGCGATGGGGACAACATGCGGCAAGAGCGTCTCCAGTTGTTGCCGATTCCTCGCGTAGTCTTGCCTGTTCCTGCAAATCTGGATCGGCCTTGCGGCAAAGATTTTCCAGAATGTCCGGATTTCTTGCCTGATCCTTCTTTAGTTCTTGCCTGAAACGCCACCACCCTTCAACTTGCCCCCATGAGCCGAACGCTTCTCGACCTTGTGCGCAGCTTTGCCGACACTCATGCCGACCGTTCCGGGGCGGCGTCGACGCCTATTCCCGGCATGACCGCGATCCGCGCCACGCAGCCCGGCGAATTGCAGGTCGCTGTCAATCGGCCGCTGGTGGCCATGCTGTTACAAGGTGTCAAGCGGGTCACGATAGGGGCCGAGACATTGGAATTCGGTCCGGGCGAGTCGCTGCTGATCTCGGCCGATGTGCCCACGGTCAGCCAGATCACGCAGGCAAGCCTCGGCGCGCCCTACTATTCGCTGGTGCTGGAACTCGACCCCGTCCTTATGCGGGAACTCGCGGTCGAGATGGCGGCGGTCCCGGGCGATCCGTGCAAGCCTGTCCGAGTGGAGCCGACCGACGCAGATGTCGCCGATGTGGCCCTGCGCCTGATGCGGCTTCTGGACCGTCCCTCTGCCCTCCCGGTCCTGCAAGGGCCGTTGCTGCGCGAGATTCATTTCTGGCTTCTGGCGGGACGGCACGGATCGGCTCTCCGCAGCCTCGGCGGGGCCGATGGCCATGCACAACGCATCGCCCGTGCGGTCGCTATGATCCGCGAAAGCTATGCACGGCCGATCCGCATCGAGGAACTGGCCGAGGCCGCGGGGATGAGCACCTCGTCCTTCCACCAGCATTTCCGCCAGACCACCACGCTGTCTCCCTTGCAATTCCAGAAGCAGTTGCGCCTGATCGAGGCTCGGCGCCAGATGCTGGCCGATGGCATGAGCGTGAGTTCGGTGGCTTATGCGGTGGGCTATGAGAGCGTGCCTCAGTTCACCCGCGAATATGGCCGTCTGTTCGGCAAACCACCGGCCCGCGACATACGACAGGCACAGATGGATGCGTAGTCTGACTCTGCTTCAGAAGAAAGTGAGCGTCCGCTGTGGGCTCATGCACGAACCCGCTTCGCGGGAGGGTCGCCTGATTCTGAGATGACGCATATTCATAGGCCTTGAGCAGGTAGAGGCCGCGATCCGACCATGGAGTTCCCTTCAACGAGAGGAACTTGCCATGGCTACCCTGTCGACCGATGCTCCGATCACGCCGCTTCGCCAGCGCATGCAGCAAGACATGCTGATGCGGGGCCTGGGACCGCATACGCAGCAGGACTACGTTCGTCATGTCCGACGCTTCGCCGCGTTCCTTGGTCGCGCTCCCGACACCGCGACAACCGAGGACATCCGACGCTTCCAGCTGTGCCAGCATGAGAACGGCCTGGGCCCGGCGACGATCAACGGCGCGGTCTCGGCGTTGCGTTTCCTGTTCACGGTGACGCTGAGGCGGCGCGATCTGGCGCGCGCGCTGGTGGTCACGCGATATGCGCGCAAGCTGCCTGAGGTGCTGAGCGTGGAGGAAGCGGCGCGGCTGCTCGAAGCGGCGCCAGGCATCAAGTACAAGGCCGCGCTCGGTGTCGCCTATGGCGCTGGTCTGCGCGTGTCCGAGGTCGCGCATCTCAAGGTCGACGACATCGACTCCACACGCATGCTGATCCGCGTTGAACAGGGCAAGGGACGCAGGGACCGCAACGCCATGCTCTCGCCGCAACTGCTGGAACTGCTGCGGTTGTGGTGGCGCGAAGGCAAGCGGCGCGGGGTCATGCTGCCGCATGGCTGGCTGTTCCCGGGGCGCAGTTGCACCGATCCGATCTCGTCGCGGCAACTGCATCGCGCCGTCCAGGAGTCTGCTGAAGTCGCAGGCATCCGCAAGCGCGTCAGCCCGCACACGCTGCGGCACAGCTTTGCCACCCATC
>NZ_JAMYKW010000044.1:0-43558 GCF_040317555.1 Mesorhizobium sp. M1406 | reverse complement strand
CGCCCAACACCCCGTTAATTTTTCTGTGCCCCCCGCCCCCGCCCCCCGCACCGCCATCAAAAACCCCCCCTATTATTCTCTCCCCCCCCCCCTCCCTCTGCCCCCGCGGGCCCCGCGGCGGGCCCCCCCCGACAAAGTCAAACCTCCGGACGCAACCAAAGGATGCGATCGGCGAGACAAGAAACGGACCGTCCATGTTGCGATTCCTGCTCACGCGCATAGCGTCGGCAATACCGGTCCTCGCCATTTTGAGCCTGGTCACCTTTGCCATCATCCAGGCGCCGCCGGGCGACTATGCCGACTACATCCGCTCGCAGGCGATCAACCAGGGTGGAGCTTCCTTCGCCGAGGCCGACGCGCAGGCCAACGCCTATCGCATCGAGCATGGCCTCGATAAGCCGCTGCCTGTCCAGTATCTCAACTGGATCGGCGGCATCATCACCCGCGGCGATTTCGGCTACAGCCTCTATTACAACAAGCCGGTCGCCGATGTGGTCGGCGAGCGCCTGCCGCGCACGCTCATTCTGGCACTGGTCTGCCATCTGCTCGCCTCGGTGCTCGGCATCACATTCGGCATATGGGCGGCGACGCGGCAATACACCTGGATCGACTCGACACTTTCCGCGATCTCTTTCCTCGGCATGACGGTGCCGCGCTTCCTGATGGCGCTGATCATCGTCTATCTCCTGGTCTTCCAGTTCAACGTGTCGGAGATCGGCAGCTTCTTCTCGCCGCAATATGGCGGCGCGCCGTGGTCGTGGGCCAAATTCGTCGACCTGGTCAAGCATGTCTGGCCGGTCGTTGCGATCGCCACCTTCGGCGGCCTCGCCTACAACATGCGCGTCATGCGCGGCAATCTGCTCGACACGCTGAACGCGCAATATGTCGAGACGGCCAGGGCCAAGGGGCTGACCGGTGCCGCCGTCGTCATGCGCCACGCCGTGCCCAACGCGCTGCACCCGCTCGTCATGTATCAGGGCGTGGTGCTGCCCTACATGCTAACCGGCGAGATCGAGACCGCGATCATCTTCGCGCTCCCGACCGTTGGCCCGGCGATCGTCGGTTCCATGGCTGTCGGCGACGTCTATGTCACCGCCACGTTCATGATGGTGCTGTCGGCGACGCTGATCGTCGGCAACATCATCGCCGACATGCTGCTCGTGCTGCTCGATCCGCGCGTGCGCCAGTTCGGGGAGGGTTAGATGCTGGCTTTCGACAATCTGCCACCACCGCTGCCCGCCGAAGGCGCCATCGGGAAGCCGCAGCGCGGCAATGAGAGCTATATCGCCCTTGTCTGGCGCCGGTTGAAGCGCTCCTGGACCGGCACGGCCGGGCTTTGGCTTGTCGTGCTCCTGTTGATAATGGCCGTGTTCGCCGAGTTCATCGCGCCGATGGACCCGAAGGTCACGGATGTCGGCTTCGCTCCGCCGCAGGTGCCTGTTTTCCATGACAAGGACGGAGGTTTCACCGCGCGGCCGAGGGTCTATGCGCTGGCCGATTCGGCGGATCTCGATCCGGTCACCTTCCAGCCCGTCGTCGGCCCCGACTATGACCATCCAAGGCTGCTTGGTTTCTTCGTGCATGGCGCGCCCTACAAGCTGTTCGGGCTGTTGCCGGCGGACCGGCATTTGTTCGGCTCTCTGGACGGCCAGCCGGTGCATTTCCTCGGCACCGACAAGTTCGGCCGCGACGTGCTGTCCCGCGCCATCCATGGCTCGCGCGTCTCGCTTATGATCGCGCTGACGGTCGTCTTCATCATCACCGTCATCGGCACCACCGTCGGCATGGTCTCCGGCTATTTCGGCGGCAGGTTCGATGTCTGGATGCAGCGTTTCGTCGAACTGGTGCTCGCCTTCCCGCAACTGCCGCTTTACCTGGCGCTGACGACATTGATCCCGGTTACCGCGCCCACCAATGTCTTCCTCGCTTTCGTCATCATCGTCATGTCGGCATTGGGTTGGGCGCAGATGTCGCGCGAGGTGCGCGGCAAGACTTTGGCGCTGGCGCGGATCGAGTATGTGCGCGCCGCCATGGCGGTCGGCGCCACCGACCGGCGCATCATCATGCAGCACATCTTCCCCAATGTGATGAGCCATGTGATCGTCGCCGTGACGCTGGCGATCCCGACGGTGGTGCTGCTTGAATCGTTCCTCGGTTTCCTCGGCTTCGCCGTCAAGCCGCCGCTGATCTCGTGGGGCCTGATGCTGCAGGACACCGCGACCTATTCCGTCATCGGCACCTATCCCTGGATCCTGTCGCCGGTAGGTTTCGTGCTCGTCACCGTCTTTGCCTTCAACGCGCTGGGCGACGGCCTGCGCGACGCCGTCGACCCCTATTGAGGTGGAACAGATGACAGTCGCGCTCGCCGAATCCTTTGCACCAACCGTCCGTCACGACCATGACGGACGCCAGGACCAGCCCATCATCGACGCCCGCAACGTCGCCGTGGCCTTCAAGGTCGAGTATGGCGTCGTCGACGCGGTCAAGGACATCTCGTTCCAGCTCTATCGCGGCGAGACGATCGCAATCGTCGGCGAATCCGGTTCCGGAAAGTCGGTGACGGCGCGCACCGTCATGGGCCTGCTGTCGCGGCGCGCCACGGTGTCGCCCGGGTCGAGTGTCTGTTACGACGGGCAAAACATCCTGAAGTTTCCCGAGAGCGCCCGGCGCAAGCTGCGCGGCAACCGCATCTCGATGATCTTCCAGGAGCCGATGAGCTCCCTCAACCCGATCTATACGGTCGGCAGCCAGATCGTCGAGGCGATCAGGGTGCATCGCAAGGTCAGCCGCAAGCGGGCCTGGGCGCGAGCACTCGAACTTCTGCAGCACGTGCAGATTCCCGATCCTGTCGCGCGGCTCAAGCAGTATCCGCACCAGCTATCGGGCGGACAACGCCAGCGCGTGATGATTGCCATGGCGCTGGCCAACAATCCCGATGTGCTGATCGCCGATGAGCCGACCACGGCGCTCGATGTCACCGTCCAGGCCCAGATCCTGAACCTGATCCGCAGCCTGCAGAAAGAGCTGCGCATGGCGGTGATCCTGATTACCCACGACCTGACCGTCGTGCGTCAGTTCTCCGACTACGTCTATGTCATGCAGCATGGCGAAATGTGCGAGCACAACGTCACCGAACGGCTCTTCGCCGATCCGCGGCATCCCTATACGAGGCGGCTGCTGGCTTCCGAGCCGCGCGGACAGCCGAAACCGCTGCCTGAGGGCTGCGGCACCATTCTCGAGGCCAGCGGCGTGCGTGTCTCCTTCATGCTGCGCCACGGCACCTTCCTGAAACCGGACTGGCGCGAACTGGTCGCCGTCGACGATCTCAGCCTTAGCCTGTGCCGCCATGAGACGCTGGGGCTGGTCGGCGAGTCCGGTTCCGGCAAGACCACCTTCGGCCAGGCCCTGCTCCGGTTGATAGATACCAAGCGCGGCGAGATACGCTTCGATGGCAGGCCGATCCACGGCCTGTCGCGGGCCGAGATGCGGCCGCTGCGCTCGCGCATGCAGATCGTCTTCCAGGATCCGTTCTCCTCGCTCAACCCGCGCATGACGATCGGCCAGATCATCGAGGAAGGGCTGATCGTCAACAGCATAGGGGCGACACGGCGCGAGCGGGTCGATCGGGTGCGCGAGGCGCTGGTCAGCGCCGGCATGCCCGGCGATATACTGTCGCGGTTTCCGCACGAATTCTCCGGCGGCCAGCGGCAACGCGTCGCGATCGCCCGCGCCATCGCATTGGAACCTGAATTCATCCTGCTCGACGAGCCGACATCGGCGCTGGACCTGTCCGTTCAGGCGCAGATCATCGACCTGCTGCGCAAGCTGCAGGACGAGCGCGGCCTCAGCTACCTCTTCATCTCGCACGACCTCAAGGTGGTGCGTGCACTGTGCCATCGCGTCATCGTCATGCAGAACGGCAAGATCGTCGAGCAGGGCCCCGTCGACGACGTCCTGTCCAATCCCAAGACCGCCTACACCGAACGGCTCGTCAGGGCCGCTTTCGACGTGGCCTGAACATATGCCGGAGGTTAGCATGGCAAGAAATCCCAAGATCACTTTCATCGGCGCCGGCTCGACGGTGTTCATGAAGAACATTGTCGGCGACGTGCTACAGCGCCCGTCGCTTTCGGGCGCGACGATCGCGCTGATGGACGTCAATCCGCAGCGGCTGGAAGAGAGCGCCATCGTCGTCAACAAGCTGATCGCGACACTCGGCGTCAAGGCAAAGACCGAGACCCATTCGGACCAGCGCAAGGCGCTGGCTGGCGCCGACTTCGTCGTCGTCGCCTTCCAGATCGGCGGTTATGAGCCATGCACGGTCACCGATTTCGAAGTGCCGAAGAAATACGGCCTGCGCCAGACGATCGCCGACACGCTCGGCGTCGGCGGCATCATGCGGGGCCTCCGGACCGTGCCGCATCTGTGGAAGGTCTGCGAGGACATGCTCGCCGTCTGCCCGCAGGCGATCATGCTGCAATATGTCAACCCGATGGCGATCAACACCTGGGCGATATCAGAGAAATATCCTGAGATCAGGCAGGTCGGCCTCTGCCATTCGGTGCAGGGCACGGCAATGGAACTGGCGCACGATCTCGACATTCCTTACGAAGAAATCCGCTATCGCTCGGCCGGCATCAACCACATGGCCTTTTATCTCAGCTTCGAGCATCGCCAGCCGGACGGTTCCTACCGCAATCTCTATCCAGATCTGGTGCGCGCCTATCGCGAAGGCCGTGCGCCCAAGCCTGGCTGGAACCCGCGCTGCCCTAACAAGGTGCGCTACGAGATGCTGACCAGGCTCGGCTATTTCGTCACCGAAAGCTCGGAACATTTCGCCGAATACACGCCCTATTTCATCAAGGACGGCCGCCCGGACCTGATCGAGAAGTACGGCATCCCGCTGGATGAATATCCCAAGCGCTGCATCGAGCAGATCGAGCGCTGGAAGGGACAGGCGGAAGCCTATCGTTCGGCCGATCGCATCGAGGTCGAGCAGTCGAAGGAATATGCCTCCTCGATCATGAATTCGGTCTGGACCGGCGAACCGTCGGTGATCTACGGCAATGTCCGCAACAATGGCTGCATCACCTCGCTGCCTCGCGATTGCGCCGCCGAAGTGCCGTGCCTGGTCGATGCATCCGGCATCCAGCCGACTTATATCGGCGAACTGCCGCCGCAATTGACCGCGCTGATCCGCACCAACATCAACGTGCAGGAACTGACGGTGCGGGCGCTGATGACGGAGAACCGCGAGCACATCTACCATGCGGCGATGATGGATCCGCATACCGCCGCCGAACTCGATCTCGACCAGATCTGGTCACTGGTCGACGACCTTCTCGCCGCTCATGGCGACTGGCTGCCGGCCTGGGCGCGCGTGGCGCGCAAGACCGAGGCCGCCTGACGCCTTATTTAGGAGCGTCGGGGTCGGTCTCTTCCTCGTCGTCGCGGGCCTTGATGACATAGGCGCCCTTCAGCCAGCGGTTGAGGTCGATGTCCTTGCAGCGCGTCGAGCAGAACGGAAAAGTGTCGCGCGCCGATGGCTTGCCGCATTCGGGGCAGGGGCGCTTTGGACGCAAGGGCGTGACTTTGGGGTCGGAACTCATAGCCGTGCGCCTGACAGCCAGCCGCCATGCACCTTGAAGCCTTCGCCGCTCAACAGCGCCACCGTCTCATAGAGCGGCAGCCCGACGACGTTGGTGTAGGAACCGACCAGCTTGACGACGAACGCGCCGGCGAGACCCTGGACGGCGTAGCCGCCGGCCTTGCCGCGCCATTCGCCCGAGGCGACATAGGCGTCGATTTCCTCGCGCGGCAGCCGCTTGAAGCGCACCCGCGTCTCGACCAGCCGCTGGCGCAGTTTGCCGCCCGGCGTGATCAGGCAGATGCCGGAATAGACCCGGTGCGAACGGCCGGACAACAGCCCGAGGCAGTTGGCGGCGTCGTCGAGGGTTTCTGCCTTGGGCAGGATGCGCCGCCCGACGGCGACCACCGTGTCCGCGGCCAGCACGAAGCCCGGCGCGTAGTCGGCTTCGGTCTTCAGCGACGCGAACGCCTTCTCGGCCTTTTCCTTCGACAGCCGCTTGGCCAGCGAGCGCGGATGCTCTGCACGCAGCGGCGTTTCGTCGACATCGGCCGGCAGCACGCGGTCCGGCTCGATGCCGGCCTGCTGCAAGAGCTCGATCCGGCGCGGCGAACCCGAGGCAAGCACCAGCTTCTGCAAAATGCTCATCGCGGACCAGTCGGGCTTGGCTTACTTGAAACGATAGGTGATGCGGCCCTTGGTCAGGTCGTATGGCGTCATCTCGACCAGAACCTTGTCGCCGGTCAGCACGCGGATGCGGTTCTTGCGCATGCGGCCGGCCGTATGGGCAATGATCTCATGTTCGTTTTCGAGCTTTACCCGGAACATCGCGTTGGGCAACAATTCCGTCACGACACCCGGAAACTCGAGGACTTCTTCCTTCGGCATTCGATACCTTTGCTTGGATGGTAGTTCCAGCGCCTAGAGCATGATGCCGAAAAGTGTGAAGCGGTTTTCGGACGACATCATGCTCTACTTCTTGATTTAGAGGCGGATTCAGATTTCAGGTCGAACAGACCTGAAATCATCCGACTCTGCCGGAATTTCGGCGGAACCTATATGATAATCGCCCGCTTGTGAACACGCTTAATCCGTCGCGTTTTTAGCTTCCGGAAGCAAAAAACGTCGGCCTATGCGCAACTTCAGCCGCTCGCGCACGTCGCGATAACTGGCCATGATCCGTTCGCGCGTGCCGTCGGCATCGGTAGGGTCCGGCATCGGCCAGTATTCGACCTCGACGGCGAGCGAGCGGGTGAGTTCGAGAGCCGCGTGGTGCGCTTCCGGAGACAGCGTGACGATGAGGTCGAAATAGTCGTCCTCGAGATCGTCCATCGTCCTTGGGTGACGCTCGCCCAGTGTGAGACCCTCCTCGGCCAGCACCGCATCGACGAACGGATCGCGCTCGCCCGCGCGAACGCCGGCCGAGGCGACGAAGATGGTGGCAGGCAGCATCCGCCTCGCCAGTTGCTCCGCCATCGGCGAGCGCACGGCATTCATGCCGCACAGGAACAGGATCGAACGGGGAAGGACGCCGGGTGCCAGGGCTAGCCCCGCCAGTGAAGCACGCAGACCAGCGTGAACAGCCGGCGCGCCGTATCGAAATCGATGTCGATCTTGCCGGAAAGCCGGTCCATCAGCGTCCGCGAGCCTTCATTGTGCAGGCCGCGGCGGCCCATGTCGATCGCCTCGATGTGGCTTGGCGTCGAGGAGCGGATGGCGTCATAGTAGCTTTCGCAGATCATGTAGTAGTCCTTGACGATGCGCCTGAGCGGCGTCAGCGACAAGATATGGGTGACGACGGGGGCCCCATCCTCTCGCGCCACAGCAAAGACCAGGCGCTTCTCGGCCAGCGACAGTTTCAGCCGATAAGGGCCGGCGCCGCCGTCATTGACGGGTTGAAAACTGTTTTCCTCGATCAGGTCGAAGATCGCCACCGCGCGTTCATGCTCGACATCGGGTGTCGAGCGGCCGATCGATTCATCGAGTTCGACATCGATCAGCCTGGCGCGGGTTTGATCGGAGTCGGACATGGCGGCTACATGTTCAACCGTATGGCGACGGAACGTGCATGTGCATCAAGGCCTTCCGCCTTGGCCAGCGCGATCGCCGCCGGCGCCAAGATCCGCAACTGCTCCGGCCCAAGCTTGAGGATCGAGGTGCGCTTGACGAAATCGAGCACGGACAGCCCGGACGAGAAACGTGCCGAACGTGCCGTTGGCAGCACATGGTTGGATCCGCCGACATAGTCGCCGATGGCTTCCGGGGTATGGCGGCCGAGAAAGACGGCACCCGCATTGCGCATCCGCGACAGGAAATCCTCGGGATCGTCGATTGCCAATTCGACATGTTCGGCGGCGATACGGTCGACCAGCGGCAGCGCTGCCTCGATCGTCGGCACCAGGATCACCGCGCCGAAATCGCGCCAGCTTGCCGCTGCCGTTTCGGCGCGCGGCAGGTTCTGCAACTGGTGTTCGACCGCCTGTTCGACGGCGATGCCGAAGGCCGGGTCGTCGGTGACCAGAATCGACTGCGCCGACGCATCGTGCTCGGCCTGGGCCAGCAAGTCGGCGGCGATCCAGTCCGGGTCGTTGCTGCCGTCGGCCACGACGAGCACTTCCGACGGCCCGGCGATCATGTCGATGCCGACGGTGCCGAACACCTGGCGCTTGGCCGCGGCGACATAGGCATTGCCCGGGCCGACGATCTTGGCGACCGGCCGGATCGTTTCGGTGCCATAGGCAAGCGCTGCGATCGCCTGGGCGCCGCCGACGCGGTAGATTTCCGACACGCCTGATATATCCGCGGCCACCAGCACCAGCGGGTTGATGATGCCGCCTGGCGCCGGCACGACCATGACGATGCGCTCGACGCCGGCCACCCTGGCCGGGACGGCGTTCATCAGCACCGAGCTTGGATAGCTCGCCGTGCCGCCCGGCACATAGAGCCCGACCGCCTCGATCGCCGTCCAGCGCCAACCGAGTTCGACGCCGGCGGCATCGGTATAGCGATCGTCCTTCGGCCGCTGCCGTTCGTGATGCGAGCGGATGCGGTCGCGCGCGAATTCCAGCGCCTCGATCGTTTTTGGGTCGGCGGCCTTGTAAGCCTGGGCGATGTCGTCCTTCGAGACGGCGATGCCTAATCCAGCCAGATCGGCGCGATCGAATTTCTGCGAATAGTCGATCAACGCCGCGTCGCCCTCTGCGCGCACGCGCGCGATGATGTCGCGCACCGCGGCATCGACGTCGGCGGACACTTCCCGCTTGGTCAGGAGGAAGGCGGCGAAACGCTGCTCGAAATCGGCGTCGGACTGACGAAGCGTGATGGCCATCGGATGTTCAGGCCTTGTGGATCGGGCGCGAGCTGGCTTCCCACGCGCCGCCTATGTCGGCAAGGCGGGCCTCGATGCACTCGACATCGAGCATGATGGTGCCGCCGCCCGCAAAGATCAGTTCGATGATACCGGCCGGCTTGCTGATCTCGATGAAGCTGATCGCCAGCAGGGAAAGGACCTCAGCCGGCTTGTCGCGGGCGATGCCGTTGGTCTTGGCACCAAGCACCCGGTCGAAATGCAGCACCGCCTGCCGCCGCTCATTGTGCTGGCGAAACAGGCCGGATTTGGCCTCCCAGACGAAACGGTTCATGGTCAGCAGGAAACGCTTGGCCGCGGGCAGGAATTCGAGGTCACTGACCTTCATCACGGCATCCTGGACATGGGCCGAAACGATGCTCAGATCCTGGTCGTCGAGCGCGATAAGCTTAAGGGCAGTCATGCGGATTTCGCACCTGAAGGTTGATAACTGAACCTTCTGTTAGGCGGTCTTTCCCGTCCGCGCAACCGCACCGCACGGCCTTGCGAATGGCCTATGCGGAAATCCGCTCGATCACCGCGCCGCAGTTGGACAGCTTTTCTTCCAGCCGCTCGAAGCCGCGGTCGAGATGATAGACGCGGTTGACCGTCGTCTCGCCTTCGGCAGCCAGGCCGGCGATGACCAGCGAGACCGAGGCGCGAAGATCGGTCGCCATGACCGGCGCGCCCTTCAATTTCGGCACGCCGTCGACGATTGCCGTCTGGCCCGAAAGCGTAATGTGGGCGCCGAGCCGGGCCAGTTCCTGCACATGCATGAAGCGGTTTTCGAAAATCGTCTCGGTGATGCGCGACTTGCCCTTGGCCATCGTCATCAGGCCCATGAACTGCGCCTGCAAATCGGTCGGGAAGGCCGGGAACGGCGCTGTCGTCACGTCGACCGGCAAAATGCCGGCGCCGTTGCGCTTCACACGAATGCCGGAATTGGTTTGCGTGATCTCCGCACCCGTCTGCGAGATCACGTCGAGCGCGGTCTGCAGCAGTTCGGGGCGTGCGCCCTCGAGCACGACGTCGCCGCCGGTCATTGCCACCGCCATTGCGTAGGTGCCGGTCTCGATACGGTCGGGAATGACGCGCACGCGGGCACCCGACAGCGATTCGACGCCATCGATGGTGATAACAGGCGTGCCGGCGCCGGAAATCTTGGCGCCCATGGCATTGAGGCACTCGGCGAGGTTGACGATTTCGGGTTCGCAGGCGGCATTTTCCAGCACCGTCTCGCCCTTGGCCAGGGCCGCGGCCATCATCAGCACATGGGTGGCGCCGACAGAGACCTTCGGGAACACATAGCGGTTGCCGACAAGGCGGCCATTTCGGGTTTTAGCGATGACATAGCCGGTGTCGACGTCGATATCGGCGCCCAGCGCCTGCAAGCCTTCGAGGAACAGATCGACCGGGCGCGTGCCGATGGCGCAACCGCCAGGCAGCGACACCTTGGCCTCGCCCATGCGGGCCAGCAGCGGCCCGATCACCCAGAACGACGCCCTCATCTTCGACACCAGCTCATACGGTGCCGTCGTGTCGACGATGTTGCGGGCGGAGAAATTGATGGTGCGCGAATAGCCCTCATTCTGCTTCTCGCGGCGGCCATTGACCGAATAATCGACGCCGTGATTGCCCAGGATGCGGATCAACTGCTCGACATCGGCCAGATGCGGCACGTTTTCCAGCGTCAGCGTGTCGTCGGTCAAGAGCGAGGCGATCATCAGGGGCAGGGCCGCGTTTTTCGCGCCCGAGATCGGAATGCTTCCGGAGAGCTTGTTGCCCCCGACAATTCTGATGCGATCCATGGAAGAACGTCCCTCTCGGCTCGAAAAAGCCGGTTCAATCGTTTGAGTAGCGGCCCGTCTAGACCATTGGCCAATCTGGTTCAAGGAATTGGCTGGTTCAAGAAATAGGATTTCGCCCCATCCCGGGCCAAGAGTGGCCGATTTGAGTTAATCTTTTTGTATTTCCTTTGCCGCGCCGAGCCCGTCCGGCCGCTGATCCGCATCGCCAGCGCGCCGCGAGCGCGACTGCGCCTTGCGTTTCTGCAAATTGGCGCGCAATTGCTCGGCCAGCCGGTCCTGGCGGTTGGCGCCGCTCTTTTTCGCTGGACCAGCCCTTTTCAGTGGAATTGTCTTGTCGTTCATCGTCCCGTCCCGGCCGGCGACCAGCCAACCCGTCAATCAGGGATAGCCAACATTGTGGCGCCGCCATGTCGATAAAAGCTATCCGGCAAAGGCTTTCACAGAAGCGTTGCACTTGGCCTTGCGCTTGCCGGTTCGATATGGCAGAAGCCCCGCCATCAGCGGCTGCGGTAGCTCAGTGGTAGAGCACTCCCTTGGTAAGGGAGAGGTCGAGAGTTCAATCCTCTCTCGCAGCACCATTCCAAGCCCTTGTTTGGAAACAACTACCGGGCACCATCAGAACGGTGAAAGCGGGCGCGACCGTCCGCAACGATCGGCCCGAAACGGCTTCCGTGATACTCGTTCGTGCCGCGGAACAGGCAGATGCCATGGTCGTGCCAACCCAATCCATTGCCCGAACGGAATGCTTGTCCGACCTTCTCCTCGTCCAGCCACCCGCGCTGACAGAAGGATTGCGCTCGTGAGCCAGGCGAAAGCAACAGCACGTGACAATGACGAGCGCTTGCCGTATATTGACATAAAGATATCCTTATGTGACATGAAAAGACTTGTCGCCAAAGGAATAAAAAATGTCGCAGAATTCTGCATCGCTGGACGCATTGTTCGGCCCCGTCGCGGCAAGGCCCGACGGGTCGGAGGTGCTTGCGGCGCTGACGGCGGCGGCGCGCGAGCGCATCCTCATCCTCGACGGCGCCATGGGCACGCAGATCCAGGGGCTGGGTTTCGATGAAGACCAGTTCCGCGGCGAAGCCTTCGCCGGCTGCGCCTGCCACCAGCAAGGCAACAACGATCTTCTGATCCTGACGCAGCCGCAGGCGATCGAGGAAATCCACTATCAATACGCCATCGCAGGCGCGGATATTCTGGAAACCAACACCTTCTCCTCGACTTCGATCGCCCAGGCCGATTACGGCATGGGCGACGCCGTCTATGCGCTCAACCGCGATGGCGCGCGGCTGGTGCGGCGCGCGGCGAAGAGGGCAGAGCATGAAGACGGCAAGCGCCGTTTCGTTGCCGGCGCGCTGGGGCCAACCAATCGCACCGCCTCGATGTCGCCCGACGTCAACAATCCCGGCTATCGTGCCGTGACCTTCGACGATCTGCGCCTGGCCTATGGCGAACAGCTGCGCGGCCTGATCGACGGTGGCGCCGACATCATCCTGATCGAGACGATCTTCGACACGCTGAACGCCAAGGCGGCGATCTTCGCGGCAGAAGAGATCTTCAACGAGAAGGGCGTGCGCCTGCCGGTGATGATTTCCGGCACAATAACAGACCTGTCCGGCCGCACGCTGTCCGGCCAGACGCCGACGGCCTTCTGGCATTCGGTGCGCCATGCCAGTCCCTTCACCATCGGCCTCAACTGCGCGCTCGGCGCCAACGCCATGCGCGCGCATCTGGCCGAGATATCAGGCGTCGCCAACACCTTCACCTGCGCCTATCCCAACGCCGGCCTGCCCAATGAATTCGGCCGTTATGACGAGAGCCCGGAATTCATGGCCGCCCAAATCGAGGATTTCGCCCGCGAGGGGCTGGTCAACGTCGTCGGCGGCTGCTGCGGCTCGACCCCGGATCACATCCGCGCCATCGCCGAAGCGGTGAAGAAATATCCGCCGCGCGCCATTCCGGAGATCGAGCGCAAGATGCGCCTTTCCGGGCTGGAGCCGTTCACGCTGACCGACGAGATTCCCTTCGTCAATGTCGGCGAGCGCACCAATGTCACCGGATCGGCCAAGTTCAGGAAGCTGATCACGGCGGGCGACTATGTCGCCGCGCTCGACGTGGCGCGCGACCAGGTCGCCAACGGCGCCCAGATCATCGACATCAACATGGACGAGGGACTGATCGATTCGAAGAAGGCGATGGTGGAATATCTCAACCTGATCGCCGCCGAGCCGGACATCGCCCGCGTTCCTGTCATGGTCGACAGTTCCAAATGGGAGATCATCGAGGCTGGCCTGAAATGCGTGCAGGGCAAGCCGCTGGTCAACTCCATCTCGATGAAGGAAGGCGAAGAGGCGTTCCTGCATCATGCAAGGCTGGTGCGCGCCTATGGCGCGGCGGTGGTGGTCATGGCCTTCGACGAAGACGGCCAGGCCGACACCAAAGCGCGCAAGGTCGAGATCTGCACCCGCGCCTACAAGCTCCTGACCGAACAGGCCGGCTTTCCGCCCGAGGATATCGTCTTCGACCCCAATGTCTTCGCCATCGCCACCGGCATAGAGGAGCACGACAATTACGGCGTCGACTTCATCGAGGCCACGGGCGAGATCACCGGGACGCTGCCGCATGTCCACATTTCCGGCGGCGTGTCGAACCTGTCGTTCTCGTTCCGCGGCAACGAGCCGGTGCGCGAGGCCATGCATGCCGTGTTCCTCTACCATGCCATCCAGCGCGGCATGGACATGGGCATCGTCAATGCCGGTCAGCTCGCCGTCTACGACACGATCGAGCCGGCGCTGCGCGAGGCCTGCGAGGATGTCGTGCTCAACCGCGTGCCCAAGGCCGGCGGCACCGCCACCGAACGCATGCTGGAGATCGCCGAACGCTTCAAGGGCACGGCGGGCCAAGAAGCCAAGGAGCGCGATCTCGCCTGGCGCGAATTGCCAGTCGAACAGCGGATCAGCCATGCACTGGTCAACGGCATCACCGAATTCATCGACGCCGACACCGAGGAAGCGCGTCTGGCCGCGGAACGCCCGCTGCATGTCATCGAGGGCCCGCTGATGGCCGGCATGAACGTCGTCGGCGACCTGTTCGGCGCGGGCAAGATGTTCCTGCCGCAAGTGGTGAAGTCCGCGCGGGTGATGAAACAGGCGGTGGCCGGACTATTGCCGCACATGGAGGCCGAGAAGCTGGCCAACGCCGCCAACGGCATCGACAATGGCGAGCGCCAGACGGCGGGCAAGATCCTGATGGCGACGGTGAAGGGCGATGTCCACGACATCGGCAAGAACATCGTCGGCGTCGTGCTCGCCTGCAACAATTACGAGATCATCGACCTCGGCGTCATGGTGCCGGCGGCAAGGATCCTGCGGACGGCGCGCGAGAGACAAGTCGACATCATCGGACTGTCGGGCCTGATCACGCCGTCGCTCGATGAGATGGCGCATATGGCCGCCGAGATGGAGCGCGAAGGCTTCGACATCCCGCTGCTGATCGGCGGCGCGACGACCAGCCGCGTGCACACGGCGGTGAAGATCCACCCGCGCTACACCAAGGGACAGGCGGTCTACGTCACCGACGCCAGCCGTGCGGTCGGCGTGGTCTCGTCCTTGCTGTCGAACGAGACCAAGGGCGGCTATGTCGACACGGTGCGCGCCGAATACAAGAGGGTCGCCGACGCGCATGCCCGCTCCGAAGCCGACAAGCAGCGGCTGCCGCTGGCCAAGGCGAGGGCAAATGCGCATCAGCTCGACTGGTCTGAATATGAGCCGCCGAAGCCGTCCTTCACAGGCGTGAAGGTCTTCGAGAATTGGGACCTGACCGAAATCGCGCGCTACATCGACTGGACGCCGTTCTTCCAGACCTGGGAGCTGAAGGGGCGCTATCCCAGGATCCTCGAAGACGAAGCGCAAGGACCCGCCGCCCGCCAGTTGTTCGAGGATGCGCAGGCGATGCTGAAGCAGATCATCGCCGAAAAATGGTTTGCGCCGCGCGGCGTCATCGGCTTCTGGCCGGCCAACACCGTCGGCGATGACATCAGGCTGTTCACGGATGACAAGCGCTCAAAGGAACTGGCGACCTTCTTCACCCTGCGCCAGCAGCTGACCAAGCGCGACGGCAAGGCCAATGTCGCGCTGTCGGATTTCGTCGCGCCAATGGACAGCGGCAAGCCCGACCATATCGGCGGCTTCATCGTCACCGCCGGAATCGAGGAGGTGGCGATCGCGGAGCGTTTCGAGCGGGCGAATGACGATTATTCGTCGATCATGGTCAAGGCGCTGGCCGACCGTTTCGCCGAGGCCTTTGCCGAGTGCATGCATGAGAAGGTGCGCAAGGAGTTCTGGGGCTACGCGCCAGAGGAATCATTGGCGCCCGACGAGCTGATCGGCGAACCCTATCGCGGCATCCGCCCGGCCCCCGGCTATCCGGCGCAACCCGACCACACCGAGAAGGCGACGCTGTTCCGGTTGCTCGACGGCGAGAACAATGCCGGGGTCCGCCTGACCGAGAGCTATGCGATGTGGCCGGGCTCGTCCGTGTCAGGCATCTATCTGTCGCATCCCGAAAGCTACTATTTCGGCGTCGCCAAGGTCGAACGCGACCAGGTCGAGGATTATGCGCGCCGCAAGGCTATGCCGTTGGCCGAGGTCGAGCGCTGGCTTGGCCCCATCCTCAACTACGTGCCGGCACACCATGCCAAGGCGGCTGAATAGCAGCGGCAGGTTCTGTTGTCGGCCAAGCCAAGCGACAACCACACATCGCCATGGCATCGTCGAGATGCAATGTGCCAATATCGGCATCCGCGCCGGTGACTGGCCTCTGATCCAGGATAGCGATAGACCCAAGCAGTCGTCTTTGCAGTTGGAACGCCGAATGACCCTACTCACACGCCGCGGGCTTTTGAAAACGGCCGCGGTTGCCGGCGTGGGCGGGATAGGGTTTTCGGCCATCGGTCGGCTTGGCGGCTGGGCCTCTGCCACGCCCGAGCCGGTGGTTTTGCAGACGGCAAAGATCCAGGCAAAGCTGATGGATATCGGCCAGACCAGGGATGTACTGACCTACGGCAACGCCGGAATGCCGCCCGTGCTCAGAATGAAAAAGGGCGAGCCCTTTGCCGCGCGTCTTGTCAACGCCATCGACGATCCGACGACCATCCACTGGCACGGTATTCGCGTTCCAAACAAGATGGACGGCGTGCCCTTTCTGGTCCAGCCTTATGTCTACACCGGCGATCATTTCGACTACGCCTTCACGCCGCCCGACGCCGGCACCTTCTGGTACCACCCGCATTGCAACACGCTGACCCAGATGGGCCACGGCCTGACGGGCGTGATCGTGGTCGAGAACCCCGGTGATCCGGAATTCGATGCCGAGATTGTCATCAATCTGCGCGACTGGCGCCTCGGCGACGACGGTCAGTTCATCGACCAGTTCCGCCCGCGCGATGCCGCGAGAACCGGCACTTACGGCACAGTGCGCACCGCCAACTGGCTCGATCAGCCGCAATATGACGCGCCGGCCGGAGGGCTGGTGCGGCTCAGGGTCGCCATCACCGACGTCACGCGGATCTATGCCTTTCGCGTCGACGGCGCCGAGGCGACAGTCATGGCGCTCGACGGCAATCCGGTGCCGCGGCGTTTTTCTCCCGAAGCCCTGCTGCTTGGACCCGGCCAGCGCATGGAACTGGCCATCCGCATGCCCGACGACGAGGGCGCGATCGTCAGCCTGCGGGACGTCAGGGGCACCAAGCCCAAAGTGCTCGCGACCCTTCGCGCGACGGGAAACTCGCTCAAGCGCGCCATTCGTGATGTTGCACCCCTGGAGGTCAATCCGGTGGCGGAAGTGGACCTCACCAGTGCCAAGCATATTTCCCTGGCGCTCAGCGCCACGGCGGAAAACGTCCCGAGCGACGGCATCTGTGGTTCGCTTGGCTACAGCTTCTGGGCGATCAACAAGGTGCCGTGGTCAGGCGATACGCCGGATCCAACCGCGCCGCTGGCCGAACTGAAGCTCGGCCGGAGCTATGTTATCGACATGGAAAACCTGACGCCGCAATCCCATCCGATGCATCTGCACGGCATGAGCTTCAAGGTGTTGTCGTCCTCGACGCGCCAGATTGAGCCGATGATTTCGGATACCTATCTCATCCAGCCCAACGAGAAGGTGAGCCTGGGCCTCGTCGCCGACAATCTCGGCGACTGGCTTCTGCACTGCCACGTCATCGAGCATCAGAAATCGGGAATGACGAGCTACGTCAAGGTGGTGTGAAGCCGCGGCCGAGGGTTTCGTTGGCAAAAGGGGGCGTTTCCCTGCTATTGCCGCCTCCAACTCAAGAACCATGGGACAATCCTGCATGACCAATGTCGCCCTGACCGGGCTTGCCCGCGATCTTGCCAGGCGCGCCGCCGAGGGCCGCCCCGTGCGCATCGGCGTCATCGGCTCGGGCGAGATGGGCACCGATCTGGTGACGCAAGGCATGCTGATGAAGGGCATTTCGGTTTGCGCCGTTTCGACACGCCGTCCGCACACCGCGCGCGAGGCCATCCGCATCGCCTATGGCGATGAGGCCATGGCGGTCGAGGCCGACAGCGCGTCGAAAGTCACCGCGGCGATCGAGAACGGCAAGATCGCCATCACTTCGAACGAGATGCTGGTCACCAACCCGTTGATCGACGTCGTCATCGACGCCACCGGCAAGCCGGGCGTTGCCGCCGATTTCGACCTGATGGCGATGGAGCATGGCAAGCATCTGGTGATGATGAACGTCGAGGCCGACGTCACCATCGGCTGCTATCTCAAGCAGCAGGCCGACCGGCTTGGCGTCGTCTATTCGGTGGGTGCGGGCGATGAGCCGTCGAGTTGCATGGAACTGATCGAGTTTGCGTCGGCACTTGGGCTAACCATCGTCTCGGCCGGCAAGGGCAAGAACAACCCGCTCAACCATGACGCCGTGCCGGACGACTATCGCGAGGAAGCGGTCCGCCGCAACATGAACCCGCGCATGCTGGTCGAGTTCGTGGACGGTTCCAAGACCATGGTCGAAATGTGCGCCATCGCCAATGCAACCGGGCTGGCGCCCGATGTGCCCGGCATGCACGGCCCAAAGGCCGACCGCGACGATCTCGCCAAGGTGCTCATCCCGCGCGAGGATGGCGGCCTGCTCACGAAGAAAGGCGTCGTCGACTACACGGTCGGCAAGGGCGTCGCGCCCGGCGTCTTCGTCATCGTCGAGGCGACGCATCCGCGCATCATCGAGCGCATGGACGACCTCCATATCGGCCACGGCCCCTATTACAGCCTGTTCCGGCCTTATCATTTGACCTCGCTGGAAGTGCCGCTGACCGCCGCCCGCATCGTGCTGTTCGGCAAGCCCGATATGGTGCCGCTGCCAAGGCCGGTGGCCGAAGTGTGCGCCGTCGCCAAGCGCGACCTTGCCGCCGGCGAGACCTTCGATGCGATCGGCGAGACCTGCTACCGCTCCTGGACCATGACCGTCGGCGAGGCCCGTGCGCAGCGCGCAGTGCCGGTCGGCCTGCTCGAGGGCGGCAAGGTGCTGAAGCCGGTCCGGAAAGGCGAATTGCTGACCGGCGACAATGCCATACCCGACCAGACGACGAGGCTGTTCGCCTTGCGCCGGCTGCAGGACGAGATGCTGTATGGGGCTGAAGGCCGCGCGCCTCTGGCGGAGCGGTTGGCCGACATTGCCGTCGATTTGAGGACCAGGTCGGGCGAGGGTGGTCGCGTCGTGAGCAAGAACGAGATCGACGACATGTGGGGCGGGAGCCAGAATGAGGCCTGACCAGGGGCACACGGGGTTGACGGGTTGGACGGCCTATTGGCGGCCCGGATTTCGTCGTTCGTTTGGATTGATCAGCATAAACATTCGAGATTGACCGAGGCCTTCCCCTTCGTCATCCACGGGTCTGCGCTGCGTCGCTTCGCTCCTTGCTGCGCCCCAGGATGACGAAAACCATGTGCATTTCCGCCAAGCCGTCAACATAAGCAGCTAATGCCTTACTTCCCCAGTTCGATCGACCGCAGCCGCGCAGCCTCCACCGCCTCTGTGAGAAGGCGCGTCAGCCGGTCCTCGCCCATCAGCACGTCTAGCGCCGCGGCCGTCGTGCCATTGGGGCTGGTGACCTGCTGGCGCAGCACGCCCGGCTCCTCGCCGCTTTCGGCGGCAAGCGAGGCAGCACCGTAGACGGTCTGCTTGGCGAGCAGCTTGGCGGTTGCCGTCGGCAGGCCGGCCTTCTCGGCGGCCACGGTCAGCGCTTCGATGAAATGGAAGATGTAGGCCGGGCCCGACCCCGACACGGCGGTCACCGCATCCATCAAACCCTCGTCGTCGATGGTGGCCACTTCGCCGCTCGCCGACAAAAGGTCGGCGACGAAACGCTTGGTGTCGTCGGAAACCAGTCTGTTGGAGAACACCACCATCATGCCCTTGCCGATCGCCGCCGGCGTGTTGGGCATGCAGCGCACGACTGGCGCGCGATTGCCCAGGATGTCCTCGAAGGTGGCGGCAGGCGTGCCGGCGGCGATGCTGACGAAGGTGGTGCGGCCATCGGCGAAGCGCTTGTAGGCGGCGGTGACGTCGCGGATCACCTGCGGCTTCACCGCGATGACGACGAGATCGGGCACGGCATCTGCCGGAATGCCGCTGGCATCGGCTGATGTCGCGCAGCCTAGCGTTTCCGCGCGATTGCGCAGATCGGCTTTGGGCTCGACCACGAAAACCGCCGACGGCGCAAGCTTGCCGGATTTCAGCCAGCCCGAGAGCATGGCGTAACCCATATTGCCGCAGCCGGCGAGAACAAGCCTGATCGTCATCGAAAGCCTCCGAAGGAAGGCCTTCACATAGACGCTGGCTGTTCCGTGGGGAAGCCCCCGTCAGGAGGAACGGGAAGATCGTGCACCGTGATCGGGGTCACGCACGGCCATCGGCCGCAGCGAAACTTGCCTCAGCCCAAGGACGCCGAGCACGAAGAACAGCCAGACCGGGTCGCCGCGATGGAAGAAGAAGCTTTCGAGGAAAGCGTTCAGCGCCGTGAACAGCACCACCATCATGAAGAAGTCGCCGAGAAAGATGTTCTCCCTGCGCAGCGGTATGCGCATGTAGTCGCGCAGCGGCGCGATGAGGAAGGTGTAAACCGCCACGCAAAGGGCCGGAATGCCCATCAGCACGGCAATATCGAGATAGCCGTTATGGCCGTGCACGATGGTTCTGATGTCCCACGGCCGGTCGAAAGGCTGGTCCTGGTTGAGCAAGAGCGGCGTGCCCCAGAAGCTTTCATAGCCGTAGCCGGTCCATGGCTTCTTCGCCAGCATGCCGCCGGCGAACTCCCACAGCGTCGTGCGGCCGGTATAGGTCATGTCGGGGAAATAGATCGCCGCCAGATGTTTTATCGGCGGCAGGAAGACGATGCCTAGCGTGCCGACCGCCGTGGCGATGATCGCCAAGGCAAACAGAATCGGCGTGCCGAGCTGCATGCCTATCAGGCTCGGGAACATCACGATCAGGATCGAGAACGGCACCAGGCCGGCTGTTGTCTTTGAGCCGGTGTGCAGCATGAAGATCATCGCCGCGAAGAAGATCCCGGCACCCCAGTACCGTTGCCCGCGCCGGTAGAGATACAGACCCGCGAAGCTGAGGCAGGCCATGATCGGGCCGGCGATGTTCTTGTGGGTGAACACGCCGCGCCACAGGCCGGCATGTTCGGGCTCCTGTGAGTCGGCGGTGTGCATCGCCTCGTGCGGAAAGACGATGAGGCCGAGATAGCAAAGGACCATGACCACGACGGCGGTGAAGATGATGACTTTTGAAAAAGCTTCGGCGTCGCGCGGCAGCACCAGGATCGTCGCCATGGTCAGGATGCCGATTAGCGTGAAGGAGGCGGCGCGCATCGCCGACGGCGGATCGGTCGCCAGCATCACCGACAGGAAAAAGAAACCCAGCATCAGCATCCAGGAAGGGCTGAGCAGCGAGCGCACCACGCGCGGATCGGCAAAGGCCATCAGCGAGAAGATCGACATGGCGCCGAGCGAACTGAAGCCAAGCTGGTTGACGATGTCGCCGCCTTGCCCCGTGAGTTCGGCGCCGGCCGGCTGGAATGGCCGGAAGGACACCATGGTGACGGTGAACAGAAGCGCCGCGATGGCGGTGGCCACGCCTTCGCGCGTGAACGCGGCGCTGAGCGGGGCGCGCTCAGTTTTTCTCAGGCTGGCGGTATTGCTCATTGGCATATCCGAATTCGGCCAGCACGCGGCCCAGCGCCACATGGACGGGGTAGATGGCGATCGCCGGTGATCCGGTTCGCGCCAGGCGGATCAGGCCGCGAAACGGCGAGGCTGCAAGCAGCGCCAGGCTCTTCAGCAACACCTTGGCGCCGGCGAGTGGCCTGCCGGCGCGTTTCTTCTTTTCGACCAGTGTCGAGATCACGCCGTTGCGCAGGCTGCGGGCACGGATCCAGTCGGCTTCGATACGCCGGGCCGGAACGGTTTCTTGCACTTCCGCTTCGGCGCACCAGCCAAGCACGAAGCCGCTTTGCGCCGCCCGGCTCAGGAAATCGGAATCGCCGCCGCCCATGAAATTGAATTTGAGGTCGAGAAAGGGCGGCCCCATCGCGGTCAGCACGTTGCGTCCGACCAGAAGATTGCCGGAGGAATAGAGCGCGGGCACGCGTCCCGTCTCCCGGTAGGAAGGCGCGAACACCGGGTGGTCTGCCCATCCCGCATGGGCGGGATCGGCAAACACGGGAACCTGCGGGCCGCCGACGACATCGGCGCCGAGCGTTTCGGCTGCCTTGCACATCCGTTCCAGCCACCGCGGATCGGCGATCTCGTCGTCGTCGATGACCAGCAGATGCCGGAAGTTCGGGAACTGCAGGATCGCTGTCTGCCAGCCGGCATTGTAGGCGCTGCAATTGCCGCGCTCATGCGCGATGATGACCAGACCCGGTATCTCGCCGCGCTCGAACAGCGGCAGTGCCGCCTTGGCGCCGGCCCGCGCCTCGGCCTCGTTTTCCATGACGATGACGGCAAAGCGCCTGCCGGTCTGCTGTGCGCGCAGCGACGCCAGCGT
The DNA here is from genome assembly GCF_040317555.1 of Mesorhizobium sp. M1406. Classification (NCBI taxonomy): domain Bacteria; kingdom Pseudomonadati; phylum Pseudomonadota; class Alphaproteobacteria; order Hyphomicrobiales; family Phyllobacteriaceae; genus Mesorhizobium; species Mesorhizobium sp. M1406. The sequence goes on along the minus strand of NZ_JAMYKW010000044.1, from coordinate 21,731 downwards.
TTCCAGCACCTGCTCGGGCCGCTTGAAAGTTGGCAAAGTGACGACCGCTTCGATGGCCTCGACGTCAAGCCGCGGCGAGCGTCCCGCGATCGATACCGAACCGTCCGATGGCAAAGGGATCATCCGTGTCCAGCCACATGGTGAGTTGGGTTCTGGGTAGCACCACGGTGATAAGGTTTCGTTAATCACCTTGCACGGAGAAGCCCCGCAGACAGGGGCTTTCGGTCGTCGAATGTGCTGGCTTAATCAAGGGTTCACCGCACTTTGCTACCGGCTGCACCACAGGATAGGTGAGATGCATCTGCTGTTCGCCACATCGATCGTGCCCGACGGCGCTCTCGCCTCGGGCTACGAGATCGCCAACGCCGCGATCATCGCCGCCTTGCGGCGCGCTGGCGCGCGAGTCACGGTCATCGGCTTCACCTGGCCGGGGAAACCCGCGGCCGATCCCGACAACACCATGGTGCTGGGTGCGATCGACGTGCGCACGGACAATGCCTCCGCACGGCAAAAGCTGGCCTGGGTCGGCAAGGCACTGCTTTCGGGCCTCACCTTCGCGTCGGCCAAGTTGCGCGCCGTGTCCGACGGCGCTGTTCTCGCCGCCATCGAGAGCGCCGGTCCGGTTGACGGCTATGTCTTGAATTCCGTGCAGTTCGCCGGCGCCTTCGAAAAACTGTTCGCTGACCGGCCTTCGATCTTCGTCGCCCACAATGTCGAGCATCTATCGGCGCGGGAGAACGCCGCTGCCGCCGGCGGCCCCTTTCAGCGCCAGTTGTTTCGCCGTGAGGCGAGGTTGCTCAAGATTGTGGAAGAGCGCCTCTGTCGCCGTGCGCGTTTCGTCTTCACGCTCGCCGAGGAAGACCGCGCGGCACTCGGTGTCGCCTCCGACGACCGCTCGGCGGTGCTGCCTTTGGTGACCGGCGTCGAGGCACCGACCCGGAAAGGGTCACGTCACATCGACTGCGATGCGGCGCTGATCGGCACCTGGACCTGGCAGCCGAACCGCATCGGCCTCGACTGGTTCCTGGGCAAGGTGGTGCCGCATCTTCGGCGCGACTTCCGCATCCGCATCGCCGGCAGCATGCCCGCGGGCGTCACGTCGAAGCATCCGGGTGTCGAATTTGTCGGCCGCGTGCCGGACGCACAGGCCTTCGTGCGTAGCGCTGCCGTCATCCCGCTGATCAGCACCGCGGGCAGCGGCGTCCAGTTGAAGACCATCGAAACCTTCGAGCTCGGCCTGCCGTCCGTCGCCACCAGCCGCTCGCTGCGCGGCATCGACCATCGCCCGTCCAATTGCGTCGTCACCGACGATCCCGCCGCCTTCGCCAGGGCTCTCGAAGCCGCGGCGGCCGACGTCCGCGACGTCGACGGCAGCACATTCCGGCGTTCGCAGGTCAAGGCGCTCGACACCGCCATCCGGCTCGGCCTCGAAAAGCTCGGGCCCGTCAGGCAGGAGGCGTTTGCATGAACATGCATGCCGCCCGCGCCGCGTTCGGGCTCGACACGCTGAAGACGATCCTCGGCATTCCGGTGGTTGCGATCCGCTGGAACGATGCCATCGTCCTGCTGAACCGGCTGGTCGCCGAGCGGCGCTTCACCAAGGTCAGTTTCCTCAACGCCCACAACGCCAACATCGCCTATACCGATCCGGTCTTCGCCGAGGCGCTCGATGATTTCCTCATCCTGCCCGACGGCATCGGTGTCGATCTGGCGGCGAGACTTCTCTACGGGGCGCCGTTCCCGGACAATCTCAACGGCACCGATTTCGTCCCCGCCTTCCTGCAGGCCTCGACGACGCCGCTGACGGTCGGGCTGCTCGGCGCGACGCGCGTCAACGCCGAAGCGGCGTCGGTCAAGCTTGCGGCACTGGCCGTGCAGCACCGCTTCGTGGTCATCCATGACGGCTATTTCTCGGCTGCCCAGCAGACGGAAATCGTCGACCGGATAGCCGCGCTGCGGCCCGACGTGCTGCTCGTCGCCATGGGTGTGCCGCGCCAGGAATTGTGGATCGAACGCCACATCGACGCACGCCACTGCACGCTGCCGATCGCCGTCGGCGCGCTGCTCGATTTCCTGAGCGGCTCGGTGCCCCGGGCGCCCTTGTGGATGCGCCGGCTGCGGCTCGAATGGCTGTTCCGGCTGGCTGTCGAACCGGGCCGCCTGTGGCGCCGCTATGTGGTCGGCAATCCCCTGTTCCTGCTGCGCGTCGTCAGGCAGAGATTCTCGCGTGCACCCGAAGCTGCGGGAGACATCCGTTGAACAGCAGGTTCGTTCCAGGTGCCGCTGTCGAGCCAAGCCCGCTTCGGCGGATGCCGACGGCGGCACTAGTGACGGCAAGCTACGCGCCCGATTTCGAGCGCTGCCGCCTGTTGTGCGAGACACTCGATCGCCACGTTTCCGGCGCGGCGCACCACTATATCCTGGTCGAACATCGCGATGTCAGGCTGTTTCGCCAACTGGAAACCGGCCGGCGTACCATCGTCGACGAGCGGGAATTGCTGCCGCGCTGGCTGCACGCCTTCGACGACCCGCTCAGCCTGTTTCGTCGCCGCATTTGGCTCAGCCTGAAGACCCAGCCGCTGCGCGGCTGGCATGTGCAGCAGCTGCGCCGCATCGCGATATCGGCGCACGCATCCGAGGATGTGCTGATCTTCTGCGATTCCGATGTCGCTTTCCTCAAACCTTTCGACTGCGGCACTTTCTGGCATGACGGCAAGGCGCGGCTGTTCCGCCGCGACGGTGCGCTGGCGCACGAAGGTCATGAAGAGCATCGCATTTGGTCGCGCAACGCGGGTGCGGCGCTTGGCATCGACCCATCCCGGACATCGAACCACGACTACATCTCGACGCTGATTGCCTGGCGGCGCGACACCGTGCTGGCCATGTGCGGCCAGATCGAGAAGGTCCATGGCCGAAACTGGGTCGAGGTCGTCGGCTCGGCGCGCAAATTCTCCGAATGCATGATCTACGGCCGCTACGTCGACGATCTGCTGGAGGGCGCCGGCCACTTCCACGGTTCGGAAGAGTTCTGCCGGGTGCACTGGACCGGCGAGGCGCTATCGGACGACGAGTTCCGCAACTTCGTCGCCGCCATGGCGCCGGAGCAGGTGGCGATCGGCATGCAGTCCTTTATCGGCACCGATATCGGCCGCATCCGCCGTTTGATCGGGCTTAACGAAGCATGATCACGAAAAACGGGAACCGGAAGTCTTAGACCGGCTTTGCTGGCTTGCGCATCGCCGAATAGGTGAGCAGCGTCGAGGCGAGGTACAGAAGCAGGAAGACGACATTGAGCGACAGCACCAGGTTCGGCGTGTCGAGGATGGTCGTCAGCACATAGGTCAGCAACAGCGCCTTCAGTGCGGCAAGCAGGCCGAGATTGAGCGCCCGCACCAAGGTCTGGCCGCGTGCAAACAAAAGCTCGGCCTGGTATTCGACCAGATTGCGCAACCCCGGCACGCAGATCGCCAGCAGCACCAGCGGCGCGGCCTCGGCGACATTCTTGCCAAGCGCATTGGGGAAGAAGTGCAGCACGATGCCGAGCGCCAGCAGCGCCAGCGTCGAGACCGCGAACACGCCGCCTTCGATGCCGCTCTTGACCGCCAGCCGTGACAGCATTTCCGGCGCGCGCATCATGCGCTGCACCAGCATCATCGAGAAGGTTCGGATCGGAATGGCGGTCAAGTCGACCAGCCGCATGATGATGGCGTAGATACCGGCCAGATGCGGGCCGCCGATCGCCAGAACCAGCAGCTTGTCGAACTCCATCTGCAGGTAGAACAGCACTTCTGCACCGGCGACATAGATGGAATCGGCCAGCCGCCGGAGATACGGCTCGATGCGCAGCCGCAGCCGCTGTCGCGGATAGAACCAGCCGAACGCCAGTATCAGGGACGCGGCGTTGGCGCCGATATAAAACCACGACCATATCCAGACGCTGTGTTGCGCGGAGAACATGAACAGCACCGCGCCGAGCGCCCGCAGCGCCGTCGCCAGGATGGCCAGCACCGCGGCGCGGCCGAATTTGCCCAGACCGTTGTTGACGATCAGCGCCACCTCCACCGGCCGCCACAACAGCGCTTCGGCAAAGACGATTGCCGCAAACACCGCCAGCGGCACGGTGCTGGCGAAGAAGATCAGATAGACGCCGAACGAGGCCGCGGCCAGCAGCGGCAACGACAGCAGGCCGAGCAGCAGGAAGCCGGCGGTGAAGGTGCCGATCAGATTGGGGCGGATAGTGGCGGTGCGGTAGAGTGCCGAGATGAAACCGAAGGCGAGGATGCGCGACAGCATGACGCCGGCCGCCGACGCCGTGGCGAACATGCCGAACTCGGAAATGGACAGCGTGTTGGCCAGCGCGATGAAATAGGCGAGTGAAAACACCAGTCGCCCACCGGCGCCGCTGATCGCCGAGAAATAGTCGCGAAGCAGCCCCCGTCGTTCGGCCAAAAAGCTGCCGATCCGGGCGAGGGGCCGCCTTTGCGGTATGTCACTGGCCTGCGTCATGTCTCAAACAGAGCCTAGGCCGGAAAGCTTAACGTGCCGTTCTGGAGCTTAAGGCTGTGTTGAAAATAGAGGTTGGCAGAGAGAGAAACCGCTCCTCAGCGTGGCAAGCGGCGGGCTTTTTGCCGGTCTATCCGCGCCTGCTGATTCGGCAAAATCGGATTCGGACTTGATTGGCCCGGCGGTGAAGATTATCCGTCGCGTTTCTCCTCGTACTTCCGGTCGAGGATCCAAAGCGCGATCTCCCAAGGCTCGGGCGCGCGGGTACCATTGACCACGCATTGTCCCGCCCTTCAGCTTGATTAGACCAATCGGTTCATAGGCTGGTTCGACGCCTCCGTTGCGGCGCATCCAACGCTAGCAGCGCGGAATCAAGTTCCCAATTTCTGCCTTGAAAGTTTCACTGCTAATAATTTAGGTATTGCTAATGCAAAGGAGGTCAAAAAGTCGGCGTTTCAATAAGCGGTTGTATTGAAAAGCCCTTCCGATATGCTTTGACCAACGCTTGGTCATCACGTTGGGGGGCACCCGCGACAGGTGAAAGGGGCGTAGTGGCATGCGTTAAGGGCACTCTGAAGAAGGGAACCGTGCATGCTTAGGAGATCTCTCGCATCGAGTATTGCGGCGCTTGCCGCGATCGTGCCGCCGGGCCCGGCGTTCGCCGCGACGGCGACCGGCAACATGACCGTTCGCATCACCATCCAGGCCGAATGCAAAGTTCAGACCGCCAGCGATCTGGATTTCGGCACGAGGGGCGTCATCGATGCCAATGTCGATCTGACCAGCACGATAGGCGTGCAATGCACGAGCGGACAGACCTACAATGTCGGCTTGAGTGCCGGTGGCGGAGCCGGCGCAACTGTTACCGCTCGCAAAATGACCGGCCCGGCGGCGGCGACAATCAATTACGCGCTTTACCGTGACACTGCCCGCACACAGAACTGGGGTATCACTGTCGGCACGGACACAGTCTCGGGAACCGGCAACGGTAGTGTCCAGAACCTTACCGTCTATGGGCGGGTGCCGCCGCAATCCACACCGGCGGCCGGCGTTTATACCGACACCGTCGCGATCACCGTTACCTACTGACAACAGCGAAGCGAGAACGACATGCGAACCATGCTTTCAAGCATTGGCGCGGCGGCCCTTGTTCTGCTGTGCGCCGGATTTTCACAAGCCGCCTCGCTGAGGGTAGCCCCGACCAATCTCGAACTGATTGCACCAGACAGTGCTGCGGTTCTCAACCTCCACAATGACGCGAAGCGGCCGATCAACGTACAAGTCCGCGTCTTCAGATGGACGCAGGTGGATGGCGTTGAACGGCTGGAGCCGACGTCGGACGTGGTGGTCAGCCCGCCTTCAACCAAACTCGGCCCCGACGCCGACTACGTGGTCCGGGTCCTGCGGGTCGGCAAGGCGCCGGTTCGAACCGAGGAAAGCTATCGCGTCGTTGTCGACGAATTGCCGGACCCTTCGCGCCGACAGGCCGGGACCGTGACCCTGGTCCTGCGGTATTCGATCCCGGTCTTCTTCCGCAGTCCCGACGCTTCGACGCCGAACGTGTCGTTCAGTCTTTCGCGCGCCGGCGGTGGACTGATCCTCAAGGCACGCAACGACGGTGATAGCCGACTGAGACTGTCAAACATCACTCTGAACCAGGGAGGTAAAAAACTAGCGAGCCGGAGCGGACTTGTTGGCTACGTTTTGGGTGGGGCATCAATGCAATGGCCGATCGGCAGCGGCAAATCGCTGTCCGGAAGCTCCGTGACGCTTAAGGCGCAGAGCGATTTTGGACCATTCGATGCCACAGTCGCCGTTCAGGGTCGCTAGCACGGCGGCTGCCGGCGTTCTTGTGATTTGCTCTTCGTCGCAGGTGAACTCGCAAGAGATTCCGGACGCACCGGCACAAGACATTTCCAATTCGGCTCGGCCCGCTGGGCGCGATCTCTATTTGGAAGTGTTCATCAACGACATTTCATCTAAGATGATCGGCAACTTCAAGGAACTGCCGGATGGCGGCCTTGCGGCCGCCCCAGGGGAACTGCAGGAGGTCGGCCTCAAACCACGCGAGGAGGCGATCGGCGCCGATGGCCTCGCCAGGCTTGATCGGTTGCCGGGCATCTCCTTTCGCGTCGATGAGACGGCGCAGCGGCTTTATGTCACCACCACCAATGACGGTCGCGCCGCCCGCACGATCGATGTCGGCCCGGCGGAAAAGCAGGATCGCCTGAAGCCGCAATCGGACTACGGGGCCGTCCTCAACTATTCCCTCTTTGCAAGCTCCAACACGCTGTTCGATGATAACGTCGAGTTGTTTCAGGGCGTCTCCGGCGCCTTCGATGCACGCGCCTTCAGCCCGTACGGAACGCTGGCCCAGTCATTCATCACCGGTTATTCCGACGGCGAGCTCCAGGACTTCACCCGGCTGAACACCACCTGGAGTTATTCGGACCCTGACCGCATGGTCACCTACAGGGCGGGAGATTTCGTTTCCGGTGGCCTGTCATGGACCCGACCTGTTTATCTCGGCGGCATCCAGGCACAGCGCAATTTTTCCCTTCGTTCGGATTTGGTCACCCTTCCACTCCCCTCGTTTGAAGGCACGGCAGCCGTGCCTTCGACCCTAGAGGTCTATACCCAGAATGTACGCACCTACGCTGGCGACGTGGCGGCAGGGCCATTCCAGGTCATCAACGTGCCGGTGTTCACGGGAGCCGGAGAGGCACGCGTGGTGCTGCGAGACAGTCTTGGAAGGGAAACCACGGCAACGCTTCCGTTCTACGCATCCAGTATGCTCCTGCGACAGGGCCTGCTTGATTTTTCGGCCGAGGCCGGACTTCCGCGCCGAAATTTCGGCGTCGAATCCAACGACTACGACCAGCGCGTCATGGGCGTCGCCACCGCCCGCTACGGGCTTACCAACTGGCTGACGCTCGAGGGCCATTTCGAGGGCGGTCAAGAGCTGCTCAACGGGGGATTGGGTGTTGCCTTTCCGCTCGGACCGTATGGCGCTGCTTCGGTTGCGGTTGCGGGAAGCCACCACGACGGAGACACCGGCTCGTTGGTGAACGCGTCGCTGGAACTCACCTACGAGGGATGGTCGCTGTACGGCAGGGTTCAAAGGGCGTTCGGAGACTATGAGGACATCGCCTCGGTGACGGCCGAACCAGAATTCTCGGGACCGGATGGTCTTCCGATCTTCAGTCCCGACGTTCCGCGCGCGATCGATCAGGTAACGCTGAGCGTGCCGATGCCGCTCGATCTGTCGAGTCTCAACCTTTCCTACACCCACCTGGAGGATGCCGAAGGCGAGCAGAGCCAGATTGTCGGGCTCTCCTACAGCCAGCAGATATTCAAGCGGAGCACGCTCTACGCTACGGCGTTCACTGATCTTGAGGATCGCAAAAGTTTTGGTGTTTTTGCCGGCGTTTCGATCCCCTTCGGCGAAGGTATCACCGCCTCCACGGGAGTAGAGCAGGGCCCCAATGGTGTGAACGTCGTGGCCGACGTCGCCAAGGCAGAGCGGCTTGAGAACGGAAGCATCGGCTGGCGTGCGCGGACATCGGAAGGAGACGTTCCCAACCGCTCGGCGGCGGTCAGCTATCGCGCTCCGTTCGCGCGCTTCGAGGCCGGCGTCCAGCAGTATGATCACGATGTTCGGGCGACGGCGCGGATGGATGGCGCAATCGCGGTGGCCGGCGGCGGCGTATTCGCAGCCAACCGGATCGACGACGCCTTTGCCGTCGTGGATGTTGGCACGCCGGGAGTGGAGGTTGAACGTCAGAACAGACCTGTCGGCAAGACCGACCGTCGTGGCCGTATTCTGGTGCCTGATCTCAATTCCTACGAACTGAACACGATTTCGATCGATCCGAAGAATCTGCCGGTTGATGCCGATGTTCCGGCCACCAGGGAAACGGTCGTGCCCGCCGACCGTAGCGGCGTGGTTGTGAAATTCGGAGTCTCGGAAACGCCGCGGGCCGCGCTGGTTACCATTGCGGACAAGGACGGTGCGCCATTGCAAGCCGGCCTTTCCGGCAAGCTTGAGGGCAGCTCTGAAGACTTCTTCGTCGGTTATGACGGCCAAGCCTACATTCGCGGGCTGAGGGCGCACAACGCAATCGTCATCGATCTGAGTGACGGAAAGACCTGTCGCGCCGAGTTTCCTTACAAGCCAGTGCCGGGAAAACAGGTCGTGATCAACGATCTGAAATGCTTGTGAGACAAGGATCAAACATGCTTCGTGCCGTCGGTTTTGTGCTCTTCTTGTTGTTGCCCTCGCTGTCTTTTGCGCAAAGTTGCAGTTTCAGCAGTTCCAACCTGAATTTCGGGAGCGTCGACACCCTATCTGGCAGCCAGACTAACTCAACAGCTTCGATCAGCGTAGACTGCACCGGGATTGGCCTGCAGCGCATCCTGCTCTGTCCCAATCTCGCTGAGGGCAGCGGCGGAGCAACGTCCGCTGCGGCGCGTCAGATGCTGAGCGGAGCCAATCCACTCAACTATCAGATCTATTCGGATTCGACGCGCAGCGTTATCTGGGGTTCGTACAGCTGGCCCTATGCCGCCCGTTCGCCGGCCTATGCCCTGACGCTGAACGCTCTTGGATCAGGATCGGGGGCAATTACCATCTACGGCGCTGTTCTGGGCGGACAGTCGACGGCTGTTCCCGGAAGCTATCTTTCGACGTTTTCCGGTGCGAACACACCGTTTCGTTATCGCTATAGTCTCGGCAGTGACTGTACGACGTCGGCGGGCACCGCAACCACCACCAATTTTACGGTGAACGCGTCCGTGGCAGCGAACTGTCTCGTCACGGTCCAGAACATCGACTTCGGCGCCAAAGGGGTGCTAAGCGCCGATGTCGACGCCACCGGCGGGGTTTCCGTCACCTGTACCTCGGGGACGGCCTACACCGTATCCCTCAACGGTGGCACCACAAATTCGGCCCCGACGGCGCGCAAAATGTCGAAGGGTGCCGAGACCGTTACCTATGGCCTCTACAAGGACGCGGCACGCTCGCAACCATGGGGCGATGCGGCGACGCCCGGAAGCACGGTGCCCGGTACCGGAAACGGTCTGGTCCAAGCATTGACGGTGTATGGCCGGGTGCCGCCGCAGACTACGCCCTCGGCCGGCGTCTATACGGATACGGTGGTCGTGACGATCACATACTGATCGTTGGTTGCATGACGGCACGCCAAGATATCCAATTTTACTCACGCCCGCCTTCTGGGAAGAGAATACGCCAGCCGACCTCTGACTTCGCAGCGGGACAGCATTCTGGGTGGCCTGGCTTAACGGCCCCTTAACCATACCAGTGCCAAGTTCCAAACCAACGAGTCCATGGCCAAACGAACTGCCCAGTTCGCCTATTTCTGCCCATTTGACGCCAAAAGAAGTTCCCACTTCGCGGAATTCTGGGCTTGTAAGTTTAGCGTGGGCTAACGAATGGCCAATCGCCGTTCGCAGGTCGCCAAGGGTAAAGTTCCGGACGATGGTCGACAGGGAAAACCGCGAAGACTGGAAGCGCGAGCGCTCGTTGCTGGCGCTAGGCCAGGCTGTGCGCGGCGACGAACCCGACGCGTCCCTGGTCTCGATCGGGGACCGGGCAGACCCGTCATGGCGCGAGGATGCCGCCACGCGTCATCGTCTCGCCCGTTCACAACGCGAAACGCGGACGAACCTGAAGCTGTCGGATCCGGCCGCAACGGACGGGTATCAGGCTGGCTATGAGACGGCCTCGTCGGCGAACCCTGCGCAAACCACGCCACCGACACAGTCTACCGAAACCGCGGGCGCCTATCGCCCCGATCCTGCATCCGGACCTTATCGCTCAGGCGACGCGCCGGCATCCCACGACGAAGGCGCCGACAGCCAGCGGTGGAAGCCGCTGATCGATCCGATGCAGGTCGTCCGTGGTGTTGGCAAGTCGAAGGCGCTGATCGTGACGACGACGATACTGGGTGCCGCGCTCGGCATTGCCATCGCTCTGTCGACGCCGAAGAAATACGAAGCCACCACCGAACTGATCGTCGATCCGCGCGACCTGAAGCTCACCGATCGCGACCTCACCCAGTCGGTCGTCGCTTCCGACGCGACGCTGGCCATCGTCGAAAACCAGGTCCGGGTGCTGACATCAGGCACTGTTCTCAACAAGGTCGTCGACAAGCTCAATCTCGTCAACGACCCGGAATTCAATGGGCAGGGCGGCGGCCTCGGCGTCATGTCGCTCATCCGCTCCATCCTGTCACGCAATGACGGGCCAGGTGGTGTCGACGACACCCGTCGCCGGGCGCTTGCCGTCGGCAATCTGGCCGAGAGCCTTTCGGTGGAACGCGGTGGCAAGACCTTCGTCATCACCGTCAGCGCCACCACGCAGAATGGCGAGAAATCGGCACTGATCGCCAACACGATGACGGATGTCTTCCTGCAGACTTTCGGCCAGATCCAGTCGGATACCGCAGGCCGCGCCACCGACGAACTGACGGCAAGACTGGACGAACTGCGCAAGGGCGTCGAGGCGGCCGAGCGAAAGGTCGAGGATTTCAGGGCCTCGCACGACCTTGTCGACGCGCAGGGCCACCTCATCAGCGAGGATGAGATGATGAAGCTCAACGAGCAGCTGGCGGTTGCCCGCGCCCGCACGCTTGAACTCAACGCCCGGGCCGCTTCGGCGCGTTCGGTCGACGTCAACTCTGTTCTCACCGGCACCTTGCCGGAGGAGATCAACTCCAACACGATGAGCGATCTGCGTTCGCAATATGCGTCGCTCAAGCAGGAGGCTGATCGCGCCGCCATCCGGTTCGGCCCGCGCCACCCCGAACTCCAGGCGCTCAATGCCCAGCTTGCCGGTGCACGCGACCGCATCGCCGCGGAGCTGCGCCGCATCGGCTCGTCGCTGCAGGTCGACCTCAAGCGCGCGGTCCAGCTCGAACAGGATCTCGCCTCTCGTCTGGCGCAGCTGAAGGTTCGCAGCGGCGACGTCAACGGCGATCTGGTGTCGATGCGCGAACTGGAGCGCGAGGCTACCGCCAAGCGCTCCGTCTACGAACAGTATCTGCTGCGCGCCAAGGAGACCGGCGAGCAGAAGGACATCAACACCGCCAACATCAACGTGATCTCGAAGGCCTTCGCGCCGCTCGAGGCGAACGGGCCGTCGCGGGTCGTGGTGGCGCTTGCCGGCCTGTTGCTGGGCTTTGCCTCCGGCATTGGCCTCGGCGCCATGCGTGGCGCCTATGAGAGCCTGCGCGACACCGCCAATTCGCGATCGCGCCGCGACCGCAGCATGGACGAACGTCGGACGCCCTACGAGGACAAGCCATATCGGGCAGCGCTCCCGCCTGCGCCGCAACCACCAGCGCCGCAAGCGTCGGCACCTCCGCCTGCGCCGCCACCGCCGGCTGCACCACCGCCTGTCCAGCAGGCCGGGATCACGCCAGACGAAGGCCCCGGCAGGGTCAGCGCGCTGCTGTCGAGGCTGCGCAAGGCCGTGTCCCGCAAGCCGTCCCCGGAAGAGCCCTTCGATACCGAGTGGGTCTCCGATGAAAACGGGAAGCCAACGCAAGATCCGGCGTACTCCCCCTATCCCCAGTCGGCGCCGGCCTTTACGCCTCGGCAGCAGGTCGCGGCGGCCTACCCGCCGCCGCCGCCCTTCCAGTCCGGTAATCCTGTTCCCTATGCCCAGCAGATGGCGCAGCCGCCTCAGCCTGCGCACATGGTGCCGCCGCGAGCGTATTCGGGCCCGCAACTCTATCCCTACGCGCAGCCTTTGGCCTACACGCAGCAGCCTGGCTATCAGCAGTCCATGTCGGCCCCCAATGCCGGGCAGCTGCCCTATCCGCCTCAGCCTGCTTCCGCGCTCTATCCGCAACATCCCACCTCGCCGCAGCAGGAGACCCAGCCTCGCGAGCCATCTGTGGAGGCACGGCAGGCCGAGCAGGACGTCGAACCGCAAGCGCCAATCGAGGAAATCCGCGCCAGCCTGCGCGAATTCCGCGAAGCGGTCCGCGAACTCACCGAGAGCCGCGCGCGCCGCCGGTACTTCTGAGCCACAAAATTCTTCGCCGTGTCGTACAAAAGCATGCCGGTTTCGCGTAAACGGCATGGGACGGCGCTTTGGCGGGATTGCGTGTTGGAATTTTCGTGAAGATGCCACGCTGTGAAAGATCAGAAAGCGCGCCGCTTCCGGAAGCGACGCGCTTGGGCATTTTGGTGTTGAGGGTGGTCCATGGCCGAAGTGATTGATGGTAAGAGCGTTGCCGAAGACGTTGTGCGGACGGTCAAGACGCTGACGGCCGAGCTTGTCGCCAAAGGCAAGGCCAAGCCCGGTCTTGCCGTGGTCATCGTCGGCGAGGATCCGGCCAGCCAGGTCTATGTCGCCTCCAAATCGCGCACCGCCAAGGAATGCGGCTTTCATTCCGTGCAGCACACGCTGCCGGCCGAAACCTCCGAACCGGAATTGCTGAACATCATCGGCGACCTCAACGCCGATCCGGCCATCAACGGCATCCTGGTGCAGCTTCCGCTGCCTGCCCATATCGACGCCGGCAAGATCATCCAGACCATCGCGCCGGAAAAGGATGTCGACGGCTTCCATTTCATCAATGTCGGCAAGCTCGGCACCGGTGAACTCGAGACTGCCTTTGTGCCCTGCACGCCGGCCGGCTCGATGCTTCTGATCGAGCGGGTGCGCGGCAAGGATTTGTCCGGCCTCAATGCCGTCGTCGTCGGCCGCTCCAACATCGTCGGCAAGCCCATGGCCAACCTCTTGCTTGCGGCCAACTGCACCGTCACAGTCGCCCACAGCCGCACCAAAGACCTGCCGGCACTTGCCCGCACCGCAGACATTCTTGTCGCCGCCGTCGGCCGGCCGGAGATGATCAGGGGCGATTGGGTGAAGCCCGGCGCCACCGTCATCGATGTCGGCATCAATCGCATTCCCGCACCCGAGAAGGGCGAGGGCAAGTCGCGCCTCGTCGGCGACGTCGCCTATGCCGAAGCGGCCAAGGCCGCCGGCGCGATCACGCCGGTGCCCGGCGGCGTCGGGCCGATGACCATTGCCATGCTGATGGCCAATACGTTAGCCTCGGCCTACCTTGCGGCCGGATTGAAACGGCCGTCCTTCTGACCCGCCAGAAAGCCGCAACTTTGCCGAACCCCAGTGTTCCCTCAGAACGGCCGGTCATGACTGATCCCGTTCAAGGCGGCCGGCAGTTCGCATTCCTGCTGGTCGACAAGTTCTCCATGTTCTCGCTGGCCGCGGCGATCGATACGTTCCGGTCGGCGAACCGGTTGCTCGGCCGCGACTTCTACGGCTGGACCACGGTGTCGGCCGACGGCGATCCGGTGATGGCCTCCAATGGCCTGCCGCTCAAGATCGACTACGCCGTCGCCGACCTGCCGCCGGTCGATATCCTCTTCGTCTCGGTCGGGCTGACGACGGAATTTCCCGGCAAGAGCAAGGTGCTGGCGGCGCTGCGCAGCTGGGGCCGGCGCGGCAACGCGCTGGGTGCCTTGTCGGTCGGCTCCTACCTGCTTGCCGAGGCCGGCCAGCTCGAAGGCTATCGCTGCACCATCCATTGGGAAAACCGCGCCGGCTTCGTCGAGCGCTTCCCCGACATCAACTGCACGGGCAATGTCTTCGAGATCGATCGCAAGCGCTACACCTGCGCCGGCGGCACCACCTCGATCGACCTGATGCTGGAGATCGTGCGCGGCGATTTCGGCTCGAATCTCGCCAATGGCGTCGCCAACCAGTTCCAGCACGAACGCATCCGCTCGGCCGGCGACCGCCAGCGTGTCGGTCCGGAACGCGACCTGACCGGCAAGTCGGAGAAGCTTAGGCGCATTGTCGAACTGATGGCCGACCACCTCGACGAGCCGCTGTCGGCGGTGCAGCTGGCAAAATCCGCCGGCCTGTCGGTGCGCCAGGTGGAGCGCCTGTTCCTGCGCCATCTCAGCGTCACGCCCGGCCGTTATTATATGCGGCTGCGGCTGGAACGGGCGCGCGAACTGCTGCGCCAGACCAACATGCCGATCCTCGACGTGGCGATCGCGACCGGCTTCACCTCGCATTCTTACTTTGCCCAGAGCTACCGGCTGCAATTCGGCAGGCCGCCCTCGGAAGAGCGCCGCACGACCTACTGAGCGGTTTTCGCTTCCGTTGAAAAGTTTGGCATTCGGCCCCGGCGCACCGGGCCAGGGCAACGAACTCGGGTTAACGGGTTCCTTCGCAGCTTCGCGGGCGCATTGGCTGACGGAGCATCAAACGAAAAACCCGCCTGTGCGGCGGGTCACTGGCGCAAATCAGCACCATGGACGATCATGTACCATAGCTGAGGTCACGGAATCAAGAAAAAATTCCTATCCGGCACAAAAGCTGCCAACACCGCCGAACTGGCTGTCGTCAGGTCCTTTGTCAACCTGAGTTCGGAGCCCTTAACGCATAGGCGCGCGGGCTTGTGTCCCGGCGCGGCGTCAAATAGCTTTGCCGCCCGGATCAGGGCGGATTTGAGGAGATATCGATGGCGGGACTTGCACGGAGCGTCGCTGCGGCGATGCTCCTTTTGTCGATGACGACATTCGGCTTTGCCGCGAACAAGGTCATCGTCATTCTCGATGCTTCCGGCTCGATGTGGGCGCAGATCGACGGCAAGCCCAAGCTCGAAATCGCCCGCGAGTCGCTGCGAACCGTGCTTCAATCGGTCCCCACCGACGACGAAATCGGCTTCATGGCCTATGGCCATCGCGAAAAGGGCAGCTGCGACGACATCCAGTTGATCGTGCCGCCACAGGCAGGTTCGGCAAGTGCCATTTCGGCCGCCGCCGACAGCCTGAAATTCCTCGGCAAGACGCCACTGACCTCTGCCGTCAAGCAAGCAGCCGAGGCGTTGAAATACACCGAGGACAAGGCCACCGTCGTGCTGATCACCGATGGTCTCGAAACATGCGGTGGCGACCCCTGCGCGCTTGGCAAGGAGCTTGAGGCGTCCGGCGTCGACTTCACCGCCGATGTCGTCGGCTTCGGCCTCACCGCCGACGAAGGCAAGCAGATCGCCTGCCTCGCCGACAACACCGGCGGCAAATACATCCAGGCCTCCGACGAGAAGGCGTTGCAGGAGGCGCTTGTCGAGACCGTGGCGGCACCAGCGCCGGCACCCGCTCCAGAACCGGCTCCCGCTCCTGCGCCCGCACCGGAGCCGGCCAAGCCTGAATTCAATTTCCAGCCGACGGTGGTGATGGCCGAAGGTGGCGAGCCTATCACCGACGGCAACGCCTGGGAGATCTACAAGGCGGACGCCGACGGCTCGCGTGGCGGTTCCGTCACCACGGAATATGGCACCTACAATGGCAATCTCGAACCGGGCGACTACATCGTCGTCGCACGCGACGACGAGGCCAAGGTGGAGCAGAAGGTCAAGATCGAGGCCGGTCAGGTCTACAAGCCGCTGTTCACCTTGAACGCGGGCACCATGCTCATTCATCCGCGGCCGAGCCAGGGCGCCGACATCAGTGACGCGGCCAGCCTCAATTTCGCCTATCCGGGCGGCAGCACCACCCACTATGGCGACACCAAAATCATCGTGCCGGCGGGCGAACAGAAGGTCACGGTCCAGATTGGCGCCGGCAGCGTCACCGAAACCATCCAGCTCGCCGCCGGGCAGAAGATCGAGAAGGACGTCATCGTTGGTGTCGGCCATGTCATGCTCAACGCCTTCTATATCGCCGGCGGTGACAAGGCCGACAGTTCCGGCCTCGGTTTCGAGATCGTCAAGGCGAAGAAGAAAATCGATGGCACGCGTGACAGTGTCGAGCATTCCTATGGACCGGACAGCAAGTTCTGGCTGCCGCCGGACGACTATGTCGCGGTCACCACACTTGACCTCGCGGTCGTCGAGCAGCCGTTCAGCATCAAGGTCGGTGATGTCATGGATATCAAGGTGCCGCTCGATGCCGGCGTCCTGGCCATGTCGGCCCCCGGTGCCTACTCGATCGAGATCCTGTCACCGAAAAAGGACATTGAGGGCAAGCGCAAGGCGCTTGGCCTGAACTACGGCGATACCTGGCAGCAGACCGTTCCGGCCGGCGACTATGTGGTTGTCCGACACATGTCCGACGCGGGGCATGAGAAGGAAATGCCGGTGACGGTCAAGGCCGGCGAACGGAGCGAAATCACCGTTACGCCGTGACCGCCATTTGACCGGCAGCAAAAAGGCCGGCCATGAGCCGAGGCCATGAGCCGCCCTTTTTCATGGACAGGATGATGATTCCGTCAAGCCGTGCCGAAGGCGCTGGCGCCATGGTCGGCGCGGCCGACCAATTGCCGGAAGCCGGCAAACAGCTCACGGCCGAAACCGAATTCATTGCCGATCAGGTCGGCATCGGCCGTCCGGCGCAATGCGAAGTCGCCGGCCGGCACCAGCACCTCGAGTGTCCCGGCCTCGGCGTCGAGCCGGATGATGTCGCCTTCGTGGATCCTGGCGATCGGCCCGTCCTCGACTGCTTCCGGCGTCACATGGATCGCCGCCGGCACCTTGCCGGAGGCGCCAGACATGCGCCCGTCGGTGACCAGCGCCACGCGCTGGCCGCGATCCTGCAGGATGCCGAGCACGGTAGTCAGCTTGTGCAGTTCCGGCATGCCGTTGGCCTTCGGCCCCTGGAAGCGGATGACGGCGATGAAATCGCCGGTCAGCGTGCCGGTCTTAAACGCCTCGTTCAGCCCTTGCTGGCTGTCGAAAACCTTGGCCGGCGCCTCGATGATGCGCCGCTCCGGCTTCACCGCGGAAGTCTTGATGACGGCGTGGCCGAGATTGCCCGACAGCACTTTAAGACCGCCGGTCGCCTGGAACGCCTTGCTGAACGGCGCCAGCACTTTCTCGTCGCCGCTTGTCCGCGGCGAAGCTTCGCGCACGACGCTGCCGTCGCCACCGAGTTTTGCTTCGACCGCATAGGGCCGCAGGCCTTCGCCCCATACCGTCTGCACATCCTCGTGCAGGATGCCTTCGTCGAGCAGTTCGCGGATCAGGAAGCCGAGCCCGCCTGCGGCGTGGAAATGGTTCACGTCGGCGAGACCGTTGGGATAGACCCGCGCCAGCAGCGGCACCGCTTCCGAAAGGTCGGAAATATCCTGCCAGGTGATGGCGATGCCGGCCGCCGCCGCCATGGCGATCAGGTGGATGGTGTGATTGGTCGAGCCGCCGGTGGCATGCAGGCCGACGACACCGTTGACGATCGAGCGCTCGTCGATCATCCGGCCGACCGGCGTATAGGCGTTGCCGAGCGCGGTGATCGCCAGTGCCCGCTTCGTCGCCTCGCGCGTCAAGGCCTCGCGCAGCGGCGTGCCTGGATTGACGAAGGAAGCGCCCGGCGTGTGCAGGCCCATGATCTCCATCAGCATCTGGTTGGAATTCGCCGTGCCGTAGAAGGTGCAGGTGCCCGGCCCATGGTAGGACTTGGACTCGGCCTCCAGCAATTCGGCGCGTCCGGCCTTGCCCTCGGCATAGAGCTGGCGGACCTTGGCCTTTTCATCGTTCGGCAGGCCGGTGGTCATCGGCCCGGCCGGAATGAACACCGCCGGCAGATGGCCGAAGGTGAGGGCGGCGATCACCAGCCCCGGCACGATCTTGTCGCAGACGCCGAGATAGACGGCGGCGTCGAACATGTTGTGCGACAGGCCGATCGCCGCGGCCATGGCGATGACGTCGCGCGAAAACAGCGACAGCTCCATGCCGGGCTGGCCTTGCGTCACGCCATCGCACATAGCCGGCACGCCGCCGGCCACCTGCGCGATGCCGCCGGCCTCGCGTGCCGCGTCCTTGATCAGCGCCGGAAAAGTCTCGAAGGGCTGATGCGCCGACAGCATGTCGTTGTAGGAGGTGATGATGCCGAGGTTCGGCACCTTGTCGGCGCCCAGCGCCAGTTTTTCCGAGGGGCTGCACACCGCAAAGCCGTGGGCGAGATTGCCGCACGACAGCACGGCCCGGTTGGCGGTGCGGTTCGACGCCTCGGCTATGCGGCTAAGATAGCGCTCCCGGCCTGGCTTTGAACGCTCGCGGATGCGCTCGGTGATGGCTTCGATGTCGCGTCTGGCGGTCATGGTGTCGGTCCTTTCAGGCGAGGTCCCGGAACACAATCCGGCTGTCCGCCGGGACCCTCAGTATGTTCAAATCAGGGCGCCCAGAAAATCTCCACGGGCTTATGCGCGGCGTCGAGCACGGCGCGGATTGGTTTCCGCGGTCCGGGTGCAACCGCGCCGTCGAAGGCGGTGCGCTTGTCCTCGCCTTCAATGTGCACCGCGATGAAGCCGGCATCGACGATGCGCGCCAGAGACAGGGTCAGCCGCGGCTCTCCCGCACTCAACGCATGAACCGGCAGCACGATCCTGTCGCAGGACGGATCGAGCAATTTTTCCAGGTCGTCGGCATCGGGAAAGAACGAGGCGGTGTGGCCGTCCGGCCCCATGCCGAGCACGACGACGTCGAGCGGCCAGGGCAATGACTGGAGCGCCGCATTGTCGGAGGAAGCCGCATCCTCGATGCTGGTGGCCTCGTGATAGAGCGGCACGAAGCGCGCCACCTTGGCCGCGTTCTGCAAGAGATTGGCGGCCACCAGCCCGGCGTTGGAACGTGGCGAGGAGGCCGGCACGAAGCGCTCGTCGACCAGCGTCACGATCACCTTGTCCCAGGCAATCGGTATCGCCGAAAGAGCGGCGAAGAATTTTGCCGGCGTGGTGCCGCCGGAGACGGCGAGCAGCCCCGTGCCGCGCTCGGCGATTGCCTTGGTCAGGCGGCCGGCGACATGACCGGCAAGGGCGGCCGCCAATTCCTGGCGCCCGGCGAAGCCGTTCCAGCTGTAAGCGGCGCTGTTCAATTGCTCTCGTGCCATGTCCGCCCGTCACGTTCGATCAGTGCGATGGAGGCCGAGGGTCCCCAGGTGCCTGCCGTATAGCCCTGCGCCTCTTGTCTGGCGCTTTCCCAGGCGTTCTGGATCGGGTCGATCCACTTCCACGCCGCCTCGACTTCGTCGCGGCGCATGAACAGGGTCTGGTTGCCACGGATGACATCCATGATCAGCCGCTCGTAGGCGTCCGGCGCGCGGCCATCGAAGGATTGCGCGAAGCTCATGTCGAGCGAGATCTGGCGCAGCCGCATGCCGCCCGGACCCGGATCCTTGATCATGATGAACTGCTTGACGCCTTCGTCCGGCTGCAGCCGGATGACCAGCTGGTTGGCGAAGATCGGACCGGCGCTGTCGCCGAAGATCGAATGCGGGATCGGCTTGAATTCGATGACGATTTCCGAAACCCGGGTTGCCAGCCGCTTGCCGGTCCTGAGGTAGAACGGAACGCCTGCCCAGCGCCAGGTGCCGATCTCGGCCTTGATGGCGACGAAGGTCTCGGTGTTGCTGTCGTGGGAAAGCTCCTCGACATAGCCCTTTACAGCTCCGCCGGCCGAGGCACCGGCGCGGTACTGCCCACGCACGGTCTGCTTCGGCGCCTCGTTGCCGTTGATGCGCTTCAGCGCCCGCAGCACCTTCAGCTTCTCGTCGCGCACCGCGTCGGCGTCCATCGACGACGGCGCTTCCATGGCGACGAGGCACAGCAGCTGCAGCATATGGTTCTGCACCATGTCGCGCAGCGCGCCGGCCTTGTCGTAATAGGTGACGCGGTCTTCCAGTCCCACGGTCTCGGCCACGGTGATCTGCACGTGGTCGATATGGGCGGAGTTCCACAGCGGCTCGTAGAGCGCGTTGGCAAAGCGCAGCGCCATCAGGTTCTGCACCGTCTCCTTGCCGAGATAGTGATCGATGCGGAAGATCTGGCTTTCGTGGAAATCGTCGCCGACCAGATCGTTGAGCGCTCGCGCCGAGGCAAGGTCGCGGCCGATCGGCTTCTCCAGCACGATGCGGGAGTTCGGCGTGACCAGATTGTACTCTTTCAGCTTGTGCGAGATATCCCCGAACAGCGCCGGCGCCACCGCCAGGTAGAAGGCACGGATGCGGTCGCTGTCGCCTATCGCCTTCTTCAGTTTGTCGAATCCGGCGCCGGTCGTTGCATCGGCCGAGACATAGGATAGCCTCGCCAGGAAGGTCTTCAGTTCCTTGGCGTCGATATCGGCCGGTTTGACGTGCTCGGAGATCGCTTGGCTGGCGAAGGCCTGGAATTCCTCGTCGCTCATTTTCGAGCGCGACGTGCCGATGATGCGCGTCGGCTCGGAGAACTGATGGTCGCGCTGGCGATAGTAGAGCGACGGCAGAAGCTTGCGCTCGGACAGATCGCCGGTGCCGCCGAAAATGATGAAGTCGAAAGGGTCGACGGGGATGATCTGGCTGGTCATGGTCTGTCCGCTCTGACGCCGGTCGCTGTGACGCGGCTGATATAATCTAATCGATTTAAATTTTCCAGTGCCATGGTGTCACATCTGGGTGTATGCGCCTGCCCCTTGACAGTCCGATGACCTGGAGGCTTGTCGACAGGCGCGGCTCCGGAAGCCTTCGCAGTTGCAGCATAGAGCGGGATCGAGGCGAAAGCCAAAGGAGAAATCGGCGATGGCCGCACATCTTTCAGCCATGCTGTTCAGTAGCCGCGGCATTGCGTGGATGTGCATTATTGGCGTGCCGGTCGATCGTCACCAATCATGAGCGGGAAAAACATGCGTCTGGAAAACAAGGTTGCTGTCATCACCGGTGCTGCGTCGGGGTTTGGCGAGGGCATCGCCAGGCGCTTTGCCGAGGAGGGCGCCAGGGTCGTCGTCGCCGATCTCAATGCCAAGGGGGCGGAGCGCGTCGCCGGCGAGATCGGTGAAGCGGCGATCTGGACCCAGACAGATGTTTCGCTGCGCTCCGAATTCGACGAGATGGTCTATGCCGCCAAAAGCGCCTTCGGCCGCATTGACATCATGGTCAACAATGCCGGCTACACCCACCGTAACGGCGACATGCTCGATGTCGACGAGGAAACCTTCGACCTGATCACATCAGTCAACATGAAGGCGATCTATCACGCGGCGCTTGCCGTGGTGCCGATCATGGAGCGACAAGGCGGCGGCGTCATCCTGACCACGGCCTCCACCGCGGGTCTGCGGCCGCGGCCCGGCCTCACTTGGTACAATGCGTCGAAGGGCTGGGCGATCACCGCCACTAACCCGAATATCTCACAGAGTTGAGGTGCATCGGGGCTCCGAATCAGGGAAAATGCTTCTGCGACAAAGACTTACCCTAGGCAGAGG
>NZ_JAMYKW010000043.1:0-45196 GCF_040317555.1 Mesorhizobium sp. M1406 | reverse complement strand
CCAGCACCAGCAGGCCGGCGGCGAGCAGCCGGCGCGTGGTTTCAATCATGCGGTTCATGATGCGCCAATCATTCGACAGTGGTGGAAGCGGGCGCCTGGTCGGCGATGTGCGGTAGGACCTCCACTGCGGTGCCGATCGGGCACCGCTGGTAGAGGTCGATGATGTCTTCCGGGAACATGCGGATGCAGCCGCTGGAAGCGTCGGTGCCGATGCTCCATGGCTCCAGCGTGCCATGCAGGCGGTAGCCGATGTCGGCGCCGTCGCGGTACAGATAGAGCGCGCGCGGCCCGAGCGGATTGTTGGACGCGCCGCCTGCGACCATGGGCGGCAGGTCCGGCTTGCGCTTACGCATTTCGGGGGGCGGGACCCATTGCGGCCACAGCGCGCGGCGGTCGATCGTCGCGCGGCCGTACCATTTGAAGCCGTCCTTGCCGACGCCGACGCCGTAGCGGATGGCGGTCTTGTTTTCCGTGATGAGGTAGAGGAAGTGGTGGCGGGTATCGACCACGACCGTGCCGACCGGCTCGCTGCTGAAATACTTGACGATCTGGCGATGCCATCTCTTGTCGATCTTGGCGAAGTTGGTCTTGCGATAGACAAAATTGGTGTCGCTGGCGGTACCGGCGTAAAAGGATTTTGCCGTCGCGGCTTGAACAATATTGCCGGTGATCGCTCCGCCAGCTTCGATCCCTAGTGTTGCATGACCGTATCCCGCTCAATCGAATTGGCTAGGTCGGTTCATCAGGAACGCCCCAGCATGGATGCACTCAGATGGATCGCAGAAGGGCTGACCATCAGCCGCCCACCAAATCCACGTCACGGCTCGTCAAAAACGGCCCGCCCCACGGTTCCCTGGAGGACCGCATTCGAAGACAACATCCGCGCCGCCCGGCAAAATTTCATGACCAGATGCGATCCGGTCAAGGACGTGTCCGGTCGAAGGTTCGACAGTAGCGGTCGCGCCCAAACGCGTGCCGTTAGTTGATGTCAATCTTATCCATGATCAACCGCGAGGGTCGCATCTCATCGAGAAAAACCGTATTGCGCGCCGCCTGACGGCTACGACCGAAGCCAGCTGGTTCACCGGTATTCGGATTGACGTCGAACTTTGGAAAATTGCTCGAGGATATGTCCAGCCGTAGCCGGTGGCCGGCACGAAACAGGTTGGCGGTTGCAAACAGCTCGATGCGAAGCCGCATGATCTCACCAGGCCTCACCAGCTCGGCTCTTTCGAATGAATGCCGGAACCGGCATCGGAAAATCCCGTCGGTCAGGTTCAAGGCAAAGCCCGTCGGATAGTCCGCGCTCGGTGGATGAACGTCGATCAGCTTCGCCGTAAAATCGGTGTCAGGCGCATCGGTCGCCGCCCAGAGCTCCACTGCCACCTTGCCAAGCACGGTCAGATCGTTGACCAGCGGCTCTGTCTCGAACGAAAGGACGTCGAGGCGGGCAGAAAGCGGCAGGCCGAAATTTCGGCAGCCGAAGAACCTCTCGTCCTCCCTCTGGTCGAAGCCGCCGCCAGCGAAGATCGGTTGGCCGCTTGTCAGCGCGCCGCCTATGGTCGGGACTGGATCGGCGGGATCGAAATCATAGCTCAGCGGCGGGTCGTCGGGCGCAGGAAGGGACTTCGAGAGCCTGCCCTCGCGATGCAAGTAGTAGCTTAGCTCCTCCACATTGGGCAGCGGCCATTTTTGAGCCCTGATCCAGCGCCCGCCGTGATCGAGACGGCCCGCTTCATTTTTCGTGCCCTTTCCCCCGCCCATGACAAAAAGACGGATCGGCTCCTTGTCGAGATCGTTCTGCGGCCCACACTTCAGCCAGCGATCGAACCAGCGGCGACGAAACTCCAGCCAGCTTGCTGCCACATTGCCGCCGAGCGGAGCGTTCGGTCCGAAGTCGACGTCGCCGGCAAAGGTCAGATTCCGGTCGCCATGCAAGCCCGGACCCATGATCATGGAGAGCGGCCGTTTGCCATTGCTGGCAAGGCCTGCCAGATTCTCGAACGTCGTCGAGACATAGACGTCGAACCAGCTCGACATCAGGGCGATCGGAATGTCGGGGATGGCGTCGTAGAAGCCCGCCGCATGAATGCCGGCCTGCTTCCAGAAATCGTCGAAGGTCTCGTGCCGCCACTGCTCCAGCAGATAAGCCTCGTAGTCCGGAGCCCAGCGGAGCGGGGAACGGCCCTCCGACCAGGGCATTTTGCCAAACCAGCGATGCAGGTTCTCGGCGTCGATCGCCTTTCGGGCCAACTCGTCGCCGGCGGCAACGGCGCTCTCGCGGGCTTCCCGGTAGGCCCAAGTCGCCTGTTTCAGCTCGAACGCGCCGCCTTGGCGGATGCCGCAGGTGAAGGCGTTCGAGAACCCGCCGGAATCGAGGATCATGGTTGCAAGAGCGGGCGGCGCAAGACACGCCGCCGCCATTTGGGTATGCGCGGCGTAGGAAAGGCCCATGGTACCGATCCGGCCGTTGCACCAGGGCTGGGC
This sequence comes from Mesorhizobium sp. M1406, assembly GCF_040317555.1. Lineage (NCBI taxonomy): Bacteria > Pseudomonadati > Pseudomonadota > Alphaproteobacteria > Hyphomicrobiales > Phyllobacteriaceae > Mesorhizobium > Mesorhizobium sp. M1406. The sequence goes on along the minus strand of NZ_JAMYKW010000043.1, from coordinate 42,709 downwards.
CGCGATCCATGCGAGCGTGTCGTAGCCGTCCGGACCTTCTGAGAGATATTTGACGAACTCTCCTTCCGAGCCGTAGCGGCCGCGGCAGTCCTGATAGATGACGATGTAACCATGGCGCACGAAATGCTCGGCGACTGTCGCGCGATCCATCGGTTCGGTCATGCCGACTTCGAGCTCGGCGCGCGACGCCATCGCCTTGCCATAAGGCGTCCGTTCGATGATGACGGGAGCTGACCGGTCCAGCGCGCGGCCTCCCCTTGCCGGTCGGTAGATGTCGGTCGCCAGTCTTACGCCATCGCGCATCGTCACCATGACGTCGCGGCAGAGGACCATGTCATCGGTCACGGACTGGAGTGCCTGGAGGTCGGTCATCTAAAAATTCCAAGGCGTTCAGGCAGCAGCGTCATTGAGGTGGCATGCGCTCTTGTGTCCGGCAGCAACCACCTTCAGGCGGGGCGCTTCGGTCCGGCAGCGAGGCATCGCGTGCGGGCAGCGCGGGTGGAAATGACATCCGCTCGGCGGCGACAGCGGGCTCGGCAATTCACCGTTGATCGCGGCAAAGCTGCGTTTGGTGGTTTCGATCCGCGGCACCTCGGCGAGAAGCGCCTGCGTGTAGGGGTGGTTGGCCCGTGCAAAGATCTCCTCGGCCGGAGCCTCTTCGACGATGCGGCCGAGATACATGATCGCCACGCGATCGGAGATGTGCTCGACCACCCCGAGATCGTGGCTGATGAACAGGTAGGTAAGGTTCAGCCTCTCGCGCAGGTCCATGAAGAGATTGAGGATTTGCGCCTGGATCGAGACGTCCAGAGCGGCAACGGCCTCATCGCAGACGAGAAATTCCGGCTGCACGGCCAGAGCGCGCGCGATGCCGATCCGCTGGCGCTGACCGCCGCTGAACTGATGCGGAAAGCGGTGCTTCAGCGCCGGATCGAGGCCGGCACGTCGGAACTGTTCATCGACAAAGGTGCCGAGATCGCCCTTGACCAGCCCGTGAACGCGCGGCGCCTCGCCGACGATATCGGCCGCTTTGCGGCGCGGATTGAGCGACGCATAGGGGTTCTGGAATATCATCTGCACGCGCAGTTTGGCTTCACGTCGCTCGGAAGGCGGGAGCGCCCTCATATCCTTGCCGCGCCACGATACCGATCCCCTGGTGGGCGATACGATGCCGGCGACGATCCGCCCGAGGGTGGACTTGCCGCATCCCGATTCGCCGACGAGGCCCAGAACCTCGCCCCTGCGAACGGTGAGGCTGACGCTATCGACCGCTTGCACCCTTGCTGCGGGTTTGGCGAGTTTGAGCGAGATTGCCAGACGGGCGGCGAGGTCTGGCCGCGTGCCGAAGCTGTGGGAAATGTCGTTCAGCTCGATCAGCGGCACCGCGTCGGCAGAACCGGCCGAGGCGCTTTGGACATTTGCCGCAACCGGAGTGGAGGAGATCATATGCGGAGCTCCGGTAAGGGATGAACGCAGCGGTGCTCGCGTGTGCCAGCAGTGAACAGTGGCACCGCCTCGGCACACATCGCATCGGCACGGGCGCAGCGCGGGGCGAAAGCGCATCCAGTCGGCAGCCGCGCAACACTGGGCGCCATTCCGGGGATCTGCCGAAGCCGCTCGCCGCGCTGGTTGCGGCTGGGAACGGAGTCGATCAGACCGGCGGTATAAGGGTGCAGCGGACGGGCGAGAACGTCCGACACCGGGCCGGATTCGACGATGCGGCCCGCATACATCACGGCGATCCGGTCGGCGAGCCGCGAGACGACGGCGAGATCATGCGTGATCCATATCAGCGACGTGTTGTTCTGCGCCACCAGCTTTTGCATCTCGGCCAGGATCTGCGCCTGGATCGTCACGTCGAGCGCCGTGGTGGGCTCGTCGGCGATGATGAAGTCCGGCCGGTGCAGCAGCGCGATAGCGATGACGACGCGCTGACGCATGCCGCCGGAAAACTGATGGGGATAGGCCTGCAACCGCTCATCCGGGCTCGGAATTCCCACCATACCCAGCGCATCGCGGGCCCGCGCCCTGGCGTCGGCTCGTGAGACATCTTCATGCGCCTGCACCGCTTCGATCATCTGCGTATCGATGCGCAGGACCGGGTTCAGGGTCATCATCGGATCCTGGAAGATCATGGCCATGCGGCGCCCGCGCAGCGCACGCATCTCCTCGCGGCTGGAGCGGGTGATGTCGCGTCCGGCGAACACGATCTGGCCACCGACAATCGTCCCAGGCGGATCAACCAGACCGATGATCGAAAAGCCAGTGACCGACTTGCCGGAGCCGCTTTCGCCGACGAGACCCAGAACCTCGCCGCGCGCGACGCTGAAGGAGACGCCGTCGACGGCTTTTGCCGATGCGAAATGAGTCCGCAGATCGCGAACTTCCAGCAGTGCCCCACTCATGCTTGCCCCCGCGGATTGAGCACGTCGCGAAGCCGATCGCCGACGAGGTTGATCGCCACCACGGTTACCAAAAGCGCCACCCCTGGATAGAAGCTGATCCATGTCATGCCGGAGAGCATGTACTGGTAACCGTTGGAGACCAACAGACCAAGGCTCGGCTCGGTGATCGGCACGCCGAGACCGAGAAAGGACAAGGTCGCCTCCAAGGCGATGGCGCGCGCCACCTGCACCGTCGCGATCACGATCAGCGGCGGCAAGCAGTTCGGCAGCAGATGGACGAACAGGATACGCCATCGCGGAATGGCCAGCGATTCCGCGGCTTCCATGTATTCCTTGCGCCGCTCCGTCAATGCGGTGCCGCGCGCGGCGCGCGCATAGGTCGCCCATTCGACAATCACCAAAGCGAGTACGACGTTGAGCACCCCCTTGCCGAGAAAGGCAAGGATCATCAGGGCGACGAGGATGGACGGGAAGGAGAGTTGCAGGTCAACGATGCGCATGATCACCGTCTCGGTGCGGCGGCCGATATAGGCGGCGAGCAGACCGAGCGAAGCGCCGAACAGCGCTGCGAAGAGCGCTGAACTGACGCCGACACCGAGGGATATGCGCAAGCCGTAGATGATGCCGGAAAGCATATCGCGGCCTTGGTCGTCGGTGCCGAGCCAGTAGGTCATGCCGGCCATCGATTGCGAGCCGGGCGGCAGGCGGCTGTCCATGATATCCAGTTGACTGAGGTCATAGGGGTTCTGCGGCGCTATGAGCGGCGCGAAAAGCGCCAGCAGAACGATCGCCGTCAGCAGCACCAGACCGACGACAGCCATAGGCGAGCGGAAGAATGCCCGCACGAGGAGCCGGAACGGCGGCTCCTCACCTTTTTCAACCTCGGTCGGCAGTGGCGGCGGCAAGGTGTCGATGCTCATCTCACGACCCCTCGCCCTGAAGCCGCACCCGAGGGTCGAGCGCGGTGTAAGTGAGATCGACGACGAGATTGATGATGACGAAGAAGACGACGATTGCCATCAGGTAGGCCGTGATGATGGGGCGATCGAGCACGTTGATGCTGTCGATGATCAGCTTGCCCATTCCGGGCCAACTGAACACACTTTCGGTAACGACCGAGAAGGCGACGATCGAACCGAATTCCAGGCCGACGATGGTCACCACCGGGATCATGATGTTCTTCGAGACATGGACGCCGATGACGCGCGATTCCTTGAGGCCCTTGGCTCGTGCAAACTTGATGTAGTCGAGCGGCAGGACTTCGGCGACACCGGCGCGTGTCAGGCGCAGGATGAGGCAGGCATCGAACAGAGCGAGGTTGACCGCCGGCAGGACCAGATGGGCAAGCCCGTCTTTTGTCAGGAATGCCCACTGGACGCCGAACAGCTCGGCGGTCTGCCCGCGTCCGCCGCTCGGCAGCCATCCGAGTTGCACGCCAAAAAGCATGATCAGCACCAGCCCGACCCAGAAGGTCGGCAGCGAGAAACCAAGGATGCTGACAGTCATGATGATGCGACTGACGATGCCATCTGGCCGTAGCCCGGCATAGAGCCCGAGTGGCACGCCGACGACGATCGCTATGAGTATCGCCGAAACGGCCAGTTCAAGCGTTGCCGGCAGCCGCTCCAAGATCACCCTGATCGCCGGTTCGTTGTAGACGTAGCTCTGGCCGAGATCGCCATGCAGCGCGGCTTGGAGGAAGCGGAAATATTGCTGCCAAAGCGGCAGGTCGAGGCCAAGGGCTTGGACGACGCGCGCTCGCTCGATCTGGTCGGCGTCAGGCGAGATCAGGATATCGACCGGATCGCCGATGACATTGACCGCGATGAAGACGATGACGGTCATGGCAAACATGACCAATGCGGCCTGGAACAGACGACGCACGATGGCGGCGGTCATGACGACCTACCCCAGCCTGCCTGCCGGGAACTGTTGCAGGTCGCGTGTACGAAACGCGTCACGCCGGCACCGCCATAGCCATGCCATCGCGTTGCGGATCGGCGCCGCCGCGACAAACTCCGTCCTCGATCTGGATCCCGTGAAGAGCGGCAAAGGCGTAACTTTGCCAGGAGCGCTTCACCTCGTAGCCCTTGCCCTCGATTTCGTCGGTGACATAGCGTGGAACGCGGTTGGAGACGTCGATCGTGTTCGACACCGCCACGATCCGCGGGGCGGCCACCGCTTCCGGCATGCTCATGCCGAAATCAATGATGTTCATCAGGCCTTGGGCCATGGATGGCGCGATATAGCTGCCGCCCGGCGCTCCCATCACAATTACCGGCCGGTCATCCTTGAAGACAATAGTGGGCGCCGCTGAGCTGGCTCGCCGTTTGCCAGGAGCCAGCGATCCTGCCCTGCCCGGCCTCGGATCGAAGCGGCTCATCGTTCCGTTATACATGAAACCCAAGCCATCGGTGATCGCTCCCGACGGACTGCCCAGCGTGTGGGTCAATGCGACGGCATTGCCTTCCCGGTCGATCACCGAGATATGCGTCGTCTCGCGCGGCGACCGGTCCTCCACTCGCTGGACTTGGGCCCGAACCCCAGCCTTGATCTCGTCGGCCATTTGACCGCAATACTCCCGGGACAAAAGACGCCCGACCGGCACATCGACATAGGCTGGATCGCCGAGGTGTCGATCCTTGTCGTTGGTCATGCGTTTCATCGCTTCTGCCAGTACGATGACATGCTCGGTGCTGCCGTGGCCCAGGGCACCGATGTCAAAATGCTCAAGGGTATGGAGCAGTTGCAGCATGGATATGCCGCTGGCGGGCGGCGGGCTGGTCGCGATGTCGTAGCCGCGATACTCCCCCCAGAGTGGCTCGGCGATAGAGAGCTGATAGTTAGCCAGGTCGTCTTTCTCGATCAGGCCTCCATTCGCGGCCATGTCGGCTGCGATTTCGTCGGCGATCTCGCCCTTGTAGAAGATATCAGGGCCAGCTGCAGCGATGCGCTCCAACGTGTGCGCGAGGTCGGCGTTGACGACGATGTCGCCCGGCAGCTTCACCGTGCCGTCGGCGCGGAAATAGATGGCGCGTCCGGTCTTGCTGAAACCCAGCTTGTCGAGGGTCCGCACTTCGCCGGTATCGACGCCGTCCTGCGCCCAATACCAATGGACATGCGGACGTACCATGAAACCTCGCCTCGCCTGCCCGGCCGCGGGTGCGATGACGTCGGCCCAATCGAAGGTGCCGTATCTCGCCAGCGCCTCGGCGTAACCCTTGACGCTGCCCGGAGTGCAAACGGCGAGATAGCCGACCTCGCTGATGCCGCCTTCCAGCAGAAAAGCGAAACCGTCGCGCGATTGGCCGACCAGCAGTTCGCTCCACATATCCGGGGAGGCCTTGAGCGGCGCCCTTGCATAGAACTCAAGCACCTCGTGCACGCCGCGCCGTGGCATATAGACCTGCATCGAGCCAAAGCCCCCAAGGCCGGACATTTGTGGATCCACGACGCCCTGCATGAAAGCGCAGGCAATCGCCGCATCGACGGCGTTGCCGCCGCGCTTGAGCACAAGGGCGCCTGCCTCCACCGCTTCAGGCTGTGGGGCAACGATCATTGCATTCATCACGACGCGTTCCGTCGTTGCTTGAGTTCTTCTGCGAGGAAATCCTGGACGGGATCAAGAACCTCCAATCGGTCGTGCGAGACCCCCGGCAGCAAATCGAAGCGGACGCGCACGCCCACTTGCTCGAACGATTGACACAATGCCCTGAGGCGTTCCGGCCTCGTGCGGCCGGCATCGTTGGCTCCGGGTAGCCAGTGGGCCCCGCCTTCACGATGCGTGATTTCCCAAGTCTCCAGATCAGCGTCGCCGACAATCATCTGGACAGGCACGTTGGCCAGTGCGGCGGCGTTGAAGGTGATACCGAACTTCTCTGGAAGATCGCGAATGCCTACCCACCAGTCCCGGGTCGGGTCGAGCAGGGTCACCGAGCCGGGCGCGCCGATCGAAGCCGCCCACAGCCGATCGGGATGCAGAATGGCGAAACGATGCGTGAAATGCCCGCCGCCGGAAAAGCCGAACATAGCGAAGTGGCTCCAGTCCTGACGGTATTTGACACTGACTTCCTCGACGATGGCGAGCAGCGCCTGATCGTAGCGGATCTCGCCCTCCAGCATGTATTTGTAACCACTGCGGGCACCATCGCCCAGAACGCCCATTGGAAATACCGGGCACAAAATGGCGCAGTCATTCCAGCGCCCGAACTCAGCGAAACCGTCTCGGAAGTCCAGGAAGGAGGTTCGGCCGGTGCCGTGCATGGCAACCAGCAGATCGACCTTGGCGCCGTCTCCGACCGAGCGCGGTACATAGAGACAATAGTGAAAGCGCGGATCTGATTTGGAAGCAAAGATTGCGGTCGCGCCAAGATCATAGATAGCGCGACCGCGATCTGCAACGAACCCAGTGGTAATGCTCGTCAAGTCGACAACTCCTCAGGCAGTCTTGGCGTTCATGGCCAGCGTGTACTGATCGGCCCGCGTCGTGAACTGAATATCCTTGCGGGCAGCCACCACGAGAACCTCGTGGTGCATCGGGATCAGGGCGACATCGTTGAAGACAATCTCGCTAATTTCCGACAGCATCTTTTCGCGCTTGGCATCATCGAGCGTCCGCTTGGCCACGGCGAGCTTGGCATCAACGTCGGGATTGGAGTAGCGGCCCGAATTGGCGATGCCCAGACCAGCGTCGGAATTTTGCGTCGCAATCAGCGCCGTCAGCGGGTTCGAAGTCTCGCCTGTGTTTACGCCCCAAGAATCCAGATTGAAGCTGAACGTATGCGCATCCGCTTTGTCGGCATAAACCGACCAGGGCATGACGTCCACGCTGACCTTCAAGCCGATGCGGGTGAGCATCTGGGCCACCACCTGCACGATCTTGGAGTCGTTGACGATACGATCGTTGGGCCCGTGGATAGTCAGTCGGAAGCCCTCGGGGTAGCCAGCTTCGGCGAGCAGGGCCTTGGCTTTTGCAGTGTCGAATGGAACGGGTTTGATAGCAGCCGAAGTGCCCGGGGCGCCGGCAGGCAGGAACTGCGAAGCGACAATGGCATTGCCCTGCATCAAGCGCTCCACAATGGCGCCGCGGTCGATCGCCATGGACAGCGCCTGCCGCACGCGCAGATCCTTCAGCGGGTTGCGGTCGAGCGGCTTGCCGTCCTTGCCAGTGATGAAGGGCGTGACGTCTCGGAACGTGTCCAGGGAAAAGAAGACGACCCGGCTCGAGACGCCGCGGATGATATGAAAACGTTCGTCCTCTTCGACGCGAGCAACGCCTTCATAGGGCACCTGTTCGACCAGATCGAGATCGCCGGCGAGCAGGTTCGCAAGCCGCGCGCCGGCATCGGTGACGATGCGAAGCTCGACGTCCGGCAAGGCAGGCTTCGGTCCCCAGTAGTTGGGATTGGCGGAAAGCGCGACACGGTTGCCGGAAACATATTCCTTCAGCACATACGGGCCGGTGCCGATCGCCGCGGTGCCGTTGTTGAACTGATCGCTCGCGGTATCCTTGAACTTGGCGCGGATGATGCGAATGCGACTGAGGGAATTGGGCAAAAGCGGCTCCGGCTGCTTGGTTTCGATGAGAAGCTTGCCGGGTTGGGGTGAGGTGATCGACTTGATGTTGCGCGTGTAGGTCCGGAAGGACGCGGTGCTTTCGATTGTGTTGGCCCGGTCGAATGAGACGACGATGTCGTCTACCGTGAGCGGCTCGCCGTCGCTGAAGCGCACGTCCGGCCGCAGGTCGAACTCCCAATGGGTGTCGTCGACCACGCGCCAGGCCGTCGCGAGCCCCGGTCTCGAGACGGATTTTTCGTCATTGGTGACAAGCGTGTCGTAGATGTGGGTGGCAAGCGCGTTGTTCGGCGCGTTGCTCTTCAGATGCGGGTCCAGCGTCGTCGGCGGAGCAGCCATGCCGATCCGCAACTGGCCGCTTGCCGCCGCAGCTTGGGCCATCCCCACTCCCGTCCAGTTGGCGCCTTGCAAGACGGCGGCACTGCCGAGCGCCCATTGCATCAGCGCACGGCGCGATATTGTCCGGTTCTTCATTGGTTTTCTCCGTGTCCACTCTGGATAGTTCCATCGGAGGAGTTCTTTTCCGCTGCCGCTTGCCATCATCGACCCTGTTGGGGGTTCGCTTACGGTGCCGGCCTCCTTCCTGACAGCGAGTTGAAAAGAAAGCTTCTCCGTTTGTCAACGCAGATAAACCGTTGTTTCACTGGACGAAACGAAATTCCTCATTTAACCTTCGGAATCAGATGTTTTGGGGAGGGAGTGAGAAATGACCGATCAGGCAGACACCCGATACACGGTCGATTCCGTCGATCGCGCGATCAGTTTGTTGCACACTGTGGCCGGCGAGGCAGATCTTGGTGTTTCCGAAATCGCGCGGCGTTCTGGTGACAGCAAGGCACGAGCTTTCCGGCTTTTGCAGACGCTGGTGAAGCGCGGCTTGCTGGCGCGGTCATCGGATGGAAAGGGCTATCGTCTCGGCCTCGCCGCGCTGATGCTCGGCCACGCCGCTAGCGAACAGATGGACCTGATCCGCATTGCAAACCCTGTTCTGGAAGAACTCGGTCAGGAGATCGGCGAAACCACACAACTGCGAATCCGCGATGACCAGGAAAGCCTCTGCGTCGCCAAATGGGAGCCGAAGCGAGATCTTCGCGTCAACGCGATTGTCGGCCGACGGCGCCCACTACATGCTGGTTCGAGTAAGGCATTCCTGGCCCATATGGATGACGAGGAGCGCGAGGCCATTCTTTCCGGCCCCTTGAAGCGCTTCACCAAGAAAACTGTGACCGATCCTCGGCTTCTAAGGGGCGGGCTCGAGCAAATCCGCAAGGCCAAGTTTTTCGTCAGTCGCGGTGAGATCAACGACGATCTGATTTCGATCACCGCGCCTGTGTTCGCTTCGCCTGGCAAGATAGTCGCAGCACTGAACATCGCCGCCCCGGAAAACCGCGTACCAGAAGAACGCATATGCGAACTCGGTGAAATGGTGGCCAAAGCCGCCCAGCGAATTTCTGCCGCTCTCGGTTTCCGCTCACCGGCTATGAAATGATGCAGACGAGCGCCCTCGGCAAAGGCTCGGTTGGGATCGAGAATCTCCTGGCTATGGCGCTCGCCTACTCGCAGGCGGAGGCGGCCCATCCAGGATGCCGCGCGCGTGTTGCGGGCGCTCTGTGTCGAGCGTCTACGCAATCTCGACGCCGCCTAGTAATCACATCTAACTGGAGCGTGTCGGATTTCTCCTTATACCCCCCTCCCGGGTCGCGCCCCGCGCTCGCGAGCCGCACGGAGATCGCTCGTTGATGACGGTCGCCCATCGCCGAAAATGGAATTTGGCCGCCCCCACGGTATCGGCGAGCTCGATTGCAATCATCGGCGGCGGTGCAAGCGGCGTGCTGATGACGACCAGCTTCTGCGCAATCGAGATTCCGACCTTGACATCGTCATCCTCGAAAAGCGGACCTTGCTTGGACGAGGCTTAGCCTATTCAACCGACCTCCCGGATCACCTTCTCAATGTCCGGCCTCGAATATGAGGCCTTCGCCGATGATCCCGACCATTCGTGCATTGGCTGCGGGCTCGCAATATCCAGATCGATGATCCGACGACCTATTTCGCTCCCCGCCGCCTGTATGGCAGATATCTCGGGCAGCTGCTGCATGAGACTTCGAAAGAGAACGGCTCATATGGAAGATTGCGCATAATCGACGAGGAATGCGTCGGAATCGTTGAGCGCGATGAGTATTTGGAGCTGGCCGATGGTTCAAGTGTTGTGACGCAGCGATGCGTTCTGGCGACGGGACACGATCAGAAGGCGAGCCGCAGTCAGTCCTTGCTTGCGCAGTCAGGGGCAGATGACGCCGCCCTGCCCGATCCAGCCGATCAAGTCCTCATCATCGGCAGCGGCCTCAGCATGGTCGATACATGCCTGTCTCTGATGCTTGCCGGGCACCACGGCCAAATCGTCGCTGCTTCACGTATCCGCAGAGATCGCATTTCAGCAGTGCGCTTACCCGCGGCACCTTTTTCGAGATCGAAGCGATCCCACATCCGCGTTCAATGCCAGCGCCTCGCGACCGCATTGCTCAGCCAGCCTTCGTCGACGTGACGCCAGGTGGCGCCTTCTTGTTCGGGCCACGGGCCGGTGCTTTGTCGGTCCTCTCCTCCAAAGGAAAACCTTTCTCAATAAATTCTATCAGATTAGTAGAATATCCTTTGTGAGGGCTCCTCCCGCCCGTTACGCTCAACGAAATCGGGCATCCCCGACTGCGCTCCTGAATTGCGGGCGCAGAGCACTGCGGCATGCTTCATGCCAGCTGATTTCAAAGTCCTGTACTGACGTTGGGAAGAGGAGTCCGATTGATGAATGCCTTCATAAGCTACCTTGCGAAGCTCGCTCTCGCCGGCACCATTGCGCTGGCCGCCGCCACCGCAACTCATGCGGATGACAAAATCGTCCGAATAGGGTTCCAAAAGTACGGCACACTCATTCTACTGAAGACAAAGGGGCTCCTTGAGGAAAAGCTGAAACCGCAGGGCTACACGGTCGAGTGGACCGAGTTCCCGGCGGGGCCGCAACTGCTTGAGGCGCTCAACATCGGGTCCATTGATTTCGGCACGACTGGCGAAGCGCCGCCTATCTTCGCGCAGGCTGCCGGTGCTCCCCTCGTCTATGTGGGTTATGAACCTCCGGCGCCTGAAGCCGAGGCGATCCTGGTCCCCAAGGATAGCCCGCTCAAGACCGTCGCCGACCTGAAGGGAAAGAAGGTCGCGCTGAACAAAGGCTCGAATGTCCATTACCTTCTCGTCAAGGCGCTGGAGAAAGCCGGGCTGGCCTATTCTGACGTGGAAGTCTCATTTTTGCCGCCTGCCGACGCACGCGCCGCATTCGAGAAGCAGGCTGTCGATGCCTGGGTGATCTGGGAACCATTTCTGGCGGCCGCGGAAGCAGCCACCGGTGCCCGCCAATTGGCGAACGGCAGCGACGTGGTGGACAACCACGAATTCTATCTCGCCTCGCGCGGCTTCGTCGACACTCACCCCGAGGTCGTCGACACCATCGTGGTATCCCTCGGCGAGATCGACACATGGATCAACGCCAATCGCGGCGATGTGGCCGAACAGTTTTCGCCGGCACTCGGCATTCCTGCCGACATTCTCGAAGTCGCAGTCCAGCGGCGCTCCTATGGCGTGAAACCGATCACACCGGACGTGGTGGCCGCGCAGCAGAAGATCGCCGATGTGTTCCATGAACTCGGCCTGATCCCGACCGCGATCTCGATCGCCGATGCCGTGAGGAAGCCACAGTCGTGAACGTCGCCGACGAGCTTTTTCCCGACCGCGTCAACGTGCTGTGGTTCCTGCCGTCTCATGGAGACGGCAGGTACCTCGGCACAGCGACTGACGGGCGTGCCACAGACCTGCCGTATCTGCGCCCGGCGCCGCCAAGGGCATCCTGACCGTGGCTCACCCGACGCAGCTTCGAAACGCAGGCGCAGCGGCACTGCAGATCCTCGCGTCCTGGGCGTTGCCGATCGGCACTGTGGTCGTATGGGAAATTGCTTCGCGCAGCGGAATAATGTCGACCCGCCTGCTGCCAGCTCCGAGCGCGGTGGCCGCCGCTTTTTGGGAAGGCCTGCGCAATGGGACGCTTCTCACCCATGCCGCCATCTCGACGGAACGGGCGCTGAAGGGGCTTGCTATCGGCGGCAGTATCGGTTTCGTCCTCGGCGTTCTGGCCGGAATTTCGCGGCCGGCCGAGACCGTGTTCGACTCGTCGATGCAGATGTTGCGCAACGTGCCGCACCTGGCCATGATTCCCCTCGTCATCCTCTGGTTCGGGATCGGTGAGGAGGCGAAGATCTTTCTGGTGGCGGTCGGGACCGCGTTTCCGATCTACCTGAATACTTTTCACGGCATCCGCACCATCGACGTCAAGCTGATCGAGATGGCGCGCGTCTATGGGCTCGGCCGCCTGGCGCTGTTCTGGCGGGTGATCTTGCCGGGTGCGTTGCCGTCGATTCTTGTCGGCCTGCGCTTCTCGCTCGGCATCATGTGGCTGACGCTGATCGTCGCCGAGACGATCTCGGCCTCCTCGGGCATCGGCTACATGACAATGAATGCGCGGGAATTCCTTCAGACCGACATCGTTGTCCTCGGCATCATCGTCTACGCGCTGCTCGGCAAGCTCGCCGACGCGATCACCCGGCTGATCGAGGCGCGCGCTCTCGCCTGGCATCCGGCGTACCAACCCGCCGCCACCAGGGCAGCACCATGAGAGAAGTTGCAACCGCGCTCCGGCTGCGCGAAGGCGGCCCCACAGTATTCCAGGAAACGGATTCCGTCCTGGTTCGTACCGAGACGCTCCGCGAATTCGCAGAGCGTGGTCTTGAAGAGCGCTCAGCGAACGGAGAAGCCGTGCTGCTCGACGGCTTGTCCAAGTCGTTCGGAGAAAGGCGGGTGCTGTCCGAGTTCGGTCTGAGTATTCCGGCGGGGCAACTGCTGGCGATTGTCGGTCGCTCCGGCTGCGGCAAGTCCACGCTCCTTCGCCTGATCGCCGGCCTCGACCGCCCGACGAGCGGGACCGTCTCGGTCGGCGGCGCGAAGGTCCAATCGCTGCAGTCGAACGTCCGGCTGCTCTTCCAGGACGCGCGGCTTCTCCCTTGGCATCGTGTTCTCGGCAATGTCGGAATCGCACGGGCGAATGGCTGGCGCGAGACCGCCACGGCAGCGCTCGCCGATGTCGGGCTTGCGGACCGGGCAAACGATTGGCCCGCGGTCTTGTCGGGGGGCCAGTGTCAGCGCGTCGCCCTTGCCCGTGCCCTGGTGAGTCGGCCCGGTGTTCTTCTCCTCGATGAGCCGTTCGGGGCTCTTGACGCGTTGACGCGCATGGAGATGCATCGTCTGCTCGAGCGCATCTGGCGCGAGCACGGTTTCACGACGGTTCTCATCACTCACGATGTCGCCGAGGCGGTGGCCCTTGCCGACAGGGTGATTGTCATCCGCGACGGCGCCATAGCGCTCGACAATCCGGTCGATCTCCCTCGCCCTCGACGCGAGGCCGCGGACACGTCGGCCGTCGCCCTGCAAGCGCGAATTCTCGAAGAGGTTTAGGCGCGGCACACCTTCGATCAATGCAGCGCTTCGGCGAAACAAGGAGATCGCAATGACGCACTGGGATCACGGATCAGAAGGCGACGGCCAGACCGGCCGTGAGGCATCCGCACCGGATAGGGCAGATGTCCACAACGGCGGCCGCCGCCGCTTTCTTGGAGCAGCCGGAGGCGTCGCGGCGATAGCGGTCACAGGCTTGCCTTCCCTTGCGGTCGTCCGCTCGGCCAGGGCGCATGCCGGCGAGGAGACGACGGACGCCCACCTTGTTTTCCGCAAACACGCCTTTGTCGTGCGGAGCGCCGCGGCGGACACGGATTTCGCGGTGGCGGTCGTGCCGCATCCGGTCAGTGGCGACGAAGAGAAATACCCAACTCTCATCGGTTCCGATACGCGCGGCCTGCCGCACGACAAACGCGGTGAAGTCGACAGACCAGCCTTCGACGCGACGCTGAAGGCCTACGCCTCGGGTGATCCGGCCGACTTCGAGGCGATACCGCTCGGCGGCAAGCGCAAGCAGCTCAATCCGATCGGCTCCCTTGCCGTGAACCTGACGGGCTGCGTCGGTCCGCAGTTCGCGATCCCGCCGGCACCTGCGCTCGACAGCGTGGCGCGGGCCAGCGAGGCTGTCGAACTCTACTGGCAGTCGATCCTGCGCGACGTTCCGCTGTCGGAGCTGACGGACGACACCAGCAGCAAGGACGTGCTCGCCGCGGTTGAAGAGTTGAGCAAGCTCGCTGCCTTCAAGGGGCCGCGCAGGAACGGAAGCATTACTCCACAGTCGCTGTTTCGTGGGACGGCGCTTTACGTCGACGTGGCTGATCCGTCGCGGCGAACCGGTCGCTATGTGACGCCGCCCGGCACACTTCAGGGTCCCTACATCTCGCAATTCCTGCTCAAGGACGCTCCTTACGGCAGCCAACTCATCTCCGCCCGCATTCGCACCGCCGCGGCCGGGACCGATTTCCTCACCGGCTACGACGAGTGGCTCGCCATCCAGAACGGCAATCCGCCCGCCAAGCCGACCAGCTTCGACCCGACGCCGCGCTACATCGCAACCGGCCGCGATCTCGCGGAATACGTCCACAACAACCCGGCCGCCTTCTGGTCGGCAGCCCTGCTCCTTGGTGTAGCACCCGACAAGGCCAATCCGGACTATGGCGGTTTTGGAATCCCCTTCAGCAAATCCAATCCGTATGTGAAGTCGAAGACGCAGACCGGCGGTTACGGCACGTTCGGGCTGCCCTACGCGCAGAGCCTGCTGCCGATCACCGCCTCGCTGGCCATTCGCGTTGCGTACTGGCAGAAGTTCTATGTCCATCGCACTTTACGGCCGGAAGCGTATGGCGGTCTGATCCATCACCGTATCGCCAACAAGGTGGACGTCTATCCGGTCCACAGCGACGTCCTGAACTCGGCTGCGTTGGCGCGAAGCGTCGGCAAGTTCGGCAGCCATCTCCTGTCGCACGTCTACCCCGAGGGCGCGCCGATCCACTCGAGCTATCCCGGCGGAGCCGCCCAGATCGCCGCGTCCAACGTGACGATCCTCAAGGCGCTCTTCGATGAGGACGCCGTGATTTCGAACCCGGTTCAGACTGATCCCAAGGATCCGACTAAGCTCATCCCCTACCGGGGTGGGCCGCTCACTGTCGGAGGCGAGCTCAACAAGCTTGCCTGGAACTACGGCGTCGGCCGCGACTGGGCCGGCATCCATTGGCGCTCGGATTTCTCGGCGTCGCTGGCGCTCGGCGAAGAGCTCGCGATCAGCATTCTCCGCAACGAGCGGCAAACATATCGCGAGCCGTTCGAGGGGTTCAGCTTCGCCCGTTTCGACGGCACCAAGGTCGAGGTCTAGCGCATCCATGCCAGTACTCGCCCAAAATGCAGTTGCGGCACAATTCGGCGCCGCGCCTCCTGTCAGAGAGAATCTGATGCCACACGATCCCATCATCGAGCCCGACGCGCTGCCATCAATTGGCGAGTTTCGTCTGCTGGACGTACGTGAGCCTGCGTCCTTCGAGGCCGATCACCCGGCGATGGCCGTTCGCGTGCCAATCGAAGAATGGGAGGCCGCCGCGAAGTCGGGCGAGACCTCCTTTGAGAACGTCGCCTACTGGGAGCAGGCGATCACCGATCTCGGCGTCGGCGGCCCACGGCCCGCTGTGATCTATGACGACGGGCGCATGACGGAGGCCGCCCGCGTCTGGTTCGTCCTGCAGTATTTCGGCGCCGAGGCGCTGATCGTGAACGGCGGATGGCCTGCGATCCGCGAACGCGCGGAACTTCTGGCAAAGGCACGCGAAGCTTCGGAAGTAGCGGCGTTCCAAGCTCGACCGGGAGCCGGATCGGTTGGGCTGGTCGATCGGCACATGCTGAAGGCCGACCTGGACAGCGTCCAACTTCTCGACGCTCGAACGGCGGACGAGTTTGCCGGCACCGACTTGCGGCGTAACGCTCGGGGCGGCCATTTGCCGGGCGCGCGCTCGCTTCCGCATGCGGACCTGCTCGACGATCTGAAGTCGCCCAGCGCTCTTCGCGATCTCCTCTCCAAGGCCGGCTTCCAGGCCGGGGGTCACGTGATCACCCATTGCGACGGTGGTAGCCGGGCGGCACTCGCGGCCGCCGCCGCGGTCCGAGCCGGATATGACGACGTCCGCGCCTACTATCTGAGCTTCGCCGACTGGGCGAAAGACGAAAGCTGCCCGGTCATACTGGACCCGCAACCCCGGTGACTGCCATGACAAATCCCACCGTCGTCTGCTTCTCAGGCAATCTCACGCGGCCGTCCAAGACGCGCAGCTTCGTCGAAGGCAAAGTTTGCCTCTACGACCGAAATCAGGCGCGAAGTTGCCGTTCGCGTCGTGGATAGCTTTCGGGTCAGACTCTCCCGTTCCCTACCGGTCTTTGCAGCACCGAGACAGGCCCATCACGCCCGACACTGTGGAACATATCGCATGCTCTCCGAGTGGGGGGAAAGGCGGTAGCGCTCTCCCGACTCCCCGACTCTAACCCCGAATACCCGGCACCTCGCATTGACTGGGATCAAATTGCTACCCTGCGTTCGCAGATCTGGTCCAGCCCGCAAGCCCCGTGGCGATCGACCAGCCGACCGCTCGCTAGTAGCCGTCATGCACGGTGATCGGGCTGCGGCCATCTGCTTCTTCGCAGTCAGACCCGGCCGCATCTCGGCGTTCATATTCGTGGGTGGAAGCCATATGCATGCGCATCAGATTTGGAATGAATCTTGCTTGAAATTGGCTGGGCGCATTGGATCTGGCTCGGGCACGAATATGAACCTCATCAGCGTCGACATACGAATGCTCCGATCGCTGCAATGTGTCGCGGAAACCGGCAGCATTACGGAGACGGCGCGGCGCCTCAGCCGCTCACAGCCGGCCATTACCCTGCAACTTCAGCGACTCGACGACATTTGCGGCTGCAACCTGTTCCGTCATGACGGACGCAAGATGGTGCTCACTTCCGATGGCAGGCTGGTGCTTTCCTATGCAAATTCGATCCTGCGCCTGCACGACGAGCTGCTGTCGCGCCTCTCGTCGCCCGACATCGAAGGCCAGGTCATTCTCGGTACGCCCGATCTCTACGCGGCCTATCTGCTGCCGTCGATCCTGGCTGTATTCCAGCGCGCCTTCCCGCGTGTCCAGGTCCAGCTTCAATGTTCGCTGTCGACGCCGCTGGTCGCGCAGGTCCATCGCGGCGAAATCGACATCGCGCTGGTAACGCGGATGAACGACTTCGTCGGCGGGCGGGTCGTGCGTCAGGAACAGCTCGTCTGGATCACCGGGGAACACTCAACGGCGCATATCGAGACACCCTTGCCGCTGGCACTGCTGCCGCCTGGCAATATCTATCGCGACCACGCCATCGAGCACCTAGAAATGGCGGGCCGCCCCTGGCGCATCGCCTGCGTCAGTGAAAGCGTCAGCGGGCTCCAGGCCGCGGTGTTTTCGGGTATGGCCATCACAGTGCTCGGCCGCAGCGCGCTCGTTTCGGGCATGCGCGAGATCGTCGCTAGCGGCGAATTTCCGACACTGCCGAAGGTGGACCTGCTGCTCTACAAGGCGCAAGGCGCGACCACGCCGGCCGCCAAGGCACTGTACGACTATCTTTCGCACTATCTCGATATCAGCCGCGAGATCGGCGGTGTGCTGATGCCGGACATGCGTGAAGCTGAAAGCGAAGAACCCCTCACTGGAAGTTGAGCGGCGGCCATTCCAGAGCCCAAGGCCGTGCCTGCTCGAAGGCTCCCGCCAGCGCAATGACGGAGCTCTCCCGCATCCATGGCGCGATCATCTGCAGGCCAATCGGCAGACCCGAGGAATCGCGCCCGCAAGGAACCGTCGCGGCCGGCAGGCCGCACAGATTGACCGGCCAGGTGAAGGGCGACCAGCCCAGATGCGCGTCGACCTGACGCCCGTCGACGCAGGATGCGCCAAGCGTGCCGGCGGCGAAGGCGGTGACTGCGACCGTCGGCGTCAGCAATATGTCGACGGTGCCGAACAGTTCGACGAACTGGCTCCTCAGCCTTGTGCGCAGATGCGTTGCCGCCATGTAGTCCGCGCCACTGTAGCCAAGGCCTTTTTGAAGAACCGCGCGGAACGCATCGTCCGAACCGACAAACGCCTCTTCACCGCGGTCGCCGACCGATGCCGCTTGTTCGGTGAAGGCGATCGGCTTGAGCACCTTGTCCAGCATCTGCGGGTCGAGGGTAAAAGGGAACTCGACGAGTTCGGCGCCGGCGGAAGCCAGGATATCCACTGCGGTGGCAAACGCCGCCCGGACTTGCGGGTCGATCGGCGCGTAGCCGAAATCGGCCGAGAAGGCGACGCGCAGGCCCTTCGCTGACGGCGGTATCCTCGAATATTCCTGTGGCTTCAGGGCGAGCGAGGCGGCGTCGCGCACGTCGTAGCCCGCAATTGTCTCGAGCAGCAGGGCCGCATCGGTGACCGTTCGAGCAATGGGGCCGGTATGCGCGAGCGATCCCCATGACGGCGGGAAGAAGCCGGGCGCGCGCGAAACGAGGCCAAAGGTCGGCTTCAGACCAAAGACCCCGCAGAACGAAGCCGGGACGCGGATTGAACCGACGCCGTCGGTGCCAATCGCCAGCGGGCCGCAGCCGGCGGCGACACCGGCGGCGGCACCGCCGCTTGAGCCGCCACTGGTGCGGTCCGGTGACCAGGGATTGCGGGTAATGCCGCTGACCGGACTGTCGGCGGTGAGCTTGTAGCCGGATTCACAGGTGGTCGTTTTGCAGGTTACGATGGCGCCGGCGTCACGGAGGCGGCGCACGACATGCGCGTCGACCTCAGGCACGAAACCGGCGAGCGAAGGTGCGCCGGCTTTCGCCGGTTTGCCGGCGACGAAGACGAGATCCTTGACAGTAACAGGAACGCCCGCCAGCGCACGGTTCTCAATGCCCTTTCGGTAGCGTTGTGCTATCACCTTGGCGGCGGAAACAGCCTCGTCATAAAGGTCGGTCACCACGATGTCACAGACAGCGTCCGCGCGGCGCAGTGCCGACACCGTATCGTCGATCACGTCGACAGCGTCGAAACGCCCTGCTCTGTAGCCGGCGACCATGTCGGCGGCGGAAAGACGCGCAAGGTCGCCCGGCGCGCTGGCCGCGCCGAAATTGGCTGGATTGACGGTCATAAGCCCTCCCGGGCCGGACTCGCGCGGCCGAACCGCGCCGGCCGGCCGCTATTGTCCTTTTGTTGCACCCTGGCCGGCGTTTCGAAGCGCAGCCGCTACCGCTCGGCGTGCCATGACCATCACCAGATTGGCGCGATAGTCGCGATCCGAGTGGATATCGGAATTCAGTCCCGATGGATCCATCGAGACGCGGTTGAGCGCATCCGGATCGAACCGCTCCTGCAGCGCCGCCTCGACGTCGAGCGCCCTGAAAACCGACGAGGCCGCACCGGTGACGGCGACACGCACCTTTCCGGCCGTCCGTGCGACGAACACGCCGACAAGCGCATAGCGCGACGCCGGGCTGCGGAATTTCGCATAGGCTGCCATGTCCGGAACCGGGATTCGGAAAGCGGTGACGATTTCCCCAGGCTCGAGCGCCGTCTCGAACATATCGACGAAGAACGCGTCGGCGGCAACGGTCCGTCTGGTCGTGACCACAGTCGCATCGAGCGCGAGGATCGCCGCCGGATAGTCGGCGGCTGGATCGTTGTTGGCTACAGAGCCGCCGATCGTGCCGCGATGGCGCACTTGCGGGTCGCCGATCTGCCCGGCGAGCAAGGCCAGGCCGGGGATATGCGTCTGCACCAGAACGGAGACCGCCACGTCGTAGTGACGAGCCATTGCGCCGACGACCAGGGCACCCTCCTCGAATGCTATCTCGCGAAGTGCCGCTACCGCTGAGAGATCGATGATCGCTGCCGGCGCGGCCAGGCCTTGCTTCATCGTGGGTAGCAGCGTCATGCCGCCGGCCAGGATCTTGGCGTCGTCATGCTCGGAAAGCAGATCGGCTGCCGCAACGGTCGTCTCGGGCTTCAGATAGGCGAAGGATTTCATCGAAGCCCCCTCATTCGGCTGCAAGCGCGGCGCGTGAATTGCGGATGATGTTCCAGATCCGGTTGGGCGTTGCCGGCATGTCGACATGGGTGATGCCCAGTGGCTGCAGGGCGTCGACCACGGCATTGATGACGGCAGCCGGCGAACCGATGGTGCCGCATTCGCCGCAACCTTTCACGCCCATCGGCGTATGGGTACAGGTCGTCGAATGCGGCGCCACGATGATCGACGGAAAATTGTCGGCGCGCGGCATGCAATAATCCATGAAGGACCCGGAGAGCAGTTGTCCGGAGCTTTCGTCATAGACCCCGTGCTCAAACAGCGCCTGACCGACACCCTGGGCGATGCCGCCTTGCAACTGGCCCTCGACAATCATCGGATTGATGATCGTGCCGACATCATCGACGGCGGTATAGCGCTCGAGCGTCACCGTGCCGGTGTCGGGGTCGATTTCGACTTCGGCGAAATGCGCGCCGCCGGGATAGGTGAAATTGACCGGGTCGTAGAAGGATTGCTCCTCGAGCCCGGGTTCGAGCGTTTCCAACGGATAATCGAACGGTACATAGGCCGCGCCGGCGATCTCGGTGAACTTCTTCTTGCGGTCCGTGCCGGCGACGGAAAACTCCCCCGCGTCGAAGATGATATCCCCTAGATCGGCCTCGAGTTGGTGGGCCGCGATCTTCCTCCCCTTCAAGATCACCTTGTCGGCCGCCTTCGAAAGTGCCGCGCCGCCGACCACGAGCGAGCGCGAGCCGTAGGTGCCCATGCCGAACTGCACCTTGGCGGTGTCGCCGCAGACGATGTCGATATCCTCGAAGGGTACCCCAAGGCGATCCGAGACGATCTGCGCGAACGTCGTTTCATGGCCCTGGCCGTGATTGTGAGTGCCGATCAGCACGGTGACGGCACCGGTCGGATGCACGCGCACCGTGGCACTTTCATAGAGGCCGCCGCGCGCGCCGAGACTACCGGCGAGCCGCGATGGCGCAAGCCCACAGGCTTCCACGTAGGTGGAGAGCCCAAGGCCGCGATATTTGCCGCGGCGCGCCGATTCCAGCCGCCGCTGCTCGAATCCTTCCACATCGGCGAGCTTCTCGGCCCGGTCGAGGCAACCCATCGGGTCGCCGCTGTCATACTCGACGATGACCGGCGTCTGATAGGGATAGGCCTCTGTCGGGATCATGTTGAGACGTCGGATGGCGCGCTTATCGATACCCATCTCGATCGCCGCCACGTCGACCAGACGCTCCAACACGAAGGTTGCTTCCGGCCGCCCGGCACCGCGATAGGCATCGACGGGAACGGTGTTGGTGAAGACCACCTTGACCGAGCAGTGGATGGCCGGCATCCGGTACACCCCCGATAGCAGCGGTGCATAAAGATTGGTCGGGATATTGGGTCCGAAGGTCGAGAGGTAGCCCCCCATATTGGCGAGGGTGCGCACCCTCAAACCCAGGAACTTGCCGCTCTCATCGAGGGCCAGATCGGCCTCGGTGAAATGGTCGCGGCCATGGGCGTCGGAGATGAAGCCTTCCGACCGCTCGCATACCCACTTGACCGGTAGGCCGAGCTTGGCGGCTGCCCAGGTGACGACGGCTTCCTCGGCATAGTGGAACTGCTTGACGCCGAAGCCGCCGCCGACGTCTGGCGCCACGACGCGCAATTTGTGCTGGGGGATATGAAGCACGAACTCGCCCATCAAGAAGCGCACCACATGCGGAAACTGGCTGGTGGTCCACAGCGTATGCTGGCCAGTGGCGAAATCATATTCACCGATGGCCGCGCGCGGCTCCATCGGATTGCCTATGAGGCGGTTGTTGACGAGTTCGATGCTGGCGATATGCGCGGCGTCAGTAAAAGCCGCCTCCACGGCGGCGGCGTCGCCCAGTTCCCAGTCGCAACAAAGATTATCTGGGATCTCGTCGTGGACGGCGGGCGCCCCCGCCTGCAGGGCCTCGACGACGCCGACCACGGCGGGCAGGACCTCGTACTGGACTTCGATCGCCTCCACGGCGCTCCGCGCCTGCTCGACCGATTCCGCCACCACAAAGGCGACGGCGTCGCCGACGTGGCGCACCTTGCCATGCGCGATCGGCGGGTGTGGCGGCTCCTTCATCGGGTTGCCGTCCTTGCCGTGGATGCCCCAGCCGACCGGTAGTCCGCCGACATTGTCGGCTTTAAGATCTTCGCCGGTATAGATCGCCGCCACGCCCGGCATGGCCCGCGCTGCCGTCGCATCGATCGCTCCAAGCCGGGCATGCGCATGCGGCGAGCGCAGGAACGCGCCGTACAACATGCCCGGCCGCCTCATGTCCGCGACGTAGTTGCCGCGCCCGGTAACGAAGCGCAGATCCTCCTTGCGCTTTGGCGACGCGCCGATACCGACCACTTTTGACATGTTCATAAGCCCCTCACTTCGCATCGCGCATGGCGGCAGCGCCGGCGATCACCGATTTGACGATGTTGTGGTAGCCGGTGCAGCGGCAGAGATTGCCCTCCAACCAATCGCGCACCTTCGTCTCGGTCGGGTCGGGATCGCGTCCGACGAGATCGACCGCGCTCATCAACATGCCCGGCGTGCAGAAGCCGCATTGCAGCCCATGGTTTTCATGAAAGGCCTGTTGCATCGGATGCAGACTGGCACGCCCGGCAACCGACAGGCCTTCGACCGTCATCACCGAGCCACCATCGGCCGAGACAGCCAGCATGGTGCAACTCTTCACGGACTCGCCGTTGAAATGCACGAGGCAGGCACCGCATTGACTGGTGTCGCAACCGACATGAGTTCCCGTGAGCGAGAGCTGCTCGCGCAGAAGCTCAACCAGGAGCGTCGCCGGATCCACCGAGACGCTGATCGGGCGTGTGTTGAGTGTAAGATTGATTTCCATCACGGGCTCCGGGCTAGGCAAGCAAATGTGCGCGGTCGATCAGCCATGCGGCAAGGACGTTGTCGCCCACATCGAACGGATTCTTGAAAAAACGGCGCTCCGGCACATAGGCGACGAATTCCGTCTCGCCGGCCGCGTCAAGCATCACCTTGACGAAGTTTCCCTGGTACTCGATGCCCAGGATCGTCGCCGGCACCGATGCCATGTCCTCGGAGAGTACCGTATCCTGGCGGAAGAGCTCGACATCGTCGCGCCGCACCGCGATGTCGATTGCCTGGCCGGCCTCAAGCCGGGCACCAGCGTGCACTGGAATCTGAATGCCGGCGATCTCGGGGCTCGCGATCATCGCCCGCGTGCCGTTGATCTTGCCGACCTTGCCGCTCAGGACATTCTGCCCGCCAAGAAACTCCGCGACGTAGCGATCCTTCGGTGCGGCATAGATTTCGCGCGCCGGACCCGACTGCTTGATCTTGCCGTTCTCCATGACGACGACCATGTCGGCGAGCGCAATCGCCTCGAGCTGGGTGTGCGTGACATGAACGAAGGTGATACCGAGTTCGCGCTGCATGCGTCTCAGCTCGGCGCGCATCCTGATGCGCAAATGCTCGTCGAGCGCCGACAGCGGCTCGTCGAGCAGCAGCACCCGCGGCTCGGTGATGGCGGCGCGGGCCAGCGCCACGCGTTGCTGCTGGCCACCAGACAGCTGCGCCGGGAGACGGTCGGAAAACTCGGTCATCCGCACCTTCTCGATCATGGCGTCGGTCTTGGCGTAGCGCTCCGTCTTCGAAAGCCCGCGAACCCTGAGCGTGAAGGCGATGTTGTCGCGCACCGTGAGATGCGGAAACAGCGCGTAGGACTGGAACATCATCGCCGTGCGGCGCTCGACCGGCGGCAGGCCGACGACATTCTCGCCGCCAATCAGGATCTCGCCGACGGTCGGATCCTCATGGCCCGCGATCATGCGCAGGATCGTGGTCTTGCCGCAGCCTGACGGGCCGAGAATGCAGCAATAGGCGCCGTCCGGGATCTTCAGATTGACGCCGTCGACCGCATAGGTGAAGCCGTCATAGCTCTTGGCGACCCCGGCGATTTCGATATGGCCCTTGCCGAGGCTCATGCCGCGCCTCCCAACTGGCCAGACGGGCGCGACTCGCGCCGCTTTTGGATGAAGGCGATCGTGCCCAGGCTCGCAGCAATGACAACAAAGGAGACGATCGTTGTGACAGTGCCGAGCGCATAGAGCGCCGGTGAGGTGATGTTCAGCGTCATGCTCCAGATCTCCAGGGGCAGCGTGTTGAGCGAGCCGGCCGTCTGCAGCGTCCGGGCAAATTCATCGTAAGACAGCGTGAAGCCGAACAGCGCGACAGCGACAATGCCGGGCGCCAGCACCGGGATCACAACGAGGCGGATCGTCTGCCAGGGCGACGCGCCGAGATCGCGCGCGGCCTCCTCCCAGGCATGGTCGAACCGCGACATGACAGCGAACATGACAAGCACCCCGAAAGGTAGCGTCCATGAAAGCTGCGCGCCAAGCGCCGATGTGAACAGGCTTGCCTCGACGCCGACCGCGTTGAAGATGAGCCCGACGCCGATGCCGAGCACCAGGCCAGGAGCAACCAGGCTGCCGATCATCAGGTAGAAGATGATCGTGTCGCCAGCGAAGCGCTTGCGGAAGCCGAGCCCGGCCAAGAAGGACACGGCCACCGTCAGCACCGTGACCACGATCGCAAGCTCGAACGAGCGCTCGAAGGAGCCTTTGACATCGCCGGTGCGAACTTGCGTGAAGAGGTCGACGAACCAGTGCAGCGACAGGCCCTTCATCGGGAAGACCAGCCCGCCGCGCAGATCCTGGAAGGAAAGAATATAGATGCAGGCCATTGGACCGTAGAGCGCCATCAAATAGAGGGTGAACAGGATGGCAAGCACGTAGAAGGTCCACGGCCGTCGTCCACTGGCCGGCGCGATCGCCCTGCTTCTGCGCGCCGGTGCGCTGGCGACGGTTGCGTCCGAGACACGGGCCAGGCTCATCGCGTGATCTCCTTGCGAATGTCGACCAAGCGCAGGATCAGGCCGACCGTGACAACGAGGATTGTCGTCAGCAGAACCGCACTTGCGGCTGCGGTCGGATACTGCAGCACAGAGATGTCCTCGTAGAAGGCGCCGACGACCGAGGCCGAACCGCCGCCCGACATCACCTTGACCACGAAGAAATCGCCCATGACGATCGAGATGACGAAGATCGAGCCCAGCGCGATACCACTCTTCGACAGCGGCACGATGATCAGCCGCATGATGTCGAAACGACTGGCGCCGGCGTCCAGCGCGGCCTCGACGACGCGTTTGTCGATCCGCCCCATGGCGTTGAAGATTGGCACGATCATGAAGATGGTCAGCTGGTGGACATAGGCGACCACCACCGCGAAGCTCGAAAACAGCAGGAATTCGAGCGGCTGGTCGATCAAGTCGAGCTTGAGCAAGGCCTCGTTGACCAGCCCTTCCTTGCCGAGCAAGGGGATCCAGGAAATCATCCGGATGATGTTCGAGGTCCAGAACGGCACCGTGCAGAGCAGGAACAGCCCAAGCGCGAGCAATTGGTTTCTGACATGGAAGACGAGGAAATAGGCAACGAAGAAGCCGATGAGGAGACTGAAGAACCAGGTCAGCACGGTGAACTTGATCGTCTCGTAATAGAGATTGAACGTCAGTCCCGAGGTCAGGATCTCGGTGTAGTTGTCGAGGTTGAAGGCCGGCAACAATCCCCCGAACCCGTCGGTGTCAAAGAAGCTTGCGGCCACCACGGCGATCAGTGGCAGCACGAAGAAGGGGATCAGCACGACGACCAGTGGAGCCACGTAAGCCCATCCGGCCAGATTTTGCTTCAACGCAGCGCTTTGCGCCATCGCGGAACTCCGAAGATTTCGGATGAAGGTATGACCGGGCACGGCGTGCCCGGTTACGGCTAGCGCCTCAGGCGACCTTGAAGTCGTTCCAGCGCTTGTTCATGTAGGCCGCCTCTTCCATCAGCGTGTTCCAGCACGAGATATTGGTTACGCGCTCGACGAAGGAGCCGCCGTCGCGCATGGTGCCCACCTTCTCCATGGGCACACCATATGGATCCTTGACCTCTTCCGGTGCCGGTTTGCCCTCGTACCAAAAGGTGTATTCGGCTGGCGTCATGAACTTCTTCGCAGTGGACGGGACCGGACTGTAATAGCCGTAGCGGCTGACGAAGGCACCCTGCCAGCCCGACATGTACCAGTTCATATATTCATAAGCGGCGTCGAGCTTCTTTCCGGTAAGATGTTTCATCAGGCCCATGCCGTTGCACCAGCCGCGATAGCCTTCCTTGTCGCCCTTCTTGTTTACCGGGGCATATACGCAAGGAATTTCCTTGACCCTCACAGCGGCGACGGCTGGCGACCACATCGACTGGATGATCACCTCGCCAGCCGCCATCAACTGCACCGATTGGTCGAATGTGGTCCAGGTGGCCCGGAAGTGGCCCGACTTCTTCAGTTCGATCAGCTTGTCGATGGTGAAGTCGATCTCGGCCTTGGTCATGTTTCCCTTGTTGCCGTATTTTATCAGGTCGGCGCTCTCAAAACAAAGAGCGGCGTCCATGATGCCGATCGCCGGCACGTCGAGGATCGCCGCTTTGCCCTTGAACTTCGGGTCGATCAATTCCTTCCATTCGGTGACCGGATGGCCGACCAGATCGGGACGGTAGCCGATGGAATCGGCATTGTAGACCTGCGGGACATTCGTCAGCCATTCGGTGACGCCGTCATGCAGTTCGGTCGAGCTCGGTTTCTCGATGTAGAGCGCCTCATAGGGGGAGATACCCTGGCGCGGGATTTCGTGCCCGTCGAGTTCACCTTTGGTGAAGATCGGCAGGAAGTTGTCGAATTCCTTGATCCGCTTGGCTTCGATGCCCTGGATCACGCCGCGCTTGGCAGCGAGCTTGGCCTGCCAGCCTTCGAGATCGGCAATATCGACCGAATTCGGCTGGGTGATAAAACGATTGATGGCTGCCGAGGTGTCGAGATTTTGCATCGTCACCTTGAAGCCGAGGTCCTTGGCGGCCTGGTCACCGATGGCCTTCACCACCGAGTACGAAACGCCGAGATGGCGCAATTCAATGTCCTTAATCTCCTGGGCCCAGATCGTTGGAAACCCGCCGATCGCACCCGATCCGACGGCAGCCCCGGCAGCGGCCGCGCTGCCTTTAAGAAACTTTCTTCTGGTCACTGAATTCGTCGACGCTTTCACCTGTTTCATGGTCAAACCCTTCCCCTGCATGCCGACCCTGTCGTCGGCAATCCACATTCCTTCGATGTCTGGCTGTCTGCTTGAGGGCAGGATATATTTTTTGCGTTGCCCGCCAAATTAGAAGTAAAAATTCCAATTATAAGCAGCGCAAATCTGCCGCCGATTTGGGCACGGGTAAACGCAACCCTGCCAAAACATATGCAGAAAGCTCAATTTCCTGGGATTTCCGCCAGAATATTGAGCAAACCGGCGATTCTGTTTCGCGAAGACGCGCAGCAGCCGAATGAAAATAACGCTAGGGCGCTCTGGCTGAGGCCCCGTCGCTGAATCTTAAGAACACGACTTGCGAACGTTTCAGGTTTGAATGGGCTTGAGTGGCACGTTCCCTCTGCAAGCTCCAGATTATGCGACTTGCCCGACGCAACTTTTGTAGCATGGCTCCAGTTCGGCTGGAGGTCGCATTTGGGATACAGACACCGATATTTTGCGCCAATTCAGTTTGCCTCTGCAGCATTCTCGATCGGGCGCTCGAACCATCCCATTGACACGCTTGCGGCAGCCAGATCGAGCGGCCGGAATGATGTCGCCGCTGTTCCAGTCGTTGCCCTTCAGGCGAACCGGGAAATTGCCGGCCCGCGTTTGTCCTCGATCCTGGCATTGACCGGCTCCGACATCTTGCCCAGATTTCGAGAATTATCGACAGCACCGGTCGATTTTCCCAGCTGGACTGGACAGATTTCACGATCGGAAACGCTGTCGGCAGGTGAAGATCGGAGCTTCCAGGAGACGCTGATACTACCCGGTCAGCCGATGGCCGGGTCGCAGCCGCAGTCTACGGACCGCCGCTGGGGCGGCGACGTTCGGACAAGGTGCGTCCAGCAACCCGGTAGCGTTGCGGCGCGCGCTAGCGGCGCACCTTTCAACCCGACCTTCAGGCCGGCCGCTTGCCCTGCTTGATAGGGCACTGCCCGATCTGGGTGTCGATACCGTCACGATCGACGATCGCGGCATCGCCATGCGGGCGACGCGCATTCTTGCGGATGCCGGCCACCGCAACATCGCCTATGTGACTGCGGTCGACGCCGAAGGGCATGAATACCGCGATCTGGCGCAAATCTACACCTCGTCGGTTCGCGAGCGTATCGACGGCTTCCTCACCGTGTGCCGTGACGCCGGAATTGAGCGGCCAGAACGCTATGTTCGACTTGGTGCAACAAGCCCGGCCGAAACGCGCGGGGTTGCCGACAAGCTGCTGTCCGGACCAGATCGGGCGACGGCGATCCTTGCCTCCGACAGCGTCACGGCGCTGGAGATCTTCAGGGTGATCCGCCAGCGCGGCTTGCGGATTCCCGAGGACATTTCGCTGATCACCTTCCATGACGCAGATTGGACGAGCGTGACAACGCCGCCCGTTACCGTCATTGACCAGCCGGTCTATACGCTTGGCAAGAGTGTCGCGGAATTGCTCATCCGGCGGTTGAAGGGTGAAACACGATCGCCCGAAAGGCTCATTCTGCCGACCGCGATCATCGAACGCGGATCCGTAGGTCCGCCCTCGAACAGAGGGCGGTAGACGCCCAAGGGTCAAGCGCAAGCAACGCGGCAGTTTGCCCAATCGGAATTCAGCGTCAGGAGGTTGCGAGGTTCCCGCTCCATACCCGTCGGGCATGCTGGGTCACCCTGTGTCACGCTTTAAATTCGCTTTGAAATGCGTGACTTGAGCATCTCCTTCTCGCGCGCCAGACTGGCGCGCGACGGGTGATAGAAAGCAAATGTAGCCAGTTGTCCTGCGAGGGCGTTATTGGAGGAAAGAAATGCGCCTTCCCTGCCCCACAATGCAACGCCCATCCCGCGCAGCGGTTCGTTCTCCGACCCTGGGGAACATCAACAGTATCAATAGGCATTTAGAATGGAATTCCTATATCCTTGGATGTCTTGAAGGCGACTAGCGATCACCTTGCCGACCGCCTCGGGGCTGTGCACCGCGGCCATATACTTCCGAGCACGCTCGCCCACAGCGGCGACGACCTCAATGTTGTCGGCAAGTTGCTCCATGACCCGAGCGGCTTCATCTATGTCGGGATCGGCCCATTTCTGGCCTTCGAGGAAATAGGGGTATTGATCGGGTTCGACGCCGATCAATCGGTATGGAATAGGAAACCCCGTTTGCGTGCCAACAAAATCCTTACTTCCCGAAAAGTCTGTTGCAATAACGGCTTTGCCCATAGCCATGGCTTCGGCAATTCCCAACCCGAAGCCCTCCGAGCGATGCAACGAGACGAAGACATCGCACGATTTTGTCAGACAATAGGTTTCGGTCCGAGTGAGAACCTCATCAATCAACACAATCCTGTTGTCGGTCTGCGCCAGGCTACGAATTGAATTCAGAATTGCTCGTTTGTGGGGGCTATTACCCATTGTCTTGATAACCAAAGAAACCCGTCGATTTCGGTCATGTCCGAACGCGCGAAGGTAGGCTTGTAAAACGGCGTCCGGGTTCTTCCGGTCCGGGTAGGACGAAAAATCGAATGCAAACAGAAATGCGGTAGAATTCTTTTGAATCTTGAAAGGCTCACGGCTCGCCTCGATGTCGGGCGGGACGGATATGGCCACCGGAATATGCACAACGGGGCGGTCAGTACCGGCCATGAAGGCATCCCGAACGAAGGCCGTCGGGGCCCAGATCTCGTCCATATGTTGCAGACCGTTCAGCCATTGAGGGTGAATCGAAGGCAGTTCCCAGAAAGGCCTGACGATGTTGTATCTGTTTTGGAGAACACCGCCGCCAATGCCATGAATGGTTGACCCCAGCATGTCGGCGTTTACGCAGAAAACGTTCACCATTTTGGAAGGTCGAACAACGATGTGAGACGTCAAGGCTCTATCCCTCCTCGACGAAAGAACCTGCTCGTCAAAGTTCGTGACATCATAGTTGATGTTGGCACTGTCGACTGAGCGAGCTAGCGAGCGCATTGCTTCACCCACGCCCGTTTCTGAAAACGGATAACCGATCAGGGACAGGCCGGGCCCAAGGGTGGCCTTCGATGTCGTATCGAAATTTGCGGGCCACGCATGCCTGAACATCGCATCGAGAAAGCGCTTTCGCTTGGCCGGTGGCACCATTCTGTAGAGCCAGCGAATGTGAGGCTGAACTTTCATGAGAGTTCGATAAGCGCGGCGCGCGATACGCGTCGCAATCACGGATTTTTCTGTGGCGGAAACATCTGCGGTTCCGTGACCTAGTTGGCGGATTCTTTTGGCGACAGTTTGCGTGAACCTGGCAGGAATCCCTGCCGACGTTGCGCCGCCGGCGATATACCAGTCGGCGTAGTTTATCTGGGATTTCCCCTCTTGGAGAGGGAAGTAGGATTGTAGGTCTCGCCTCGTCGTCCAGAGTGCGTGCGCAAGCTGCGTGACCACACCACCGGGGTTGGGCTTGATGCCGGCTGGACGGTCCAGATGGCCCGGCATCAGAGTGAAAGGATCGCCCTCGAAAGGCTCGAGCTTCTCACGAAAGAGAATTCGCGCCAGTTTCGGAATTTTGGTGCCGTCGGAGAACGTCCCGAAGCCATAGGGGACAGAAGAAAAACTGCTTGCGCCGAAATCTTCCAACTGGTCATGATAACCCGCTGTGAGGCTTGCCAACGCTTCCGTAGATGTTGGTTTCCATCGCTGCTGGTGCTTCGACAGGACGCCCCTGTCGCCGGGAGTGATTCCGCTGAAATGGAAGAAGGCGAGTGGCGAGCCGTTGACCTCGTAGTTCTCATTCGTGGTTTTGATCGTGCGGGTATCCAGGTTCCAGTACGCCACGTTGTAAGCTGGATGGCGCAGGATGTGTGTGCCCGGGCAATAGGCGGGCCACAGGTCCATAAATTTCTGGTCAACGAAAATCCCGTCGCTCAGGCGATCGGCGACACACTCGCGCTGCAGACGCGACTCCCACCATTCCAGCAGAGCCGACGTCTCGCCCGTCCTGGCCAAGGCCAAAAATCCCAGATTGTAAATCCCGGATTGCATAAAGGTCAGGTCGTTTGGGCTCTCGGAATGGAGATTGGGGGCGAGGGAATGCGGCGTCAGGATGGAAGTCGCTCCCTCATCGAACGCCCGCAATATCTCGTCGAAGCGACGATAGGCGAAGATATCCGGATCTAGGTAAATCACGCGGTCAAAACCATCGGCAAAAAGTCGCCGGAATAACGTTGGCTTGATGGCCGTATTCAGTTCCACGACATCGTAGCGAAAGCTGAAAGAGCGACGGTCAGGCAGATCGAGTTCGTCGAAAAAAATATGAGCATCGAATTCGGGGAAGGCGCCCTGTTGCAGATCGTTCCGAGGTGTGTCAGCGATGGCCAGTATGCGTGAGAACTCTGGATGGTAGCGAGCAAACGAAGACGCAAGCGTCCGCGAATAGTGGAGATAGTTCCACGATGAAATCGTAAAGAACGCATTCCTCATGCTGGGCCCGAATCTTTCTTTGCCTTCGCATCCAAACGTTGCCATAGCCCACGACAAGGGAAATCCACAATCGCAAGGGGACGGGCTGTGGCAAATAAGACCGCTTTGATAACGGGCATCACGGGGCAGGATGGAGCTTATCTGTCAAAGCTGCTGCTCGACAAGGGATACCGTGTGGTGGGCTCCATGCGCCGCACGTCGGGGATAGGCACATGGCGCCTCCAAAATCTGCAGGTTCTGCAAGATATCGAATTCGCGTCGATGGAATTGACCGAGGACTCAAACGTGCGTGTGGTGCTGGAGAATGTCCAGCCTGATGAGATATACAATCTTGCGGCTCAGAGTTTTGTCGGAGATTCGTTTAGACAGCCAATCTATACATCTCAGGTGACCGGGATTGGAACATTGAGGTTGCTTGAAGGCGTCAGGACTGTCGTCCCTGCAGCTAAATTCTACCAGGCTTCGACGTCTGAAATGTTTGGTAAAGTGCAAGAGGTTCCGCAAAACGAAAGAACTCCCTTCTATCCGCGCAGCCCTTATGGAGTGGCCAAGCTATTCGCGCATTGGACGGTCGTGAACTACAGAGAGGCGTATGGCTTGCATTGCTGCAGCGGCATCCTCTTCAATCACGAGTCGCCTTTAAGGGGCGTGGAGTTTCTCCCTCGAAAAGTGACACTTGGTATGGCCAAATATGCGTTGCGCGGCGAAGGGCCTCTGCGGGTCGGAAATCTAGAGGCGAAAAGAGATTGGGGCCACGCCCGGGATTATGTCGATGCAATGTGGAGGATGCTGCAAACGACGCCTGTAATGGATTTCGTTGTGGCGACCGGGAGAACGCACACGGTTCGTGAATTTGTCGACATGGCCGCGAAAGCCTGCGGCATCTTTCTGGATTGGCAAGGAACGGGGCACAACGAGCGAGGTATCGACCGGACTACCGGAAAAGTCGTTGTGTCTGTTGACCCGGCCTTCTACAGACCATCGGAGGTCGACCTACTTGTCGGCGACTCTTCGCTTGCCAAAGAGGTGCTTGGCTGGAGTCCCACGGTTCGACTGGAGGATCTGGTCGCCGAGATGGTTGAGGCCGACATGCAACGGGTCTCGTCAAACCATGCTGCAGGGTTCTAGCGGCAGCGCTCTAATATCCCCATAGCCTGCCCAGATCGCGGCCGATCAGGTCGCTGGTCGTGGACACGTCTGCCGCGAACAGTTTTTTCAAATCGACTGCCACGTCGTCGGCGATTTTTGTTTCGAACCCTACGGCGCGGTTGTCGCGGCACTTCTGGTTTACATTGACACCCAGGAACCGCTGCAATTGCCGCGCCCAGAGACCCTGGCGGAAGGGGCGCCATCGCGTTAGGTCATCGTAGACCAGCACCAGTATCTGGTTGTGGGGAAATCTCCGGTAATAACTTTGCAAATGCTTTCCGTAAAACGAGTGATTTATATTCATGGCTGCAGAATACCATGAGTTATATTCCAATTTATTGTCGTATATATCCGCCAATCCCTTTCTGATATATGAATTTATATTTAGCTTAAGTTCCGGACCCAAAGACGGGTCTATCTTCCCCTTCATGTGCCTGTAATGTGAAATCACTCGGCTGACAGGGTCCCTGAGCGTCGCGATGATTTTTGCCTCCGGATTGTAGGCCTGTATCCCCTCCGCCACCTGGATGCTTGAAAGATAGACGGGGGAAATATCGGCGAGATAGCGATGCTCAGTCCTCGCCTCCGAGAAGCGCATCTCGTACACGCTTTCGGTCACATCCGCGTCGATGCCGAAGCCATTCATCTCTTTCGCTTCGGGAACGAAGACCTTCCCCGTCCCGCGCAGCATCCATGCCAGACTGCTGGTTGCGGTCCTTGGGGCTCCGATGCCGAACAGATTTACCCGCCTCGCGGTGTGCGCTTTTAACAGTGTCAATCTTATCCCCCAAATCGCCGGCAGCCCGGCATGATCTAAATATTCTTGTGTCCGGTTGTAGCCGCAACGCGATCGTTGTACGAGCGCTACACGTCCCACTAGGAGCCTTGAACGGGGAAGATCGTTGATCGTGGCAATGACCGCCCACGTTCCGAGCCAGATGGTATCGACGCCGGCTTTTCGACGCATCCGTGCGCGCGATGTCGCGATCGCTTTGCTCCTCGGGTTCCTCTCCCTCCTGGTCTTCAACGCGAATATGCGCTCGATCGCGGCAGCGGACAGCTTCGCAGCGCGCTATCTGCCCTTTTCAATCTGGCAGAATCACAGCCTGACCTTGAACCCAATCCTAGACCTGGTGGCTCAGGGTCGAAAGCCTCCGTCAACGCCGGACAAGACTTACAATGCCCATTGGATCGTGAAGGTTCGTGGGGGCAATTTCGTGTCGAAATTTCCGGTCGTTGTTCCCGTCGTCCTCTCCCCACTCTATCTGCCGGCGGTCATGTATCTGGACCGACATGGTTCCGACCCGCTGCTGTTAGACAAGCTCGCCCGCATCATGGAAAAGCTCTGCGCTTCTTCGATAGCGGCGGTCTCTGTGGGGCTGCTCTACTTGCTGCTTCGACGCAGGACCGATGAAGGGTGGGCAGCCATTCTGAGCTTGCTCTATGCATTCGGTACCACGACATGGGTCATCAGCAGTCAGGCCCTCTGGATGCACGGACTCGCGCAGTTGCTGGTCATAGGCACGATGCTTTTGCTTACAGGCCCAGCCAAGCCGTGGCGGGTCCTGCTCGCCGGTCTGCTTTGCACGCTTATTGCGGCCAACCGCCAGCCGGATGCCATACTGGCTGCGGGCTTGGGTATCTACGGCCTGTGGTGGGCTGGCCGCGTAAGATCACTGCTCGTTTTTTCAGGCATGGTCCCCATCGCTCTAACCCTTGCCTACAATATCATGCTCGTCGGCAATATTGCGGGTGCTTATGCAGTGCATGTCAGAGCCGGCGACTTAAATGACAGCTTGATGGGCGGTATCGCGGGTCTGCTTTTCAGCCCGACTCGAGGTCTCTTCGTCTTCTCCCCTTTCCTGCTATTTGTCCCGATGTTTTTTCGCCGCCTCGGGGCCGAACACTTGGGACGAGGTCTAACTGCGGCAGTCGGTTGCGCAATGATCGTGCAAGTGTTCTTCTACGCCATGATCGACTGGCGGCAAGGCATGTCCTGGGGACCGCGATGGCTTACCGACATGGTGCCCATGCTCATATGGATGCTTCCAACGGTCGTGAAAAGCCTGTCACGCAGCGGCCGTGCGGCATTCGGCCTTGCATCGCTGGCGGCGATCTCAACCCAGACGATCGGCGCTTTCTGGTACACTGGCATTTTCGACATGCCCGTTATCTCAACCCAGGGCCCGGACAGAATGCGACCGGCCTGGGACATTCATAACGCGGCCTTCATCGCCGAACTGTCCCACCCGCATGTGCGCCCCGACCTAGTTGTAGATTTAACAGGCAACATCGACGTGGTTAACGTCTTGCCCGCAGCCGTCGGCGGCCAAGCCGGCCGGCAGCTCGAGATCCTTGGATGGGCGCTCACCAATAATCACACTCCAACAGATGTCGGTGTGCTGATCGACGGCCGGCAGGTGGGTGGAACCCGGGATTTCTTTGGCAGAGCCGATGTAGAGAAAGCTTTGGGACAACCGAGCCCAGCTGGTTGGCGCGTCACCATCCCCATCGATCACATGACGCCGGGCGAACATTTCCTGGCGGTTCTGGTGCGCGCGACCCCGGGTGGCGACCCGCGCCTGCTCAAGCAGATCTCGTTCCTTATTCCTGAAGACAAAGTGGCACTTGAGCATGTCAGCGATCTGCCTAGCGCAGCGCGGCACGCCAAGCAGATGCTCGCTAGCGATCAGCAGGCTGGCGGCTACTGGCTTACATCCTATACCAGCGCAAACCGGTTCGATCAGCCGCGCCAGGAACTCAATACCTATCTCAACGCCGTCATGCTTGACGTGGCGAGCCCGGTGGCCGAAGCCGCGGGCTTGAGCGACATGCTTGGTGGAGCGCGGCAGTTCCTATCTGCCCAGATCGAAGAAGGCGGCCTTGTGCGCTATCACGGGCGACCGGATTCGCCGACAATCGGCACGCTCGGCTGCGCCATTACGCCCGATTCGGACGACACAGCCCTGGCGTGGCGGGTCGCGCCCAGCAACAAGCGCGAACTGCTGCACCCGGCGCTTGCCACCATCGCGCAATTCAGGCGGGATGACGGGCTTTACCAGACTTGGCTTGCGACAAGAGACGAGTACCAATGCCTCGATCCGGGACACGACCCCAATCCCGCGGATGTCGCAATCCAGATGCACATATTCCTCCTTCTTGACCGAGTGGATAAATCCGCCGCGCGGGCGCTGTGCGACGCCCTCTCAAAAAAGGCGAGCGACGACGGTATCTGGGTCTACTATGCGGATGCGCCCATCATGCCGACGTTGCGGTTGGCGGACCTTGAAAAAGCCGGCTGCCTGCCGCCGTTTCCGCAATCGCGATTGCAGACCGATATTCCCGGCCAGGACATCTGGGTTCGGGCCGCCGGAGCGCTTCGGCAAATGGAAAGCCATGCCGGCTCATCCGAGACCTATCAACGCACAGCCGAGTTGCTGAAGGATATTGCGGCCGATGACTTTTCCTTGTTAAGCCACACCCCTCCGCTTCTGTATCACAATGACCTTAGTGCGACGGTAAGACGATTCTACTGGTCGCAAGATTTCGGCTATGCCCTGTGGCTGCGGCTCTATTTCGAGAATGAGCTTATGCGCTCGAAGTTTGCCTGCGGCTCAAAACAGGAATGTGGTGACAAGTGACACAAATCGCCGGCGAACCAGCCCCTCGAAGTCGCCTCCCGGCGATGAAGTTGTTGTCGCGTTGGCTTTCCTGCATCCGTATTGACGAGGTCGCGGCCCTGCAGGCCACGCCTTTCATCGGAGCCGTTTGTTCAGTTGGGGCCATGTCGGCGGGTCATCTTCTGACCGGGGCCATCGTGATGGCGGGCAATTTGTGCCTGATGGCTCATGTGTTCGTTCTCAACGACTGGTCAGGTATCTTCAGCGATCTCAAGGACCCGGACCGGGCCAGCCGGACATTCGCTGCAAGAGGTATGTCACGCACGGAAGTCGGTTATATGGCTGGCTCACTACTGGCGATCAGTCTGCTCCTTGTTGGGCTTATCGGTACAAGAACGCTCCTGATCGCAGCAACGATCGCCGGATTAAGCGCCCTGTATTCCAGCCCCACCTTGCATTTGAAGGGTGCGCCGCTCTTCAGCTCAGCCCTGCATTTTGTTGGCGGCTGCATGCATTTCCTGCTTGGTTACACAGCCTTTGGCGCGATCAATGCACAGGGCGTTGTCGTGAGTTGTTTCTTTGGACTGGTATTCACCGCCGGCCATTTTACGCATGAGGCGCGTGACTACGAGGTTGATCTGCTCAACGGCATACGCACGAATGCCGTGGCGTTCGGCAAGACGCAAAGCTTTGTCGCCGGCTTGGTGCTTTTTATCTCCTCTTACATCTACCTAGTCGCGCTGGCTGCATTCGGGCTCGTTCCGTTTGCTCTCGTCTTTGCCGTTGCGCTCATTCCGTTGCATCTGTTGGCGTCCCGCCGCGCCATGCGGGCTGGCCTTACCCCCCAGAGCCTGCGTCGACTGCAACGGTGCTATCGGGCGCTCTTCGCCACCATTGGCATCGCCATGATCTTGATGGTCGCTCTATCCTAGCCGGCGGTGTCGGATTCCACCGCAACAGCTGCTGGCCTCGAGGTTCCATGCTCTCCGTAATCGTACCGGTCTTCAACGAAGCAGCGACTTTGCCACACGTCCTGGGGATGGTGAGTACAGCACTTCCCGAGGTGGCGAAGGAGATCATCGTCGTCGACGACGGCTCCTCCGACGGCACCCGCGAGTGGCTCCAGGCCAATTTTCCAACCGGTTCCCGCTGGGCCACGGCCCTGACAGTCGGCGTCGAAGGAGGTCTCCTCTTCGCCGAGGAACCGGCGAGTGCCCCTGTTGCGGTGCGCGTGTTCTATCACGACAGAAATAGCGGAAAAGGCGCCGCTCTGCAAACCGGGCTGGCGGCAGTCCAGGGCGACGTAATTGTCATCCAAGACGCCGACCTTGAATACGATCCCGCGGATTGGACCGTCATGTATGACCTCATTGTCAGGCGAAAAGTTGCGGATGTCGTCTATGGCTCACGTTTCTACGGCCGGCCTCATCGCTCTCTCTATTTCCACCATTATTTGGCCAATCGCCTCATCTCTCTGGTGTTCAATCTTCTCTTTAACCAGACACTTACCGATATTGAATGCTGCTACAAGATGTTCACGCGAGACGTGTTGAGCCGGCTGCGTCTGACCTGCAACGACTTTGGTTGTGAAATCCAGCTCAGTGCCCAGATCGCGCTTGCAGGCCGTTGGCGCATCTACGAGGTGGGCATTAGCTACTTCGGTCGCACCTACGAGGACGGCAAGAAAATCGGATGGCGCGATGGTGTCAAAGCGATCTGGTATCTCGCCCGTTTCCGGCTTTTTTCCTAGTCGCCGCCGGAAGTTAAGCATGCCGAGCCATGGTCCTAGGCAAAACCAGCTACAAATGGGGGGCTTGGTCAAATGTGCCTGGATCTAAGCTCTTCGCCGTCAGCTCCATGCGGTCGGGTTGAGTTTTTCTAGTTCTGCCTCCAGCGACTTGGCATACTCCTGGGTTTCAGCTCGCGACCGTTCGAGACCTCGGGCGTATTCGGCTGCGGTCTCATTCGTCTTCCGCAACAGGGCCACTGTGTCCTCCAGGGAGCTCGCATAACGCGCGGCCTCCGCAGCATCTCTCGATCGCGCTTCGAGGGCTGCTTGCAAGCTGTGCACATACCGGCCGACCTCCCCATTCAGCGTGTTGCCGCCGGCGGCCGCCTCGATCTGAACCCGCGACTGTTCAAGACTTCTCGCGTATTCGGCCGCGCTCTCGTTCGCCGTCCGCAATTGGGCCACCGTGCCTTCTAGGGAACTCGCATAACGTGCCGCCTCCGCGGCATCCCTCGATCGCTCCTCAAGGGCTACCTGTAGGCTGTGTACATACCGGCCGACCTCGCCCTTCAACGCATTGCTGTTTGCGGCAATGATCGCTTGAGCGGTACTTCGCTCGACTGCCATTTTTTCCAGGTGTTCGATGCCGATCGTCACCAGAGTTGATGGAAGCGCGCCATTCTCTTGCCTGATCCAGTGGGGGCTCCCCGCGGCAACAACGGCCAGGGAAATGCCGTCGAGCGTCAATCCGGTCTGCTTTGCCACGGCGCTTGCGCTGCCAAGGCCATCCTGATCCTGAAAGAGAATGGCATCGTAACGCCGCGCCCGGACGTATCTCCACAATCGAATCGTCGCAGCCAGGAAGGATGGCTCGATTGGCGGGTCGTCCTCGTAGGGATACTCGATGTCGAAGGAATGGCTTTCGGCAAAGGCGGCAAAGGCGGTCTCATCTGCATCGGTGAAGGCGCCGATGTCGACGATGGAAATTTCGATGTCGTCGGCTATGGCGGCTTCGACCGCGGCCATCGCCGAGCCGTCACCAGGGGTCGGCTTCCAAAACAGGCCGCCGGCAAGGCATATCTTTCGCCTGCCCCTACCCCGGCGCATGACGCGCAGACGAGATCGCCCTGACGGTCGCTGCTGGGCCGGAGGCTGCTGAATGGCGGTATAGACATCGCCGAACGACTGCTTCACTGCGTCGAAAATGGCCGGGTCTGGGCCACGGCCTTCGGTTGCGCCACGCAGCTCCGAAAAGATCGGCGCGATCCATTCGGACCACACCCCATGGCGGTGATCCAAGTCCTCGGGCTCTTGATGGTGCCGCAGGTCGCGCGAAAGAAAGCCGTCGATCTCGGAAGCGGCATCCGGGACAGATTTCGGCCATGCGATATTGAGTTCATCGCCCAGGCGGCGCACGACCGATCTCCAGTCCCCGAGCAATTTCGGATAGTCGCAGAACGCCCTATCGACGCCGCGCGTGTATTCCTCGGCCGCAAGATTGTAGCGCAACCACAGAAGGCCACCCCTATCCAGCGGCCACGATTGCCAATCGCCTGCCACGCCCTGTCGCTTCGCCAGCGAGAGCGCAACCTCCACTGGATTGCGCGAGATGACGACAGCGGCACACCTTATCTTCAGTCTACTCAGCGCGACGCGCCACAAGGGAAACAGCAGCGCGATTCGGGGGTCCTTCAGCACGAACAACGGATCGTCGCCATATTCATCGGCGATCAGATCCACCAGCCTGTCGACGCAGGCGAGAGCCTCAGGCCGTTGCAGCCATTCGCTGGCAGGCCCTTGGACGTCGTTTACCGGACACTCGGCCAGATTCAGAATCTGGTCATTGAGGCGAACAGCAGCCTCCGGCTCCCAATGGCCGACCTCGTTGCCCAATCCCGCGGGATTGAGGTTGCGTGGCAAGGCTGCGCCGAGAAGACTGAGCACGCGCGCCAGCGCAGACGTCCCGCTGCGGTGCATCCCGACAACAACTACGGCGGTTCTGTTGGTCATGACGCCTCCAGGGAATCGCGCTCGACGCCTAGGGCAGATCCAGGAACAGTGTGAAACGATTGTACGTCCAAAGTTGTTTCAAAGCAGGCGGATGGGGGCCGTTGCCCTGAAACGGTAACGCGCTCTGGCAGCGGTACGTCAGGGGTGTCCATTCGCCCATC
Organism: Mesorhizobium sp. M1406; assembly: GCF_040317555.1. Taxonomy (NCBI): domain Bacteria; kingdom Pseudomonadati; phylum Pseudomonadota; class Alphaproteobacteria; order Hyphomicrobiales; family Phyllobacteriaceae; genus Mesorhizobium; species Mesorhizobium sp. M1406. Next base: position 2,356 of record NZ_JAMYKW010000043.1, on the reverse strand, counting down.
GCAACTGTTGGGAAATTCAGTTGCACTGTTGGCAACGGTGGCACCCGCATGCATAGTCGCGGCTTGGCGCGCATCGCCGGCATATGAGGCTCGGGTCAAAAATTTATCTCCTGAGTGAGGCAGGACGTTGGAGATTAGAGATATGTACCCGGCAGCACCAGCTTCGACGTCGCTCGACCGCGAGCGCGCGCGGGCGATCGTCGCAAGGGTAAGCCATTGGCACCACAAGTTTGAAGTGTTCCCAGGCGTGGTCACTCCGGGTTCCTATGACCCAGGATTCTTACTCGAAAAACTCCAATTGCCGAAAGACATGGCCGGCCTCAAAGTCTTGGACATAGGTCCGTCGGACGGCTTTTTTTCGATGAACATGGCGCGTCGCGGAGCGCGGGTGACGGTCGTCGACTATCGGGCCAAGAACGTTCATGGTTTCGGAGCCATGGAGCAGTTGACCGCTTTGGAATTCGATTACCGCCAAATGAACCTATACGATATCCCTGGATCGGACATTGGCACGTTTGACATCGTGCTTTTTCTGGGCGTTCTCTATCATTTGCCCGACATGGTGCGCGCGCTGAACATCGTTGCCGGACTGTGTCAGGGCCGCCTGCTGATTGAAACGGAATTCGCGCCGGCCCTGATGCCTGGTGTCGCGGCCGCGCAATACTACGAAGCGGCCTCCCTTGCCGGCGACATCACCAATTTCTGGGTGCCCAATCGGGATTGTCTCTTTGCTATGGTGCGCGACATTGGCTTTAGGATTAATCGCAGCGACAGTTGGGACACACGCATCCTTGTGGACGCCTCGCCAGGCGGTACAGCAAAAACGGAAAAGATGGCCTATGCTTATGGGCTGCTGCCAGGCTGACTGGTTCACGGCCAAAATGGCTCAGCGCATCCGCGGCGCAACGTCCAGCAGCCGATCCCTGAAATAGTCGATCGTTTTGTGCAACCCGGTTTCCAGACTCACCGTTGGTTCCCACTCGATCAGGCTTCTGGCCAGGCTGATATCGGGCTGGCGACGTCTGGGGTCGTCTTGCGGCAAATCACGGTAAGCTATCTTCGACTCAGATCCAATCATTCGCGTGATCATCCCGGCTAGCCCAGTTATCGAGAACTCTTGCGGATTGCCGATGTTGAAGGGGCCGATCACGTCCGGTCCCGTGTCCATCAAGCGGATCAGGCCGTCGACAACGTCGTCAACATAGCAGAACGACCGGGTCTGGGACCCGTCGCCAAAGATGGTTATCGGATCGCCACGAAGCGCTTGCACGATGAAGTTCGACACCACCCGGCCGTCCGCCGGATGCATGCGCGGTCCAAACGTATTGAAGATGCGGGCAACCTTGATCTCCAGTCCGTGCTGTCGGTGGTAGTCGAAGAAGAGCGTCTCTGCGCAACGCTTGGCTTCGTTATAACATGAGCGTGGTCCGATCGGATTGACGTTGCCCCAATAGGTTTCCGGCTGCGGGTGAATGGCTGGATCGCCGTAGACTTCGCTGGTGGATGCCTGGAATACCTTGCATTTCAGTCGCTTTGCCAACCCAAGGATGTTGATGGCGCCGTAGACCGATGTCTTCGTCGTCTGAACCGGATCATGTTGATAGTGAACGGGCGATGCTGGACACGCCAGATTGTAGATCTCGTCCACTTCCACATAGAGCGGGGAGGTCACGTCGTGGCGCATGAACTCGAAGCGGGGATGCGTTGTCAGGTGATCAATATTGCGCTTCGACCCCGTAAAAAGGTTGTCGACACACAGGACCTCGTTGCCGCGTTTGAGTAGGCGGTCGATGAGATGTGAACCGATGAATCCAGCACCTCCGGTAACAAGGATGCGGGTCCGATTATCGCGAAGTCGCGCCAATTGTTTCACCTAGAGCTGTGGGTTCATAGGGTTCAGTTGCCTGGTCGTGCTGACACTCGTTCGCGTTAGGCGAAACCACGATGTTGTCAATGGATTGCGTTCCCGAGGAGTGGCCGTCCACGATCTGGTCTGCCTCCGCCCTAATCGATTCACGTTCGCGGAAAATGACGGGCGCCACAATGGTGGCAGAAATTTTTCAGCCTCCTTGGCGAGCGTCAAAACCTTGCGTGATTTGTAAACGGTACTCCGAGTCCGTCTCATGGCTCGCTCGGATTCTCTCGCCGCCAGGGGCAACTGCGTTCTAAGAGTCCGCTCTCGGGAGACTGTGCTTACCGCCGGAACGACCGACATTGTGAAGGGTTTCGGGTGCCGTCAGGCGTACGAAAGCCTCCCATGCAGGAACCCATGGGCCGCATGCTGTGCGCTATGGGGATTTGTGTGGCGGGGTGTGCCAGCGCCTGTCGCGAACGCTCACATTTCGTGCTGCGGGCG
>NZ_JAMYKW010000042.1:0-47582 GCF_040317555.1 Mesorhizobium sp. M1406 | reverse complement strand
ATTGGCGACGAGGTCTTCTATGCGGGCTCGCTCATTCGTCCTGGCGCAAATAGCCAGTACCATCTCGTCGATGAACGGATCGTAGGGGGAAAACCTGCATCGGCCTCGAATGCCGAAGCGGCCGCGCTTCCGCTTACGGCGATCACAGCCTGGGAAATGCTGTTTGATCGTCTTGATATCCGCAAGCCCGTACCGGGCGCTGCGAACGCGATCGTGATCATTGGCGGCGCCGGCGGCGTCGGTTCGATCGCCATCCAGTTGGCGAGGGCGCTCACCAATGTGACCGTGATCGCAACCGCCTCGCGTCCTGAGACGCAAGCATGGGTCAAGGAACTGGGCGCCCATCATGTCGTGGATCACAGCAAACCAATCGCCGCTCAGGTTGCCGAGCTGGGTATTGGGTCACCTGCCTTCGTCTTCTCGACCACTGAGACGGATTATCACCTGAAGGAGATCATCGAGCTCATCGCCCCGCAAGGCCGGTTCGGACTGATCGACGATCCCAACAGTCTGGACATCGTTCCTTTCAAGCGGAAAGCTGTCTCGACGCATTGGGAGTTGATGTTTACGCGCTCGATCTACCAGACGGCAGACATGGACGAGCAGGGGAAGCTGTTGAACGAGGTTGCCGCACTGATCGACGCAGGCAAGATTCGAACGACGATTACGGAGACGCTTGCCCCCATCAACGCGGCCAATCTCAAGAAGGCACACGCTACGATCGAAAGCGGCAAGGCAAAGGGAAAGATCGTTCTCGAACATTTCTAAGCATTTGTTGAAAGGACCCGGTCAATCAGGGCCGGGCTCCTGACCGATCGGAGCCTGCTCCAGTTTTGGGGACCAAACTCTCCGGCTCACGGTCTAGCCACCTCGCAATTCGAGTGATTCCAGCCTTTCCAACTTTTGGTCGCGAATGGGCGACCGTTACAACAGGATCTTCCTATGCCGAAATTTAAACAGATCTCCCCCGTCATCCTCTCGCTCGACGTCGCTCGCTCCATCACCGAGCGTGCGATCGAAAAGATTGCTGACGTCGGGGTCCCCTACACAATCACCGTGTTGGATGGCGCCGGCAACCTCGTGCTCGCAACCCGGATGGACGGCGCTGCGCTGGCATCTATCGATACCTCAGCGTCCAAGGCGCTGACGGCAGTATTTTTTGGCGTATCCACGAAAGACCTTTGCCTCGCAGTCTCGAGCGGGCACCCCTTGGCGACGATCGAAACCTCCATTCCGAGAAAGCTCGCTTTTGTGGCTGGCGGCGTACCGATCCGCGATCCCAAACGGGTGGTGATTGGAGCTGTTGGCGCAGGCGGTGCATCCCCGAACGAGGATCATCTCGTAGCGGAATACGCGGTGGCCTCTTATTCGGTCGGGTGAAGCAGTGACGTCTAGATTCTTGAAGAAGCCGGAACTCATCCAGGGTTTCCGCCATATTGGCCATTACGATCAAGGTGGTCGGCCTGACGCGATGCAGATCACATAGACCAGCGCCTTTACGTTGGCATTGCCGTTGGCGGCCTCGGTGATGACAGGCCCGCCACAGGAATGCCCACCAGAACGACCGGCCCGGGGATCGACCGGAGAATGGCCGCGACCGCCGAGGCATCGCTGGCGACGCCGCGGAGCGGCTTGGCTGCGGCCTTGGCTACATAGCCGTCCCTGTTGAGTTTGATGATGACTTCATCCCAGCTCGACGACTCGGCGAAGGCGCCGTGCACCAGCACGACCGTCGGCTTGGCCTCTGGGCCGACCGGCTGCGCCATCGCGGTGCTCGATACGGCAAGTGCCGCTGCGAGCGCCAGCATCCTAGTAATGTTCGGCATTTGCTTTCTCCTTTTGCGGCCTTTCATGACCGATGCGCAGAAGAATGCGCCGACCCGGCGCGTCGACCTATTATGCGGAATGGTCAGTCAGACGATGCCAAGGTCCAGGGTAGGTCATCGCTGAGATCGGGTGACCGGTGGCATGCTGCGGCGGATGGCCGGAAGCGCTGGAATGGTGCCGGGGCCGCGGCCAATAAAGATCCACGCAAGCGGCTGCTTCCAAATACCAATTCGCCCGACGAATGTTCAGCGCAGCGGCAAGGCTGCCTCCCGTCAACAACATTGTCCCTGCCCTTCGGCTTGCATCGCCCAATGCCAACGTATGGGTCACACAGCCGGATCGTCCAATCGTCTCGGGGGAGCGAGGCTTTATAGCTGGATGGGTGAAGACCACCAAGATAACGATGGAGTTACTAAAATGAAAATGACAGCTCTTGCTGCCGCCGCTCTTGTTGTTACAGCAGGAAGCGCAATTGCCGGAAGCGACCACTATGGGTCCAACGAGGCCCAGCAGCCTGCAACTGCGTCTGACAACACGTATACCTCCTCGACCAAAAGAATGAACAACGATACCGGCATGCCGAAAACCGTACGCAAGCCTGTTTCCAACGACGAATATGGCCAAGGCATCTGGGGTCACTGATCCTGACCGACACAAAATTAAAGGGCCGGGGCGAGACCTCGGTCCTTCGGCGGTATCTGAGTTGCTTCCTTGAGAGGTGAACCAACTTCTCTTGCCAGCCGATTCCTCTAAAATAGGTGCCGCGCATTGGGAAAGGTCGGCTGCCAGCGGCAATCGACGAGCCTCGTGTTCCACCCGACGTGATCCACGTGCAGATGCGCGTGGAGGACGTAGTCAACCTCATCGGGGGCAACGCCGAATTTCGTGAGGCGCGAGAGATAAGGCGTGTTTAGATGGTTGAAATACGGTGCGTGCGGACAGATAAACCGGCAGCCTAGCTTCCACGACGGCAATGACCTGCGGGAAAAACCCTACAAGCTTTTTCGCATCAACATCGACGGCGGCCCTGTCGTTTTGAAAAAGCCAAAGGGGGAGCGATTTCCTGCACGGCGACCGACGTGTTCCGCGGCATGAAGCGTTGTGAAAGCGTATAGGAATGCAGGGTCGGCGGCGTTTGCGAGCGGAACGAAGCCAAGGATGGACGTGTTGTTGATGATCGTCGCTCGCGCCTGCTTCTTCAGGTGTTCGATGAGGGCAGAGGTCAAGCGGATCGGACCGAGCAGGTTCGTCATGATGACCTTCTCAGTCATCTTCTCGTCGATCTCGCTGCCGGCGTCGTCGAATGGCATGATTTCAGCGTTGTTGATCAATACATTCTGTGAGGGAAACTGAAGGATCAGCTGTTCCGTGACAGCCCGGATGCCGTGCGAGTTTCCCACATCAAGCTGCATCGTCTGGATTCCTGGGTTTGCCGCGGCGACCTCTTCGAGCAGCGCCCGTCGACGCCCGGCGATAACGACTTCGTTGCCAAGTTCGTGGAATGCTTCCGCCAAACCGCGTCCGATGCCCGACGCGCCAGCAGTAATCAAGATCGTGTTGTCCGTAAGTTTCACTGCCTTCTCCTTCGCTATTACATGAGGCCAGGGATCGGGAGGTATCCTGCTTGCAGGATCCCCCCGCGCGCTGGAGCCGCACACGATGGCTCCCGTTGACGCCGCGACGCGGCGGTCTGGACCTATCGCCCGATCGGCCGAAGGGGCAAAAGTTTCCCGGTGAACAGGAGCCGAAGAGAGAAGAGCGCCAATGCAAGCAATGCGAACGTAACCGCCGCGAGCGCCGGCATGGCCAAATACTCCAACAAGCCACGATCGCCCCGACAGACCATCCGGATGATGTCCGTCGCAAGGGCCGTGAGCCCGAACGAGAACGCCCAGTAAGAAGCATTGAGCGGTTGCTTAAGGACCCAGGGGAAAATCCTGATCATCAAAATGAGCTGCAGGAGCGCGTAACCCACCATTGCGTGAGCCAGCATGTCGGGTGTCCCGTCCGTCACACCGAGATAAGCGGCCGCACCGACAGCGGGAGGAGCGAGTTGGACCCCTATCGTCGGTCGAAGCGGCTCGGCCAACTCCGTCGTTGTCAACAGACGGTTCAACAGGACCGATTCGATTGCAAGCCATGAGAAGAATGCGGCGCCGAACGCGAGCTTTGCGAGATCGAGGTATCCCAAAGGTGCGCCCACTATCGCGACCACGTAGAAACCCGCGACGGAGGGCAGATATAGGACGGCGGTTGTCGTCGTCGCGTCGCGGCCGCCGTGCCACAGGGCGCCAGTCCTCCAAACTGAAAATCCTGCCGTCCAGATTGCGCCGGCCCAATAGAGAACATTTGCAGTTATGTCGGAATAGCGGGCGAGCACCAACCCCACCAGCATGGTCGAAACACCGATCAGACCGACGAAGCAACATTGCACGGGATGCCCAAGCTCCTGTTTGGCCTCGGCGGGAAACAGAACCCATTTGGTAGCAAAAAGCGCGATAAGCGCTACCCAGATGGCCGTCGCGACGAGGCCAATGACGTCTCCGATCGTCGATTGGAAATGCCAGAGTTCGCTGGCTGCTCGCCAAGCGTTGGCAAGACCGGCGGTTCCCAGCACGATCCCAAACATCGAAGCGGGAATTGCGGGCCCTAGGTGCGATTTCGTCGAATTCGTCGGTTCGATATTTTCAGAAGAAAGGGCGATCATCACAGCCTCCATTGTTCGATGTGAACTGGTAGCCAAATGACAAGGTCGATATTGTAAGATCCAGATGTTCGGATAACGACTTTCAGGATCATGAGCTCTTTCGACAAAACAAGTAGCTCCTCGATCGGTTTTGATCAGGTCTCGCGCGATCTGAAAACGCGATTGCACTTGAATCTATCTTCGAGGTCAGTACACGCACATTATCTATCATGTCGGAGCACACGATGGCGGCTATGCCTATCGCCTGGGGGGCATGCGGTCCGAGCCTTTCTCCCGACGATGATGCCGCTCTCTCGCTGCACCCGACGCGGCCAGGCGCCGGCAGTTGGGTTGTCGTGACACCCGGATCTCCTACCAATCGGCAGACGGAAAGTGCGCGACGAGCTCTCAAGCGGCGGCACGGGTGCGCAAGTGGTGAATGATTGAGCCACGCCTGGAAGAAGCTCAATCGTACAATCCGAAAGCGTGAGGCCTCTTCAGGATATAACCGTCGGGCCGCTTCAGGTCCCCCTTACTGAACCCCCGACCAGACGAAGGCGTCTCCGCCCCGCCTTCGGTCCAAGGCCGCGTCACGTCGGCCTTCAAGCGCGACCCTCGTCTCTCCTCCCAGCCTCGACGAGGGTCGCCCCTTTTTCAAACCGTGCCCAGATCGAAACCTTTCAGCGAAGCGGCCGTTGGAAAATCGACCTCGAATAATGCCCCGCCGCCTTCATGATTACGAACAGTCAGGGAACCTCCATGCGCTTCGGCAATGGTCTTGCAGATCGCAAGGCCCATACCCATTCCTTCGGCTTTGGTGGTGAAGAATGGGTTGAAGAGCTTTGAAAGGTTGTCCTCGCTAATACCGGTTCCATTGTCTTGGACCGAGATCTTGATGGTGTCACCTGCTGCGGTCGCAACTGAAATTTTGATTTCTCGCCGGATCGGATCTGTTGCGTGCATCGCATGCAGCCCGTTGGTAATCAGGTTGGCGAGCAGCTGCTGGATCTCGACACGATCCGCCGTTATGAACATGTCGTCCGAAGCTAAATCAACCGAAAGCCTTGCGGACATGGAACCAAGTTCCCGTTCCAGCAGGCCAGCGACATCACCTAGGACTTCCTTGATGTCGCAAATCTCCGGCTGTCGCTTCTGGCCTTTCAGCTGCTCCCGGGTCCGCTGGATAATCTGGCTGGCGCGCAAGGAATGTTGTACCACCCGCTCGGCCGCCGTCGAAGCTGCGGCGATGTCTGGCGGCGTCGCCTGAAGCCAGCGAATGCATGCCTGGGCAAACATGACGACCGCTCCGATCGGCTGGTTAACCTCATGAGCGATCGAGGCAGATATCGCCCCAACTGCTGCGGCCCGCCCGGCTCTGGCGAGCTCTCCTTGCGCGGCGTTCAAGGCCTCCTTGGCTTGCTCCCGCAAGGTTACATCGATCATGGCGCATGCCACGCGGTCGAACGCCTGCTGGTCATCCGGGAAGGCAAGGATGAAGAGTACGATGACCTCTCGTCCGTCGGCTCTGATGAGGCGGACCTCCCGTTCTAATCTTTCCGCGCCCGCATCGGCGGCGAATATCAGGTGGGGCAACAGATCACTTCCCGGTGGAAGGAAGCGGCTGATAGGCTCGAGTATGGCTTGGCGCGATCCACATCCGAGCAGCTCCACAGTCGCATCATTGACGTCGGTGAATCGGATCAATTTCGCGCAATCGGTGAAAAATCCCGAATACCTTTCTGCAAAAGCCGGGAGATCCATGACGCCTTTGTTTCTGATGCTTTCAAGGTACGCTCGCAGGTCGGCAAAATCCAGTTCGCACAGCGATACATGGGTCTGTTCGAAGATCGACCGATAGCGGCGTTCGCTGCGTTCCAGCGCGCTGACTGCTCGCCTGCGGGCGCTCGCGTCGAAGCCGATAAGGCTAAGTCCCCCCGTGATTGCAAGATAAAAGCCGACAGAGACGAGGCCGCTGCTATCGGCAAGTGCTTGCGCCACGATCGGAGAGAACGCTCCACCAATAATGCCCCCGATGTTGAATGCGAGGGACGTCCCTGAATATCGGATGCGCGCGGGAAATAAGCTCGGCAGCCAGGCCCCCAGTGGTCCGTTGACGAAGCCCATTACGGTGAGCGAAAACGCGAGATAGAAAAAAATAACCCACAATGAACCACCACCGAGCATGGGAGCGAGAAGCATGCTCGATGTAATGGTGCCGATGCAGCCAACGATAAGGATTCGTTCCGGATCAAAACGATCCGATAGCCAGCACGCCCCGACAATGGACGCGGCCATGAAAAAGATTGCCCCCAGTTCAATGATCAGAAGGTCAGAGCGGTCGATCCCGAGATTTGCTGTCCCATAACCCAGTGCGAACGCAGTGATCACGTAATACAGGGAGAAGCAGGCCACGACGCCGAGCGAGCCGATGACAACCTGCGTGAAATGGTCCTTGAGCACTTCAATGATTGGAACGCGGGCGGGCTTCGCTTCGGCGATCGCGGCTGCGAATTCGGGCGTTTCGACGAGATTGAAACGAACCCAAAGCCCGATCCCGACCAATGGCGCGCTTGCGAGAAAGGGTACACGCCAACCCCAGTCGAGAAACTGCTCGGGCGTGAGCAGCAGCGTTAGAGCGAGGAATAACCCATTTGCAAGGACGAAGCCGATCGGGGCGCCCAGCGGAGCAAACATGGCAAAACGCGCTTTCCAGCCAGGAGGGGCGTTCTCCAAAGCCAGCAGAACCGCTCCTGTCCATTCCCCACCCAGTGCCAATCCCTGCCCGAAGCGGAGGACGCACAGAAGCGCGGGGGCCAGCCAGCCAGCTACCGCATAGGTTGGCAAAAGGCCGATCGCTGCTGTCGACGCGCCCATCAGCGACAAGGCCGCAACCAACGTTGCCTTGCGTCCAATTCGATCGCCGAAGTGACCAAAAACCGCCCCTCCCATTGGCCGGGCTAGGAAGGCTATCCCGAAACTTGCATATGCACCTAGGAGTTCGGCCGCAGGAACGGTGGCGGGGAAGAACAGCGGGCCGAATACAAGGCTCGCTGCCGTCGCATAGATGTAGAAGTCATAGAACTCGACCGATGTGCCGATCAGACTGGATAGAAGGACGCGGAACGTCATGGGCCCGTTCAAAGCGCCGGGGCGGGTGTCACTCTTTGCTCTGATGATGTCTGAAGGCATTGCGACGGATCGTTATCTTTACTGCTTTGCGGGAATTTTCCGCGGACTTTCCTGTAGCCGAGGAGGGCCGCCAGCTTGGCCCGGGTGTTGATAGCCCCGTTTTCATTTGGGAATTTGTACGATCCGGCACTGGCGTGCCGGGGCATTATTGGCATCAATGTAGGAAAGGGTTAGCGCTCGCGCTGATCGAGCTCGCCGGTGCACTACCGCGTGGGGATTTGATGCAGAAGGTAATGGCGGAACGCATGGCAGCTGCCGCAAAAGATACGCCACTGGTGGTCATCGTCGATGACGACGATGGGATGCGCGAAAGCGTGGCGGAGATCCTGCGCTCGGTAGGCACTGAAACCATAGGCTTCGGGTCGACCGCAGATCTTTTGGCCTCGTCGTTGCCAGATCGCCCGGGCTGCATGGTTCTAGACGTTCGGTTACCGGGGTCTAGCGGGCTGGAGCTGCAGGCAAAGCTCGCTGCTATGGGTAACAGGATGCCCATCATCTTCATGACCGGCTACGGCGATGTGCCGATGACGGTGAGGGCGATGAAGGCAGGCGCCCTCGATTTCCTCATGAAACCATTTCGCGATCAGGAAATCCTCGATGCGGTCTCGCTGGCAATAGATCAGGACCGCACCAGGCGGGCGGAATCCTCCGCATCAGCTGAAATCGCGGAACTGGCGGCCGGACTCACCCCCCGGGAGCATGAGGTGATGGACGCGGTCGTTGCCGGACTGTTCAACAAGCAGATCGCGCACCAGCTGGGTATCACCGAAATCACCGTGAAAATTCACCGCAGCAGGGTCATGCGGAAAATGAAGTCCATCTCCGTGGCAGATCTGGTGCGCAAGGCAGAGCACCTCAAGGCTGCGGTCTGACCATCGAGTAACGCGGTCGGTCGGCTCTCCCTTCCGTCAGCGCTTCAACAAGCGAACGTCGGTCTGATCGCCTACTCGGATTGGATCGAAACGTCATGGAAGCATCCTCTGGTTTAATTACGTGAAGAAGCCGGCCCGCGTATTTGAGAGGATGCGTCCTGGCGGCTATTCTTACCAAGCCCGCCGGACGAGGAAGGACGTAACGGTGTCTGGCGGCAAGAGATCAGTAGCGATCGTCGATGACGATGAAGGGTTGCTCGAGGCGACGTCGGGTTTCCTTGAATCCATGGGTTATCGCGCCATACCATTCAGCTCCGGCCGCGAGTTCCTTGACTCAGGGCTGGTCGAAGAGGTTTCTGTCCTTCTTACCGACGTCAATATGCCGGGGATCACAGGTCTCGAGCTCCAGAAGATTGTGCGCACGCTTCGCCCTGCGATTACGATTGTCATGATGACGGCTTTGCAGGACGAGAACATTCGGCGCAAAGCTATGGCGGGTGGAGCGCGAGAACTCCTGCACAAACCGGTCCTTGCGGATGCATTGATCCGCTGCCTTGAAGACGCCTACGGCGGCCCAGAAACTTGATAGTCTGATTGCAGGAGCCGCCGGGCGTTTCGCGTAGGGCGGCTGGCTGTCCTTGGATTCTTTTGTCTTACTTGGACGGGCATGTGCAGCGGCGTCGGCTCGGTCATGAACGAAGCACGGCCCATCGCCGTTCGGTCGGCGATGGGCCTTGAGGTGGGGCGAGCCCGGGCTGACTCAGTGAACCGTGCGGACCGACGGTGCGATTGCCGTCTCGCGATTGGGCCCGCGCCAGCGGTTTGGCGAGGTACCGAAGGTTTTCTTGAAAACTTTGCAGAAGTGGGCCTGGTCGGTCATTCCACAATCGAGAGCGATCTGGCTGAGTGACGTACTGGTGCCGATCATCAGTTCCTTGGCATAGCTCATCCGGCGCAACAAGATATATCCATATGGTGGCTGACCGAATGTCAGTCTGAAGGCGCGGGAAAAGTGACTGATGCTCAATCGGACAAGCTCGGCCAGCTGCTCAATGCGGATGGTCAAAGACAGGTTCTCCTCGATAAAGGCAACGACCTTCTTGCGTTGCCAAGGAGCCAGGCCGCCCCGATTGACGACATTCCCCACCGTGTTGGGGAAATAGGCCGGTGCATCCTGCTGCGCGGGCACGATTGCCGCGATTTCGAGGCTGTCGGGAGTGCCGACCGAAGTAGCGTTGTCTAGAATTCGGCGTGACGCGATGTTTGCTTGGGCATTCATTTTGGAACCTCTTTGGCTTGTCGTGAATGCGCCGAAGGTGCCGAATGCCTGCCGATTTGACGATTGAACTCAGGTTCGCCCAGAATTAAACCATAGGATGATGTCTCGCATCACATGACGTTATCTTCCACTATCGCCTGCCAAATACCAAGCATACCCTCCGGCTGCCTTCGCCGTGCCTTGGCCTGTCGAGGGGAGGGGCCCATCAACTTGCGCCGAAAGATACAATAAGCGCGGACGTCAGCCTTTTAGTCTGCCTCCCATCGTGACGGTCGCGGGTTTCCGCCAACCGAGCGACGACAAAGGAGTCGGAGATGAACCGCAACCATTCTTTCGAACTTTCGCGCAGGCAGACCCTGCTTGCGGGAGCAACCCTGTCGCTTGCAATGGCCAGCCCGGTCTTTGCCGCGACCAAAACCTCCTCCTCAGACCACAAGCAAGGATCATTCCCAATGACCGATTCATTCGTTAAGACCAAGGACGGCGTCGATATCTTCTACAAGGATTGGGGTCCGAAGGACGCTCAGCCAATCGTCTTCCATCATGGCTGGCCGCTTTCATCCGACGATTGGGACGCACAGATGCTGTTCTTCGTCAAGAATGGCTACCGCGTCGTCGCACATGACCGTCGCGGCCACGGCAGATCTCAGCAGGTCAGCGATGGTCACGATATGGACCACTACGCTGCAGACGCCTGGGCTGTCGTCGAACATCTCAATTTGCGAAATGCCGTTCATATCGGGCACTCGACCGGCGGCGGCGAAGTCGCGCGTTACGTTGCAAAGTACGGTCAGCCGAATGGACGCGTCGCCAAGGCTGTCCTCGTGAGTGCGGTCCCGCCGCTGATGGTTAAGACTGCCTCCAATCCCGGCGGCACTCCGATTGAGGTCTTTGACGGCTTCCGTTCGGCGCTCGCCGCCAATCGAGCACAGTTCTTCCTCGATGTTGCGTCTGGACCGTTCTATGGCTTCAACCGGCCGGACGCTAAGGTTTATCCGGGCGTTGTGCAGAATTGGTGGCGCCAGGGGATGATCGGAAGCGCCAAGGCACATTACGACGGTGTCAAGGCGTTCTCCGAGACCGATCAAACGGAAGACCTAAAGAAGATTACCATTCCGACACTCGTTCTGCACGGTGACGACGACCAGGTCGTTCCAATCGACGACGCGGGACGCCTGTCCGTCAAATTGGTCAAGAACGGAACGCTGAAGGTTTATTCTGGCTACCCGCACGGCATGTTAACGACGCAAGCAGATGTCATCAATCCGGATCTCCTTGCGTTCGTGAAGAGCTAAGCGTCAGCAGCCGGATAGAGAATGGGCTCGGCATGTTTGCATGCCGGGCTCCGTGGTACTGCGGTCGCCGCGATGGGGCAACAACGGGTTGGCTATGCGGCAAGAACCTGCGCGGCCGCGGTGTACTCCAAAGCAGGCGGGGCCTGCGGAAAGGCGGCGAGGATCTGTTCGAGTGTCCGTCGCGCTTCGCCGCGCTCTGGTCCCGTCTCGAGTTCGACGAGTGATGTAGCACAACGCAGCTGCCACAGTAGTGCCTTCTGTTGGTAGGCGAGTTCGAGACCCCGTTTGATCCAGTTTCGGCCGTCGCCTCCGCTGCGCGCCGAAAGCTCGCCCTTTAGCCGAAAGAGTTCCGCCTTGCACCATCCTGCCTCGCCAGAAATGGCAAGGTCGAGAAGCTGTTGCGGGGCGCGACCGCCGGCGACGACGACGGTGTTCTCCAGTCGCGGTCCATGAGCACCCTTCAGGAGATCACGGATTACGTCATCAGCGTCCTTTGTGGGGGACCTTCCAAAGCCTAAGAGTTCATAACTTTCAGCCCACTCCTTCCACCGAAATAGCGAGTTGGTCTCAGACACGTGCTGCAGGCGATCGAGATATTTACGAGAAAGGTTCGTGTGGCCCATGCAATGGTACATCGGCACGGCTCCTACCGAGAGCACTAGGCACGATGAAACGCCATGATTTATTTCGGCAGCCTCTCCGAGGAGCTCGTCGAGAATCGCGAGGGCTCTATCAGTGGAACCCATAATCCATGCCGTCTTCGCCATGACCATAAGCGCAAGATGCCTTTGGCTAAAGTGTACGCCGCTTGTGCGGGTACCTTTCCTGAGAGCACCGTTTGCGTCTATGGCCTCGAGGGCAAACCGCACAGCGTCGTCATTCCGGCCCATATAATGGGAGTTATGAGCTGCGATGCGAACGATCGTCGAGCGAGCCGGCAGTCCCAACTCCTTGTCGACTTTCCATGTGAGCTTATCGGCGGCCTCATACCGACCCTGTACGATCAGAATGGCACAGATGCCACTATAGGCCCGCACAGCTTGAGCGGGCTCGCCGACGAGTTCTGCCGCTTTTGCCGCGAGCTCAAACTGTTGGATGGAGTCATCGTCGCCTTGGACGCTGTGAAGATTATAGGAGATTGCCCCGTACGCGGTGCGCAACTTCGCTTCGGCAACCGGATCCTGTCCAATTTTCGCAAGTTTCTCGATTGCCTGCTGGACCACCAGGAACTGCTCACCCATAAGCCCGAGCTGGGTCCAGAGGAGGTCAGAGTTGGACGCCAGATCGACGAAGAGTTGATGCTCGGCTGCTGAATCAGCCCACTTCAAACCCGCTCGCAGGTCGTCAATGAGACTTCCGTGCGTTGCCAGCCACTCATGTGTCGTCTGTTTGTCCCAATCCTGCTCGGTTGCAGGCAATTGACCAAGGACAAACCGTGCATGTGTCCCCCGGACGTCTTCGGCATAGGTCGTCTCGTTCAGTTTGACACCAGCATACTCTTTGGTCGTCTCAAGCAGCTTGAGCTGACCGCCAGCCTCACGCTGCGATATCAGCGACTTAGCAAGCAAACCGGTCAGCGCGTCGTCGAAAGCCTCCGGCCCAAGAAAGTCTCTGGAGATTGCGGTGGCGGCGTTGTAGCTGAAAGCGCGGGCAAAACTCGAAAGCAGCATCAAAAGCTGCTTTTCGTCCTCGGACAGGTAGCTGTAACTCCAATCAAGAGTTGCTCTTAGCGTCTGCTGTCGCGGAGGAGCTGTGCGGCGTCCCCGACGCAAAACCGTCAGTGGACTGTCTAGTGACTGCAACAAAGCGGAGATTCCGAGGTCGACGATTCTCGCTGCGGCCAGTTCGATGGCTAGGGGGATCCCGTCCAGTTTGCGAACGATCGTTGCGATGTTCGAAAGATCTCCTGGACTGTTTGTCCACGAGTCGCCCATGGACAGAGACGCGCGTTCAAGAAACAGCTCGACGGCCGGGAACTTGGTGAGAAACGCTTCCGCTTCGATCTCACTTGGCATTTCTAGCGGCCCAAGCCGCCTGACGGTCTCTGATTGTATGCGAAGCGGCTCGCGGCTTGTTGCAATGATTTGGGCCTTCGGCACCCTGCGGGTTAGCTCTTCGATGACGTTTGCTGCCTCATCGACAAGGTGTTCGCAATTGTCAAAGAAAAGTAGGACCCTTTGTCCGCCGATCGCCTTGATGATGCCCGGAAGAGGGCTGTCGCCGTAGGACGTGAGCCCGAACTGCGAGGCCAGAGATAGCGCGATGCGACCCTCTCCGGCGAGAGCGCCCAGATCGACAAATACTATCTTCTCAAAGTCGCCCGCCGCCTCTTGGACAATCAAGGAAGCGACGGTCGTCTTGCCGATGCCACCTGGGCCAACGATTGTTAGCACACCTTTGTCGAGGACGGCCAGACAACTCTCGACGAACCCGCGTCGGCCAATCACGTTCATGGCGAACGCTGGCAAGCCGGCCAAGTCTGCGCGCCGGGGGTTTTTCGGGTCGACCCCGCGCTCTTCGACGTTAACCTCGAAGATATAGCCCTGATTGGCAACGTGCCTGAGGAAGGGACATGGTGAGCCGAGGCCTAGTGCCTTGCGAAGCGAAGCCATATGCACCCGCAACGCGCCTTCGGATACGGTAGTGTTTGGCCAGACTTCTCGAATGAGATCTTCTTTCGCAATCACCTGGTTTGCTCGCAAGACAAGCGCCGTGAGCAGGTCAAAGGCCCGAGATCCTAGCCGGATCAACGCTCCGTCTTTGAGAAGTCGGCGTTGTTGAATGTCGAGCTCGAATTCAGCAAATCGAAGAATTATCAACTCCACTGCTACCTTCGTATGTCTTCGGCGCCATCGCGTGGTGCGTTTCGAGATGATGCCTGCTCTGCTCAAACGAACGAGGAAACAGGACCGGGTGAAGCCTCACGGCTATCAGTATTACCCCTTTCAGGAAAGCTACACTCGTGTACAGGGTCACATCCGCTTGGTTGTGCGAAGCGTAAGAATCCACGCCAGACCAGCGGACCTAAAAATTCGGTCAGGGCATACGCTGCAACAGGAACAACCGCCGCCGGCCCGAAGCCGACCGAGGCACAGCGCCTTGTTACACCGGTCACTGTCAACCGGTGCAAGTGGCACTTCCTTTTGCCAACTTCGAGGCAGCCTCAAGCCGGTTTATTCGTCGTCTGCCACGAAGATACATTCGTAGCCGAGGCCTGATTTTCCACCGACTTGGCAGCAATAGGGTGCCGCAAAATGGCCAGGGAGCAGTGTCGTCGACGTTCCGCTGCAGTGTTCCAAGAGGCTACGTCTGGTCTGAGTAGCTTGTTCACCATCTCGGCAAGCGTGACTGTTCCAGTCCGGATACCAAACCTGGATAGGGTGATGAAGTATGTCCCCGACGAAGATCAAATCGCCGTCTGACTCCTGTACTCGAAGCAAAACGTGACCGGGCGTATGGCCGGGAGCCGGTTCGATGAATACGCCTTCCGCAAGCTCGAAAGGAGGGTCAAGAAGGAGAAGCTGTCCGGTTTCAATTAAAGGCTTGATAGAGTCTGCAAAAATCCGGGCGTTGTCTTCGAGCTCGGCCTCATGCTCGGCGAGAAATTCAAACTCAATGCGGGAAACCAGGTATTTCGCATTCGGGAATGTCGGAATCCAGCGCCCCAGATGCTCGTAGGTGTTCCATCCGACATGATCGACATGCAGATGCGTGCAGAGAACATAGTCCACGTCTTCCGGTGCGATTCCCGTAGCTGCGAAGTGTTCGAGATAGGACGTCTCCAGCATCGAGAAGAACGGCGTGTGCGGCCGTTCCTTTCCGTTCCCCGAGCAGGTGTCGACGAGCACGGTGATCCCGGATGTCCGGACAATCCAACTGTGGACGGATCCGATGAGGCGCTCGTGTTCCGGCGCGTAATAACGGGGTATCATCCAGTCCGCGTGTTTGGCGACGGCCTCTGCTGTCCAAGCGGGCAGGTGATACTTGGGGGGAAAGCCGAGGCCCTCATATTCCTGAACGCGGTATACTTCCGATCGCCCAATTTTCAAAACACGCTCCTCATTTGAACCGAGACTGTCATATTTCAGAATTGCTGCTGCTGTCAGGTACCTGAAAGTGATAGCTCGAAGGCTTTTCGATCTCGATGACCACGATCGCTTCGGGATCGTCTGCGGGAAGATTTTTGAAGTAGCCGATCGATGTCACCGGGGCCTCCCTGGAAGTGAATGGAATTATCTGCAATCCGAAGTGGAAGGCCCGGGAAGCACAGGTTATTGGAGCATTCGGGATATGCCTGTCCGGCGTTCGGGTAGCGGCCCGAGGCCG
This sequence comes from Mesorhizobium sp. M1406, assembly GCF_040317555.1. Taxonomy (NCBI): domain Bacteria; kingdom Pseudomonadati; phylum Pseudomonadota; class Alphaproteobacteria; order Hyphomicrobiales; family Phyllobacteriaceae; genus Mesorhizobium; species Mesorhizobium sp. M1406. The sequence continues at coordinate 32,108 of NZ_JAMYKW010000042.1, read as the reverse complement.
CAAATGGCCTGTGCGCGCCACAGGGGCTTTGTTTCCAAAGCCCCTCCGTAGACGTCATTCAAAGTGGAAACCGGACAAATCGACCGACACGATTAGCGGCTCAGACAAAGGCGTGTTGTCGGGCTGACGCGGGAAAATTCTCATCTTTGACGGCAACGTTATGCCTTCGACCTTCACCGGGTCCGTCAAATAGCGGGCCGCGGCGTTTTTGCCCTGGATATCTACCTCGTAGTCGTGGCGAACGAGAATTCCATCGGCATTGAAGTAGAAGCTCTGCACCGTGCTGTGGGTTGCGATGGAGGCGGGGAAAGTCACGCGGAGCCGGCGCCAGGTCTCGCCGTTTTCGTTCCAGCTCTCGACCTCCTCCGAAACGACCCCTGGCTGTTTCAGAATGAACGGTGAGGTGAGATAGGTCCACATTGTGTAACCGGAAAAATAGGCGACCTGCGGATTGCTCCAGTGGGTTTCCATTTCATAGCCGTCGAACGACGCGCGCGGGTTGAGAAGCTCCTCAACGACTTCGCCCGCCGGCGTTTCGATGGTAACGCGGTCAGGGGTAAATGCCGACTTGTTATTGGTCGGGGAGAACGGCCAATGCGAAACCCATTCCCGCTTCAGATCGACTTTGAGATGGCAATCTTCGAGAACGGTCGCTTTGCCCTTGAGACCCCAGAGAACGCCACCCTGATGAAGCTTTGCCGTCAGGAACGAGAAACGAGAAAATCGCTCCATTCCGCCATGCGCCTCGATTGCGGTTTCGACTAGATTGGTCACTGTTACTTCCTTTCTTTTGATGATTTGATGGTTGCGAGCGCCGCTTCGGCAACAGCCGTGTCCTGCTCGACCGTGCCTCCGCTCACACCGATCGCGCCGGCCACATGTCCGTCGATCTCGATGGGTAGACCACCACCTAGAATCACGTATTTGCCTCCTGCCGCATTACCGATCGAAAACAACGCAGCCCCGGGCTGGATCATGGGAACGAACGCCGCAGAAGGCGCGTGGAACGAGCGTGAGGTCTGAGCCTTTCCGACCGCGACGTCGAAGGCGCCAGGCCAGGCGCCGTCCATGCGCGCCATTCCGACAAGTTCTCCGCCGTGATCGAGAACAACGATTGTGGATCGTACCCCGATCGCAGCGGCTTTTTCCTCGGCAGCAGCGAGAGCCAGCTTCGCCGCTCCCAAGCCAATTTGTGGGACGAACATCTCTGTTTCCTCAATCATTGATTTGAGGGCGGCGCGATACGTCGCCCAAGCTGTTCAGCGCAGCTCGATATCCGAAAGGTCGATCGACACTACGAGAGGTTCCGACAGAGAATTTCCGTCGGTCTGACGCGGGAAAATGCGACGCTCAGTCGGGAACTTCAGGCCTGAAACTGTCGTGTAGCCCGAAATGTAATGGGCGCCCGGCGTGTTTCCGGCAATCTCGACATCATAGTCATGCCGCTTCAGAAGGCCGTCAGCATCGACGTAAAGTGTCTGCACGGTGCTGTGCGTGGCGATTTCCTTCGGGAAGGTGACTTTCAGCCGGTTCCAGGTCTCACCCTTTTCCGTCCAGTCTTCGAACTGTTCGCTGACGACGCCAGGCTGGGCGAGCACAAACGGCATGTTCAGGTATGTCCACATCGCAATGCCCGCGAAATAAGCAAGCTGCGGCTCGGACCATGGCGTCTCGAGGGTGTGTCCTGCGAACGATGCGCGCGGATCGCTGAGCTCTTCAACGACGTTGCCCGAGCTGTCCTGGATCTCGACCTTGCCCGGCCGGAATTGCGAGACCTTGCCGTCGGGACCGAACGGATGATGGGAGGCCCACTCATCGCGCAAGCCGACGGTCACATTCGTTTCGTCAAGCTTGCCGGCATGACCCTTGAGCACCCACAGGGCGCCTCCCTGTGTCAGATGCGCGGTCAGGCTAGTAAACCTGTTCCAGGTTTCGAGCCCGCCATGGGCGTCGACAATCTTCTGTGCGAGCGAATTCATTGAAATGTCCTTTGAAATTGACTGATCAGGCGTCGAGGAAAGTGCTTACGTGGGCGACGAACGTTTCGGAGTACTGGAACAGTGCCCCGTGACCCGAGTCGGGATAAATAATCAGCGTGCCATCGCTCATGTTTTTGAACATCTGGTAGGCGTTGATCGATGGAAACATCGTGTCGTCGCTGCCGTGAACAATAAGCGTGGGCTGCTTGATCGCCCTCAGCGAGGCGTGAGCTTCATCCTTCTCTGCACACCAGCCGATGATCGCCTTCGCCTGCGGATTGCTGACATTCTCGCCACTGTCCGGATCACGATCCTCCTTGCGGGCGGCCGCACGATCGACGAAGGCAGCGCCTGCGGCCTGGCTTGCCTTTGTGGGCGTGAAGAACAGCGGAAGGCGGACATCGCGTGCATTTTTCGAGAAAGCCTCTTCGACGACCTGTAACAGATGCTCCTCGCCGCCCTTGGGCGCTGATCCGGCAACGATCAGCTTGCGAACGTTGATGGTCGACCGCGGTGCCATGATTTGAGCAAGGAACCCACCGAGCGAGAAGCCGAGTAGATCCACTTCCTTCAGGCCGACGGCGACAATGAAGGCCTCGGCGTCATACGCCATCTGCTCCACATTATCAGGGACTTCGCCCGTGGATGTCCCGACGCCGGTGTTATTAAAGACGATTACCGGACGTTCGGTCGCAAGCGCGTTGACGACCTTGGGATCCCAGGCATCCATCGTGCCCGTGAAATGCTGAAGGAGGACGAGCGGAACGCCGGTTTCCGGACCGAGCCGACGATAGGCGAAATGGATGCCGTTCGCTTCAACAGTTTCTGTTTTGGAGGTTTCGAGTGTCTTTCGCATCTGCGTTTCCTTTTTGGTTTGAGCGAGTGAATTTCCGGCGGCTGCCCGACGGGAAAATGCAAATTGGCAATCCGTTAGGCGAGTTAAGTGCTGTTAAGTCTTGTTACGTGGGCAGGCGGCGTCGGTATTGGCACATACTGCTCACGAACCGTGCGGAGGTTCAGCATGCAGGAGATTTCTGATCTTCTGAGAGAGCGTTGCAGTGTGCTCCGCGTTGCGAAGACCCGCGGTGGGGTTCGCTGCAAGGTCCGTGTGTTTGGCGACGATCGTCCCGAGCTCATCAGCAATGGCGGGTCTGTCACTTAAGAGCGCCGCGATACGCTCCTTGGAAATCTCATAGACGACGACGAAGGTTGCAGCCCGGATGGAGGCTCTCTCGGCTGCTGCCATCAACACACCAACTTCTCCAATGAAGTCGCCCGGGGATAGCTTTCGCGCGTCTTCGTGCTTCGAGCCGTCCTTCCCCTCAACAATCGCAACGCCGCTTCTGATGATATAAAGCGAGGCCATCTTCGTGCCGCGCTCCACAATGGTGGAGCCCTGCTGGAAAGTTAGACGGGTCATCGAGGCCGCAAGCGCTCCCTTTTCATCTTCGGTGAGCGCGGCGAAAAGGTTGATGGCATTCAGAAGTCGCCACGCCGAACTCGGGTGGTGTTCTGGCGTAGTCCTGCTTCCTTTCCCCGTAGAGCCTTCGCCAGGCTCCGGTGCAAGCGAGAGGCCGGCCGCCTTCAGATGGCGGTAGATGAGGTCGAATATCTCAGATTGCGCCGCATCGGAGAGGCTCAACGAACTCACACTGAAACTCAGTTCGACTTCGACGACCTCCCGGCTCAGACCCGTTACGCGTGTCGATGTGGGCGGCTCTCTGGCAATGAGATTGCTGCTGGCCAATGCGGTGCGGAGCACCGCCTCGATCGTTACCGGCGACTTGTCAAGCGTGACGCGAACCTTGAGCTTTTTGCCGTGACTGTGGGAAGGGCTGCTGAGGTTTATGAATATCGCTTTGGCGAGGGCGCTGTTTGGAATAACGACGAGATCGTTGGCCGAATTGACCAAGTGCGTCGAACGCCAATTGGTCTCGATCAGCTTGCCCTGTGTACCGGCGTCCAGAAAGATCCAGTCTCCCACGGTGTAGGGATGACCGAGTTTCAGGGCAATTCCGGAGAACAGGTCATTCAGCGTACTTTGAAGCGCAAGTCCAAGAATGATTGCAAATGCGCCCGAGGTCGCAATGAGCGTGCCAACGGGTATCCCGAAGACATAGCGCTGATCGACAGGAATGATCCAATATAGACAATTGCCACCACCAGGTCCTGGAGCAGGCGTCCTTCCTTCGAATTCCCCTCGAAAATCAGGAAGAGACGCACGGCGCTTACGACAACACTCGCGCCCGCGGCCCACCAGATCGCCTTCATCAGATCAAGGAGAACGGTCTGAGTGATGTCGGGGTCCCTCGCTTCGGCAGCAAAAGGGACATGTCCAGCGACAAGCAGAATCGTGGTCAGCAGCAAGAAAAAGCAAAAGTTCACGACAAGTCGAACAGCCGCGGGCCTCCGCCCGAGAACGACTCGAACCAGAAGACGGAAAAGTATCAGGGCCGTTGCTTCCGCAAGGGGGTCAAGGGCGATTTCGCGCATCTCGACTGGCTAGACGATGCGTGCTGGGCGAGTCTTGTGCGATCCCGCTCCATGGAACGGGATGTCGTTTTCAGACAATGCCTCGGCTACCGAGTCCTAGCGAATGCCGCTCAAAGCGACGCCATTGCGGGTATCGCCCGTCGCAATTCTCGGCTTCAGACGAGACCCGTTCCGGACTCCAGAAGAGCGCGCGCCTTTAGCATATCCGTTGTCGTAAGGTTATCGTCCACTTTTGATAGCGCACCGACTAGGGCAGGGCGGAAGGTTCCAGCATCGAACTGAAACGCAGACAATGCGCATCGCAGTTCCCAGAACGAGGCTCCCATTTCCTGGGAAAGCTGTAGCGACTGAAGAACCAGCGCTCGAGATTGCGCTTCATCAACCGCCAGCAGTCGCTCAGACTTGAGCCGCAGCAGTTCGGGTCTGCTCCATCCGACTTCACCAGAGAGTGCACGGTCCAGTGCGTCGAGGGGGGCTCGATCTCCAGCCAGGGTCACAAGATAATCAAGCAGGGCGCCACGCGCATCGGCGAACTCATCGGCGAGGCCTTCAACCGGCGCGCAATCGACAATGATCCTTCGATAACCTCGAAGCCATAACGCCCAGCGCTGGAGGTTATGAGCTTGGACCAGGCCCGCGACGTGGTCCAACTGCCGGATCGCCGTCGTCCTGTCGCCGACAAGATAGGCCACGGGACATGCAGCGGTCATGAGGAGAAGCAGGGTCGAGATTGCGTAATCCAGCTCCTTTGCTTCTTTCTCCAATGCCTGAAGATGCTTGAGGGCCTTCGAGGTTTCGCCCCGCAAGAAACCGGAAAATGCGACAATCGTCGAGGCGATCATCCGTTGCTCGTATCCGACACCGGTATTCTGCGTTGACCGCAGTAGACCCTTCGCATTCTCGATAGATCCTTCGGCTTCCCGGATCGCATCCGAAAGATCTCCACGGAAGAAGTGGGGACTGTCCAGCATCCGGCTGAAGACATTCGCGGGTATCTGCGAAAGCTCCGATCGGATGGCGAGCGCTTTCTCAATCGATCGAGTGTAGTGTCCGTTTGAAGTCCAGATCGAGTTCGCGCCGGTCATCGCCTGGATGTATTTGGGGATGTCGCCAGCCGCACGCGCAATTTCCCCGGCCTTGACGAACTCTTCGGCGGCGGCCTCGTCATCGATGAACGCGCGAGTATGATACAAAAGCCCGCCACGGGCGATGCGAAGTTGAATTTCAACTTCGGTGCCTGCGTGGCCGGATCTGGGTAGAAATCCGAGTGCCCATTCGACGAGTTTCGCCTGTTCGCTCATCAATCCCAGTTGAACCCAAAGTACATGGGATTTGGCGATGAGCGCAACGGCATACTGCTCATAGCCGGTCTCCGGCATTGACCATCGCACGGCCAAACGCACGTCGTTGACGAGAGACAGGTATCGTTGCACCCAGTCCTTCGTCGTCAAACTCTTCCAATCGATTTCGGCGGCAGCGAGTTTCTGCTCGCAATAAAGTGCATGTGCGGTGCGCTGCGAGATGGCTCTGCCTGCCTCCGTCAGTTTTTCCAATGCGTAACGGCGCGTCGTCTCAAGCAGACGGTATGTTCCATCGCCTCCAACGACCGAGAGAAAGGACTTTAGAAACAGTCCGTCGAAAGTCTCGTGAAACTTTTCCTGGCCAATATGAGATGAGCTCAAGGCTTGGGCAGCCGAGGCTGTGAATGGGCCTGCGAAAACTGCGACGTCCTGGAGAAGCGTCCGCTCTTCCGTCGTGAGGCTGTCATAACTCCAGTCGAGCGTAGCTCTTAATGTCTGCTGCCGTGGCGGAGCGGTCCTTCGTCCCTTTCGAAGGATCGCGAAAGGATTATCCAGCGAGGCAGCGAGGTGCGCCAAACCCAAGCTCGCGGCGCGAGAAGCAGCAAGCTCGATCGCCAAGGGGATCCCGTCGAGCTGCCGGACGACAGAGGCGACCATCAAGACGCTGTCGGGCTGATCCAGGTCCTCAAGATCCGACGACTGTGCAACGCGTTCAATAAAAAGTTGCACGGCTGAGTACGAAAGGGCTTCACTCGCCGACAAGCCTTCGGGCGGAACCTGCAGCGAAGGTAGCTGCCGGATGCGCTCGCCTGCTACCCTGAGCGGCTCCCGGCTGGTTGCAAGGATCGAAATACTTGTCGCTGATCCGAGGATGCGTTCGACAGCTGTGGCAACTGCGTCAATCAAATGCTCACAATTGTCGAAGATGAGCAAAAGATCCTCCTCAGCCAAGACATTGAGAACGCCCGCCTCGATATCATTGGCAAATGCGGTGATGCCTAATAGGGACGCCAGCGTCGGCATAATCTGTTGGCCGTCATTCAACGCCGCCAGATCAACAAACAGCGTTCGCTTGTCTCGGCTGTCGCCAACTGCCAACGCAACGGAGGTTTTCCCAATCCCGCCCGTGCCTGAGATCGTCACGAGCCTGTTCACTCTCAGTGCTTCGGCTGTGGCGTCGATGAACTCCTCCCGCCCGATCAGTCGGCTTGCAAGCCGAGGGAGGTTTGATGCGATCGACAACACACCGGTCTGATTGGTGGAGGCCGATGCTGGTCCATCGCTGTCAAATGCTTTCGCCTCCGTGACGGCAACGACAAAAACGTAGCCCCGGCCTGGAACGTTCTCGATATATCGCCCACCATCAATGTCGCTCAAGAGCTTTCTCAGGCTGACAATATGGACGCGAAGCGCCCCGTCTTCCACGGTCGTATCCGGCCACACCAGGGAAATCAGCTCTTGCTTGCGGATGATCTCTCCGGCGCGCGAAGCCAGAACAGCCAGAATGTCGAAAGCCTTGCCGCCGAGATGTAAGGCGTTCCCGGCCGCAGACAGACGCCGCCCCGGTATGTCGAGTTCGAAGCTACCAAACCTCAGTTGGCCCATTCGTTCAATCAGATGTTTGACGGGCCTGGGCGATAGGCGGGGCAGCTCAAACGGGCGCGCCCTGCAGAGCACGCCACCCCGCAGCCATTCCCAGGCCCCCCAAATACCTATAGGGTTCTGAATGGTCTTGGGCAACGCCTTCAACTAATGTTGTTTTCTGATCCAATGCTTTAGGCGTTGTAGCCACCGTCAACGTTGAGCACTGCGCCGGTGATGAAGGACGCCCCTGGGCTCGCGAGGAAAAGGATCGCATTTGCCACTTCTTCAGGTCGACCAAGGCGCTTTAATGCATTCGATTCTCGCTCAGCTTCCATTATTTCGGGGAGCGCAAAGCCTTGCGTCGTTTCGATCGCACCGATCTGCACAACATTAACTGTTATGCCGCGAGGGCCAATATCGTGAGCGGCTCCCCGACAAAATGCCGATAGTGCAGCTTGGGTCGCAGCAAAGTCCGCAAGGCCGGGCGTTCCGACGCGATCTGCCAAACTCGCTCCGAGCGCGACAATCCGGCCACCCGAGCTCATCACCCTCACCGCGGCGCGGATCAGCGCCGTGGTCGAGCGTATATGGATTGCAAGCTGGTGCTCGACTGCATCTTCGTCCAGGTCTTCATCGTCAATCTGTCCGTGGACACGGTTTTCGCAGTTGGCGATCACGATATCAATCCGGCCGAAGTCCGCTATGGCTGTTCGGGTAATTCGGAGGAAATCAGCCGGCGAGGGGCTGGCGGACGAAGGATATATGGCAACACGGACGCCGAAAGGTTGAATGGCCTGGAGTATCCGCTCGCCCGCCTCCTGCGTGTTCAGTGTTAGCACCAAGTCGGCGCCGCTCTGAGCCAACGCGCAGGCAGTCGCAATGCCCACGCCCTGGTCCGCATTGGTCAAAAGTGCCACTCGCCCGGCGAAGGGACGGGGATGGATCCCTGTTCGCTCGTTCAAAATTATCTCCGTTTAAATTCCGTCAGTTGTTAGCGCCTCGGCTTTATAATGTTCGTTGACCGCTAAACCGCATTTCGTCCTAATTCTTGTAAAATCAAGTCTTAACGCGTCAACGTCTGCGGACGGTGGTTCCAAGGCCTAAGGCGCTGATTTTGGACGACGTTGCGGCGCGAAGGAGCACCCATAACCACTCTTAACATCGCTTAACTCGCTTAGCGTAGCGGCGCCACGTTAGCGTTCCCTCGTTACAGAAGCGAGGTATGCAGCGATGGGTGAACCGGTTTCATTTTCTTCAAACCTGATCCAGATCAGCTTTCGGTACGATCCGAATATCACGTTGCCGGAGTTCGCCGGGGCTGTCGTGGCTCCACGCGACGCGAAAGCTGCCCAAGAAGCGGCGGGGCCGCGCCGGAAACTCGCTGGCCTTTCCGATTGGCAGAAAAACAAGATCGTCCGGTATGTTGACGACAATATTGACGGAACTATCCGCGTCGAAAGCCTCGGTCAGCAGGTTCGACTGAGCGCCAGTCGGTTCTCAAAAGGCTTCAAGGAATCGTTCGGCCGCTCGCCCTACGACTATGTCCTCCTTCGCCGCGTGGAAGCCGCAAAATACCTGATCGCGACGACCGAAGAGCCGCTCAGCCAGATCGCACAGGCGTGCGGGCTAAGCGATCAAGCCCATCTTTCAAAGATATTCAAGCGCTTCGTCGGAATGACTCCTTTGCGATGGCGGCGCGCAGAGTCGGGCGCTAGACCAGCCCCTGCCGACGCTCACAGGTGGCGAAGGCTGAGCTGCTCGACTGCGGAACTCGCATAATGTTGTCGCGGCAGTACTGGGCCTCAGCATGCTGGGCGTCAGCGCCGGCGAAGTGATGACGGTGGTCCAGATGGCAATGCTTGGCGAACTGCCCTTTACCGCTTTGCGGGACGGCATTTTCGCGCACCCGACTGTCTCGGAGGCATTGAACATGCTCTTCGCTGCAGTCGGTGAACCGGAAAACTAACACGAAAGGGGTCGAATAATGATAACTTCCAGCTCGGTCAGCGCGCCTACCGAATTTGCTGAAGTTGAGGGCAGGACACTTGCCTACCGAAAAATCGGTAAGGGCACGCCGCTCTTCCTTGCGGTGCGGTTTCGAGGGACCCTCGATGTATGGGACCCGCTTTTCCTCGATGAACTTGCAAAGCATTTCACAGTCGTGACATTCGACTACACGGGTCTTGGGGCGTCGACGGGCGAGCCGACCTATATTCGTGAGTCTTTGGCGAAGGATGCGAAGGACCTGATGGATCATCTGGGGTTTGACAGGGTGATCATGGGAGGATGGTCTTTAGGGGGCGTCGTCGCTCAAGTCGTTACGGCGATCTATCCAGAAAGGGTTTCTCACGTCGTCCTGATTGGAACTGCCCCGCCCGGAAAGCCGCAGGTCCCGGGGGAGGCAGTGTTCATGAGGACCGCGATGAAGCCCGTCAACGATCTTGAGGATGAACACGTCCTGTTCTTCGAACCGGAATCGGAATCGAGCAGAGCGGCAGCCACCAGGTCGCACGCACGCATCGCAGAGCGTCAAACGGACCGATCGCCCGCCATCGCGGAAGGGACGTTTTTGAAGCTGCTGAGCGAAGCGACGGACAGGACGACGATTTTCCCGGATGCAGATGGAAGATACATGTCCTACCTGTCGGATTGTGAAAAGCCGATGCTGGTGATCGGCGGTGACCACGATATCGCGTGCCCGGTCGATAATTGGTACGGTCTATCCCGTGCCTGGAAGACAATGCACCTCCTCACGATCCCCCAAGCGGGCCACGCGCCGCATCATCAGGAACCTGAATTCGTCGCCGATGCCGTCGCGTCGTTCATCGCTCGTCATTGACTTTCCCTGAAGGGCTAGTGCCTGAGCTCGCCCTTGCAGCGCCATGATTCCTACTAGAGAGAAGACCAATGCCCCCAGCAATCGTCCCGAATATCAGTTTTCACACGCGCGTGAGAAATGACGCCCTTGAAGGTCCTAATCCTTTTGAGTGGAAGACGATTACGTCGGATGAGATTTTTTCGGGACGCAACATCGTCCTGTTTGGGCTCCCAGGTGCCTTCACGCCCGCCTGCTCCGAAAGCCATTTGCCCGGTTTTGAGCAAAATTATGATGACTTTCGTGAAGTCGGTGTCGATGAAGTCGTTTGCGTTGCGGTGAACGATGCCTTTGTCATGTACCAATGGGCGAAAGCACGAGGCGTTCAGAAGGTTCGAATGCTCCCGGACGGTAATGGGGATTTTACGCGGCAAATGGGAATGCTGGTTCAACAAACCAGCAACGGCATGGGATTGCGGAGCTGGCGATATTCGATGCATGTCGTCGACGGAGAGATCCGCTCCATTTTCACAGAGCCAGGCCTTACTGACAATTCCGACGGATTGAGCGTGACGGTATCGGACGCAGCGACAATGCTCAGCTATTTAAGGGCCCATAACTACACAGCGCCACAAGTCGGGGAACGAGGTGCGGCGAACAGATTAACGCACGCGCCGCGGTGAGGTCTGCCACTTCAAGCTCGCCCTCAAAAGCGGAAAGCGTGTCTCGAAGGCGGTGCTTGGCCTTGCTTTTGACAACGGCCTTTGGGTGAACGAGAAGACTTGCCGCAGCTCTGGGTTCACAGAATCTGGCGCCTTTGCCGCGAGCGAACTCATACGCATCCAGCATCATCTGACGGGACGCCTCAGGGTTGCTTGCGAGCCGCAGTCCCGCGTCCAAATGCATGAGCTCGGCCTTGCACCAGCCGGGGTTTCACGGCGCGGGCTATCGTTTCACTGTCCGCGAGCCCGCCGCACACGATAAGGCAGTTATCGAACCGCGCACGGTCGCGGAACTCAAGCTCGCGTTGAATGGCTTACGGTCGCCAGCGTCGAACGCGTCTCCACATGTCTCCCCCTATTGCCGCCAGCGCAAAAGTGAATTGCTCTCGGATATGCGCCCGCCGTCACCGGCAGGTCTCCCGGCTGAAAGCTTCCATACGCGTCCTCCCGCTCGACCGAATAGCTGGCCGATCGCTTTCCGCCAAATCCCATCGCTCTGCTGCCTCCATCAGCATAAAAGCAAATTCGTCTTCATCGATGCCATCTGCTGCGTTGAGCATTGCGACAAGCGGATCGGAAAGTACCTCGTTCAAGGTCATGGGATTCATCGGTCTCCGTCGTTCGCTCCGGTTTAGAATGCAACCCAGGAATAGTTCTTGTCTGAAACGGTCGCATTGAGACGCGCACATGCAGAGGAAGGCCGCTGTTTTTCGACCGGATCGTCCAAGAAAGCGTGTTTGTCGACTGTACGGTGTCGCGCGAGCACAAGCTGTGATTTCGATGCGCTAATTCTTTACTTTGACCGACACAAGGAAGCCAGATGCGTGTCCTAGTTCTGTTTGCGCATCCCGCCCAGCGGAAATCCAGCATTAATTTGTCGATGGCCCGGGAAGCCAGAGGTGTCGAAGGCATCTCCTTCGTGGACCTCTATGCAGAGTATCCACGCTTCGACATCAATCCCGATCGAGAGCAAGTTCGCTTGCTCGAACACGATCTGATTGTGCTTCAGTTTCCAACATTTTGGTATTCGACCCCTGCCATTTTGAAGGAGTGGCAGGATCTGGTTCTCGAGTACGGCTTCGCCTATGGACCGACAGGCCGAAAGCTCGAGGGGAAGTTCTTGCTTATCGCTACGACCACCGGGGGAAGCGATGGGGACTATTCGCGGTCAGGGGGAAACCGGCATCCGTTCGGCCAATTTCTTCTGCCGCTTGAACAGACCGCGTCGCTATGCGGCATGAACTATCTTCCCCCCTTCGTGCTCCACTCGGCCAACCACATCGACAGCCCCTCGGCGCAGGCTCACATCGCGGCCTATCGCACCCTCCTTGGGGACCTGGTTCAAGATCGCTTTGACCTGAAGTCGGGAACCGCGCGTGAAATGCTTGCCCAGGTGACACGTTCCGGCGACATGGGAGCCTAACTTCTGTGGAAAGCCTTGCAGTATATGCCTTTGGTTACCTGGCCGCGGCCGTCGTGGCCGTGATCATTTCTCATCGCATCGGGCTCGGTTCTGTTGTCGGATATATCGCAGCAGGCGTCATCGTCGGACCGGTGCTGCATTTTTCCGATTCGGCGTCAGGATACCTGGAGCACTTTTCCGAGTTCGGCATCGTCATGATGCTGTTCCTGATCGGCCTCGAGATCGACCCGCAGATGGTCTGGCGCTTGCGCACCAAACTGGTCGGGCTTGGAGGACTGCAGGTGCTTGCGACGGTCATCGCCGTTTGCGCTGTATCGGCTGCATTTGGCTTTACCTGGCAACAGGGCGTTCTTTTCGGCTTCGTCGCTGCGCTATCTTCGACGGCGATCGTTCTGCAGACGCTGAAGGAACGCGGGCTGTTGGAGTCAGACGGCGGGCGCTCCAGTTTCGCGGTCCTGCTCTTTCAGGATCTCGCAGTCATCCCGATGCTTGCGCTTATCCCTCTGCTGTCCGTGGGATCGGCGGTCGGTCCACAACATGTCACCCAGGGTCTCCTCTCGAACTTGCCAGCCTGGGCCTCCGCGATCCTGACCCTGGCCACTGTCGCTTTCGTTGTTGCGGGCGGTCATTTTCTATCGCGCCCGGTGTTCAGAATGATCGCAATGCTGGGCCTGAGGGAGGTCTTCACCGCCGCAGCCCTCTTGCTGGTTGTTGGGATTGCCGTATTGATGATGTCAGTCGGACTTTCCCCGGCTCTCGGGGCTTTCTTGGCCGGCGTCGTGCTCGCAAACAGCGAGTTCAAGCACGAGTTGGAAAACGACATTGAACCGTTCAAAGGTCTCCTGCTCGGCCTGTTTTTCATGACGATCGGTGCCAAGATCGAGCTCCGGGTGCTGTTCGAAAGCTGGCCATTCATCCTAGGGGCTGCGGGCCTGTTGATTGTCGTTAAGATCGCAGTGCTTTTGCCCCTGGCCTGGTTGTTTCGATTAAGGTCTTCGGCCGGATGGTTGCTTGCCCTCGGCCTGGCCCAGGCCGGCGAGTTCGGCTTTGTGCTCCTGTCTATCGGCGAGCAGGCTGGTCTGCTCACGTCATCGCTTTCATCGGTCGCGGTCCTCATCATCGCACTTGGCATGATCCTCACGCCAGGTCTGTTCATCGTCTTCGATCGCCTGGTGGTTTTGCTGGATCGAAGGGACATCGCCAAGCGACCCACAGATCATCCCGACGAGGGGACCATCATTGTCGCGGGCCTGGGACGCTTTGGGCAGATCATTACCAGAATGCTGCTTGCTAACGGCTACAAGCCAGTGGTTCTCGATTTTCGAGCAGACGTCGTGGACAACCTGCGCAAGTTCGGAATTCAGTCTTTTTTCGGAGATGCCGGTCGACCGGATCTGCTGGAATCTGCCGGTGTCGGAAACGCGAAGTTGCTGGTTGTCGCCATCGACGACACCGATCGCGCGGTAGAGATAGTCGAACATGCACGCCGGGCAAACACGCGGCTCAAGATCATTGTTCGTGCCTATGATCGTCTTCATCATTACCGGCTGGAGCACGCGGGCGCCGATCAGATCGTGAGGGAGGTCTTCGCGAGCTCGGTCGACACAGCCGGGAATGCGCTCCAGTTTTTGGGCATGCACCCCTACGAAGTCGAGAAAAGAAAACAGCTGTTCGTCAGGGAAGATCTTGCCGGCTTGGGTAAGATGGCGCCGCTTTTCGATGGCGTGACGCCGGTCGCCGACAATCCGGACTTTATCGCCGGCTTCAACGATATCGGAAAGATCATCTCCAACGCAATGTTGGGCGACAGAGATGCCTTCGAGGAAGCGGTGGCACGAGGATGGAGCCCGCCTGAACTTGAGAGCAGCCACAGCCGGTCTAAGAAACGGTGACGCCGGAGCGTCGATGGGCCTTTGGACTCGCTCCGGGAGGGATGCGCCGAGCGTTCGTCGGCCGTGGAGAACAGGTTCTGTCCCACTTCCGCATTCCGCGATGCGGCGTTCGCATACATATTTAGCAATGGCGAATCGTCGGCGACAACGCGCTATGCCGAATAGGGACTTGCTGCCAAAGGCAACCTTGGCGACGAGGCGCTTGCATGGGGGATGGATTGTCGGCTGCTCGGAGAGCCACTTGCGGCATGATCGCCGACGGGGGCGGGGCGCATCCTTGGCCGCCATACGCGCGGTTAGCAACGCGGGAGTGGAGGTTATCTCGATCCGATCATCGCGGACTGCCTTCTTCGCGCGGTATAAGCGTTGCGGGTGCCGGCTCGAACGAGACGTGTCGGCTGCCGTTGAACTGGATCCAGTAGCCGAAAGCCATGAAGATCGAGCCCCCGAGCAGATTGCCCACGGTTACGCAGAGCAAGTTATGCGCAGCCGCCATCAGCGACAGGGAATCAGGGCGAGGGCCAAGAAGCGCCATCGAGAACGCAAACATGTTCGCAACGGAGTGCTCGAAGCCAGCAGCGACGAAGATCGTGATGGGCCAGAAGATCAGCATAATCTTGGCGGCAGCGTTCTCGGTGCGACCTGCCATCCATATCGCCAGGCAGACCAACCAGTTGCACAAGACGCCCTTCGCAACCAGTTCTGCAGAACCTGCCGAGAGCTTGCCCTCGACGACCGAAAAGAACAGAGATCGTCCATCACCCAGTATCACACCACCGCCTGCCGCGTAGAGGAGCGAGGCGAGCAAAATAGCACCGACCAGGTTGCCGCACCACGATGCCACCCAGACAAGCAACACATCGGATATCCTTGCTTTGCCGGTCAACACCGCCAGCGGCATGTACATCGCAGTCCCTGTGAAAAGTTCCGAACCGGCGAAAACGACGATGGTCAGGCCAGACGAAAACACGATCCCCATGACGAGATGCGCCCAAGCCGGATCGACATGTGCGCCGGCCGTGAACATGAGAAGATCGCCGAATCCGATGTAAACCCCGGCCATCATCGAGCCCACGAGGAACGCTAGGAGCCTACTTCTGACCAAGTCAACCTTATGGGCGCCAGCCTGCGCAAAGCTAATGACTGTATCGTCGTACATGTTCGTCTGCTCCGTGAAAGGGAAATCAGGAATGTGCCCCGGCTGCGTTTGATAAAGTCACGGCTTTAACCCCGACAGGCGACGTCGACAAAAAGAGCAGCTTTTTCGACCGTCACCGGAGCGCCCTTATAGGCAGGCGTACCAGACTGGGCGTCAAAGTCCGAAAGAGCGATGATCCGGTTCATTTCGGGATAATAGCCGGCAACTGATCCGGTCGGGATGTCGTACTCGATGGCAATGAAGCCGCTCACAACCCTTCTCGGTGCAGCCGGATCGTGGTCTATGCCAATTACGTCGACCTGGTCACCCTGTGCAAGTCCACGGGCCGTCATGTCGTCCCGGCTCATGAATACGACATCTCTGCGCCCGAAGACACCGCGATAGCGATCGTCCAGATTGTAGACCGTGGTGTTGTACTGTCCGTGGCTGCGGATCGTCGTCATCACGAGACTATCGGGACCGGTCATACGGCGATCCTCTTCCAGTCCTTTTGCGACGAGGAAGTTTGCTTTCCCGTTCGACGTCTTCCAAACTCTCTTGGCTGCCGGAATGCTGAGCCGAAAGCCGCCAGGCTTCCTGACGCGACGGTTGAAGTCCCGAAAGTCCGGAAAGACGATTTCGATCTTGTCCCGAATCCGGTCGTAATTTCCGACCAGCTCGTCCCACGGAATTCCGTACCTGTCTCCCAATGTCGCTTTTGCTATTGCCGCAATGATCGCCGGCTCCGACATCAGCGTGTCCGTCGGCGGTTTCAAGAAGCCTCGGGAGGCATGAACCATCGACATGGAGTCTTCAACGGTGACCGACTGCGGTCCGGAAATTTGCATATCCTGATCGGTCCGCCCAAGCACAGGGAGGATGATTGTGGTTTTAGCGGTGAGGAGATGTGACCTGTTCGGCTTTGTTGCCAAGTGGACAGCGAGATCAAGCTTGCGCATGGCCGCGAACGTCCTTTCGGGATCGGACATGGCGACGGCAAGGTTTCCGCCTAGACAGACGAGCGCCTTCGAGGCGCCGGCTATGATTGCTTCGATGCTCTCAACCGCATTATGGCCCCTGGCGGACGGCGGCCGGAATCCGAAGGCGCGCTCCATCCCGTCGATGAGGTCTTTGTTCGGGATCTCGGTGATGCCCACCGTCCGATCACCCTGCACGTTCGAGTGACCTCGTAGCGGACATATCCCAGCGCCTGGTTTGCCGATATTGCCGCGCAGCATAAGGAGATTTGCCAGCTGCTGGACAACTTCGGTCCCGGTTGCATGCTGGGTAATGCCCATGCCATAACAAATAATAACCCGTTTGCTTTGTATATAAGCATCGGCGATCGATTCAAACGCTTCCTTGGCGATGCCAGACTTGCGGCAAATCTGATTCCATTCTGTGGACGCGGCGTCGCTGCGAAGCTCATCGATGCCTGAGGTATGGATCAAGATGAAATCTCGGTCGAGATGTCCGTCTCCACCGGCGGCGAGATCTGCCTCGTCCCGCTCGACAACGAGCTTGATGATACCCTTCAGCAAAGCTAGATCGCCGCCGGCCTTCACTTGGTGGTAAGCCGAAGCAATCGGGGTCGACGTTAGGGTCACCATCTCAACGGGGTTCTGGGGCGCGGCAAACCGCTCAAGCGCGCGCTCCTTCAACGGATTGAACACCAGGATGGGAACCCCCCTGCGGGAGCAATCATGCAGCGTTGTCATTATCCTCGGGTGATTGGTACCCGGATTGTGACCGATGCTGATGATCAGGTCGCATTCGTCGAAGTCACTCAGTTCCACCGTCCCTTTACCGACGCCGATGGACTTGGGGAGCCCAACCGACGTCGCCTCATGGCACATGTTCGAACAGTCGGGAAAGTTGTTCGTCCCATAGGCTCGCACGAAGGTCTGGTAGAGGAAAGCCGCCTCGTTTGACGCACGTCCGGAGGTGTAGAATTCTGCCTGATTGGGATCGGAGAGGCCTCGCAGGGACGCTCCGATACGGCTCAACGCATCGTCCCAGGCGATCGGGACAAAATGGTCGGTTGTGGCATCGTATAGCATCGGGCTCGTGAGACGGCCCGCATCTTCAAGCTTGTGATCTGTCCAGGTCCACAGCTCGGAAACCGTGTGACTTGCGAAAAACCCGGGATCGGCTCGCTTTTTCGTGGATTCCCACGTTATCGCCTTCGCCCCATTTTCGCAAAACTCGAATGCCGAGGTGTGGTTGGGATCGGGCCAAGCGCAGCCGGGGCAATCGAAGCCATCTGGCTGATTGGCCCGCAAGAGAGCGTGAACGCCGCTAAATACCACCTGCTGCTCTTTCAACGTGCGAGCAAGGGCCTTCAAGGCACCCCACCCGCCCGCCGGCGCGTCATATCGAACGATGCCCTCTGGATCCTTCTCACTCATCAAAGTGCCCCAACTGTTGAAGATGGCTAATTGCCCACGACCATGAGCGCTCGATTTCGAAAATACGGTGCGTGATCGGGACGCGATTGTACGATCCGCTACCTGCGGCTCGACAGCGGTACTCACTCGCACGTGAGAGGGCATCGGACGATAGAAAGAGGCGACGCCGGCGGGATGAATCGGCGGCGTCGCCTACATACGTTTGCCGAGGGAATATCCGCCGGCAGATGCAAAGAATCACATCGTCAGGACGATGCGGAACTTCGCCTGACCGGCCATCATCTTCGCGTAGGCGTCGATCGCGCTTGCGAGCGGCATCTCTTCGATGATTGCATTGACGCCCTGGAGCGCGCTGAACTTCAACGTCGTTTCGCTCGTGCCCGGATCGCCCGTCAGGGCGCCTTGGATCGATCTGCTTCCGAACAGAAGCACGTTGGTGGGAACCTCGACCGGCTCCGGCGTGGCCCCGAGCACGATAATCTGACCGCGGGGACGAATTGCCTTGATTGTATCCTTTGCAGCCGCGCCGCCTGATGCCGTGGCGAGCACAAGATCAGCCCCGCCGAGCTCAAGGAGCGCCTCTGCGACATTGCGCTTCGACGAGTCGATGTAGTGGTGTGCGCCAAGCCTCATGGCCAAGGCGCCGACGGCTTCACTTCTTCCGATCGCAACCACCTCATACCCCATGCGACGTGCATATTGGACCGCAAGATGACCGAGGCCACCGATACCAAAGATCGCGACCCGATCACCAGGCCGTGCATTCGAATTGCGCAGAGCGCTGAATGTGGTGAGGCCCGCGCAAAGGAGCGGTGCGGCCTCTACATTGGAGAGG
Organism: Mesorhizobium sp. M1406; assembly: GCF_040317555.1. Classification (NCBI taxonomy): domain Bacteria; kingdom Pseudomonadati; phylum Pseudomonadota; class Alphaproteobacteria; order Hyphomicrobiales; family Phyllobacteriaceae; genus Mesorhizobium; species Mesorhizobium sp. M1406. The sequence goes on along the minus strand of NZ_JAMYKW010000042.1, from coordinate 13,518 downwards.
TCGTCGGGAATGAGGACGAGGCCTGTCTCCTTTGCAATCATATATTCCGCGTAGCCGCCATCCAGTTGAATGCCGGTGAACTCTTGGTTCTCGCAATTAACGAGATGGCCCGAACGGCACTGTGAGCAGTGGCCGCAGCTCCCACCCAGGAAGCCCACGCCAACGCGCTGTCCGGACTGCCAGCCTTCGACGCCGTCGCCGACCACATCGATTTTTCCGACAACTTCGTGGCCCGGCACGCGCGGCCACTGGATGGGGAAGGCACCTTCGACGGTTGCGCCGTCCGAGTGACACACGCCGCAGGCCTCAACCTTGACACGGACAAAGCCGGCCGGCGGATTGCGGAGTTCCTTGCGCACGAACTCCAGTTTTCCAGGCGAGACGGCCTGGCATGCGAGATATGTTGTAGGTTGCTCCATTGCGTTCTCCAGTTCGCGATCGAAACTGGGCGAACCATGTCAAATACCCGAGGGGAAAAATTGTATCTATCGGTACTTTCCGCCCGGCCAGCTTTCCCCAAGACGTCACGAAGCCGCCTCGACGAGGATATTCAAAACCTTCTGATCGAGCGCTCGCGCGACTTCGAGGGCCGGCTCGGATGAATAACTCTGCAGGCAGCTTTCCATTCGATCATAGGCCAGCTTCACTAAGCCGCCCTCCTCGTAAATCAAGATCGTCACGGGGGCATATGAGCCCGCATGTGGAACCGCAGCAACCATCTGACGCATGATAAGCGGGTTGCCAGCGACGATCCTGATTATTCTATAGGCTGCGGGGTTCCCATCCTTGCCGAGCGCGTCGCCCAGGTCATAAGTCGCGAACTCCATTAAGCCAGACGATCCGATCGTCGACTTGATCCGCTCTGAAAACCGAAGAAAGTCTTTTTCGGCGAGAATCTCTTCCAACGACAACCGATCCGTTCGTCCAATTCTCTCAAAAATTCGTTCCACGACGGTGTCAAAATCCACTTTGGACTCGATCACCTCGCGCTCTATCGCATTTTTGGAGTTCGTCATCTGTCTGCCTCCTATTCTATGCGGGTCATCCTTCAGGACGGCCGCCCACCAACCGGGGGAAGCAGATCTGAGCACCTGCCGACGCTGAGGTTATTGTAGATTTCGGGCCTGGGACGAACGCTTAATGAATTGAGTGCCGTTCGCCGGAGTGGCCGGATCGTGCAATACGGAGAGGGCATGCGCGGCCGATTTCTCGTGACCGCGCTCAGATGCGGATCAAACGCCGTCAACCGGAAGAGGAGAGACAATCGTGCCAAGATGGTCGATCAAAAATCGACTGAGGACGCTGTTGCGGGCTACAAAGGTCTGCTGCCCGGCGACGTCAAGAAGCGCGCCGGGTTATACGAGCCGTGCCCGCGCGAGAATGAACGCCTGGGCGAGGGTCTCCTGGAGACCTTTCCGGCAAGCGATCCACTCGCCTCCGGACGGTTTGACTGAAACCCTGCAACTAGGAGAACCCAGATGGACCATTTCGCCGAATCTCGCCGTAAAGCACCCCTAAAGACGGGCTTGTCACACGCTATAACCAGGGGCCAAGTTATTGATATGTCGATATAAAATCGAGTTCCATAAGATAGATTATGCGACTTTCACCAGTGTAAGTTAATATTTCTCCACTATTCAAAGTATGAATAGCTCGCGTTTCGAGTCTTCGAGCAATCACCTAGAGGAACTAGATCAAGTGTTCTGGCGGTCACTCTTACTCTAAGTCTCGATACGACGGATCGATATTACCAACCATCACCTCACCGCCCGATAAAACTGGACGGAAGACTCTGAACGCTTCTGAGCGGCGCGGGATTGCGGAGCAAATGGGCGTCCGGAGCGAGATCGAGCTACGTCCGGACAGGGAGTCGACGCACGAGCAAACTCGGGCCGACGCCAGGCGCAGCGGCCGAGCATCGAGGCCGAAAAAATGGCCGAGGATCCACGCCAAGTTTCATCGTCAGACCATCGGGCACATACATTTCGCCTGTCTGCTTGCGATCTCGCGCGCTTCGGCTTGTTGTTCCTCAATGGTGGCCAGTGGCTCGAAAAGCAGGTTGTTCCAGTCTCATGGATCAAGATATGGCTATCTATGGTGGATTGCACCGTCTGGTGGTCCGTTCGGGGCGGATGCTTATTCGCGTTGGGATCGGGGACAAGGGCTAGCAGTGATGCCCATCTATAATTTGGTCGTTGCCCAAATTATAGATGTGCACAAGGGGGGGGTGGACGTCTTGGTTCCAACCATTTCGCGCAACTTCTTAGGCAGATCGTTGCTACCTCGCATAATTCCTAAAACCTGCGACAGATCGGCCGTCCCCTGAAAATCAGGGGGTTTTTGTGTCGCATGTCTTTGTCGCAAGTGGTAATTGTCCTTGCGACATAACTTGCGAGGAAACCCGCCACGATGATGATTGGCTATGCCCGGGTCTACACCCAGGGCCAGGACCTCGACCAGCAGCACGCGGCGCTTGGCGCGGCCGGCTGCATTCGCCTCTTTGAGGAAAAGGTTTCCGGGGGAAAGCGAGACAGGCCCGAGCTTGTGAAGCTCCTCGACCATTTGCGCCCCGGCGACGTGGTGACGGTCACCAGGCTAGACCGCCTCGCCCGATCGACGCGCGACCTTCTCGATATTGCCGAGCGGATCAGCGAGGCCGAGGCCGGCTTGCGATCTTTGGCCGAGCCATGGGCCGACACGACGACGCCGGCCGGCCGCATGGTGTTGACCGTGTTCGCCGGCGTTGCGGATTTCGAGCGATCCTTGATCGTGGAGCGCACCAGCGGGCAGGATCGCGGCCAGGGCACGTGGAGTGCGGTTCGGTCCTTCCCCTGCCCTATCGGCCGACCAGGTCACGCACGCCCGTCAGCTCATCGCCCAAGACAAGCCAGTGACTGAGGTTGCACGGCTCCTGAAGGTGCATCGAGCAACCCTTTATCGGGCGCTAAATAGTGTGGAGGGATGGCCAGCCGCCTTTGTCGAGTGAATGAAGTACGGCGGGACTTCAGCATTGGTTTTATGATGATAGGTTTCCGACCTGCAAGAAAGGAGAGAAAATGTTCCGTTATCTAGCGCGCCGTTATGATCGTAAGCACGTTCTGAGATCATTAGAACGCCAGAGGCGTATTCATGATAAGGCGATTCCATTTTCTCGCGATGGCTCTGACGCATTGGTCTTCAATGAAATTTCCAAGGGCGAGATGTTTTTCGCGACGATATTTCCAGCTGTTCCGTTAAGGGAAGAATCGGATAGTGTTATCTTCCAATCTGATATTTCAACTGAAGATCAGGCGAACAATACGTTCGAATGCGTTGTTACCGACAGTGGATTTAAACAACATGCGCTTGTTGTGTTTCATCATTGGTATGCTCGGAACCGGTATCCGCGATTTTCCAAATACTTCGCTAGAAAGGGCATAACGGTTATTGAAGCTACACTTCCGTATCATTTTGGGCGAGCTTCGAATGACTATTCGGAGGAAAAACTTTTCAACGCGAATTTAGGGCGCACCGTCCAGTCGATGAGACAGGCTGTCCTAGATGGTCGTAAGATTGTTCGTTGGCTTTATAGTCAGGGGTATCAGAAAATCTCGGTTGTAGGGATGTGTTTGGGTGGCACTGTTGCGGGTCTCGTTGCTGCCCAAGAGCAGAAGGTTGATAAGGCGGTTCTCATGGTATCGCCGGGAAGCCCTGCTGATCTCGTCTGGACTGCGGAGACCATGACGGCCTTACGTGGTCGTATTGAATCGTCCATGTCACTGGAAGGGCTAAGAACCGCTTGGGGTCTCATCGATTTAGAGAAGCATCTTTTCGGCCTTACACGTCCTCGTCTGGATTTGATGTTCTTGCTCGGTAAGGACGATACGGTTGCGCGCCCAGGAGGCTCTGAGCGTCTCATTGAGTTGCTGGCGAAGTGCAATCTTCCACCTGAGGTCGTGCGGCTGAATTGTGGGCACTCATCTATTGGAATGTTCCCCTTCAATTTGATCGCGGCTCGGAAGGTTCTTCGTTTTTTGAAAGAAACCCCGACCCTGTCAGAGCTTTGGGAGGTTCGCGGGTTTCGCTACGACTTTAGCGAAGTTTGAGCTATTTGATGGCTCCGCGCCGGATCGCGGCCAGGGCGCGCGGGATGTGGTTCGGTCCCTCCCCCAACCAGGTCGCGCATGCGCGACAGCTCGTCAACGACGATTTCAAGCCGGCCGAGGTCGCCCGGCTCCTGAAGGTGCATGGCGCGACCTCAGCCCTCTCAGTTCGGCCGAGAGTACAAGAGCATCTTTGGCAACTCCCCGAATGCTGATCTGCAGCTCTGAACTGTACCGGGCCCATTTGTGACAATGAACGACCACCTTGCTTAAAGAGTAGTCATTCGCCGCGGCCTGCGACGCCGACGGGATAACGCAGCCGGCCCCACGGCGCTTCCCTACTGCTTCAGCCGTGTCGACTGAGATTCGCGCGCTGCAAGACGTTCAGTTTCGGCCTCTTGTCTGGACGCGACTTCACCCGATCGGGCTGCGGAATAGAGAGCCGCGGCCTCACCCAACCTGACCTGATCGGATTTCCGCACGGATGGATGTTCAAACGATTTGCCCGAGGCTGTCGCACGAGCGATTTCGCGTGCGCCGTCTTCACCGAAACGGACTTCAATCGATTTCTTGAAGGTGGCGATCTCCCGTCTGACCTCCTGATCGGCTGACACCGCCTTGAAGGCTTCGGCCCGCTCGCGATCATCCTTGGCCATTGCAATTTTTTCCAGGGCAGCTTTCGCCCGATCAGAAACATCTCTCACCTCAACCGCGTCAGCCTTGAGCTGCTTTTCGACCTGGGTGCGATAGGATCGTTCGGCTCGGTTCTCGAACTCGGCGGTCCGGACAATGTTCGGGCCAATCGCGGCGGCAGCCTGTTCAGCGGCGGTCCGCTCTTCCCGCGCCCTGGCACCGGCGAAGAACCCTTCCCTGCCTCGCAGCTCGCCGACCAAGCTGGTGTCCGCCGATATCCGTTGTGCAGCACTTGTCGGACCGTCTCGAGCAATGATCTCGTCGAGACGCTGCGCCGCCGATTTCGGATCACGGTAGGCGGTCTCCAGATAGATTGAGCGAGCCTCGCGCTCGCGCTGTACATCCGCATCGCGACTGACAGCAGCGGCGATGCTTTTTTCGTCGATCGATCGCCCAAGGCTGTCGCGGCGCACGCCACCAGCAGCCACATCCTGGAACGCAGCTATCAGTACCCTGACGTCCGCTGGCCGGCCGGCTGCGGTGCTGCGCGACCGCTCTTCATTTCTGCCATTTGGAACAGCCTGCCGATCTTCGGTTCCGCTTGCTACGACCCGATCATCGGCTGACCCGGGACGATCGCTGCCTCCTGCCTCTTTTGACTTCTGCGCCACGACGGGCTCAGGCGTCCCGCCTCGATGCTCAGGCCGACGCTGGCCCTCCGCGTCCTTGGCAATGGCGCCGGACTGCATCTCCGGTGTGCGCGGATCAGCCTGACGCATGTCCACCCGTGCTTCTTCAACAACTGAAGCCATCGGCTGCTCCTCTTGTTCCCTGCTTTGGTGAGCTTTCCCAACTTGCGACACTGGCCGGGCGTTCTCCGCCGCCCGTTCCTCGTCCAGCTTCGCCCGTTGTTCCGCGCTGAACTCGTCGCGTGTTGCATAAGCCACTGACGCCGACTTGATCTCGTTGCGACCGATCTGCCGGGCGAGCTGCCGCAAATCCCGGGCGGTCTGCGTCGCTACGAAGATCGTCGCGCTCTCACGCTGCCTAGTCAGCGCGACATAGCTCGAGGCGGCGCGCCAGTGATGCGTGTGCATGAGATAGGTGTGGTCAAGCGTCTTGCCCTGGCCCTTGTAGATCGTGCCGGCATAACCGTGCCGGAAGCCATTGAACTCCGAAGCATACCATTCGACCTTCCTGCCCTCCCGGCCCGCAGCTGCATCGAGCGAGACACTGATGCGGCCAAAGTTCCGGTCAATGCTGGTGATCACGCCGGCATTGCCGTTGTAGATGCCGGCGCCCTTCAGCGTATCCGTGAACTGCACCCGGTCGCCGACAGCGAATGCAGCCTCGCCGTGCTTGGTCGTAAACACAGAATCCTCACCGAACTCACCACGCTCGCGACGCACCGCGCGCAGATCCTTGTTCAGCGCATCGACATCCTTGTTGGTGTAGGCGAACACGAACCGCGATGCCGACGGATTCGAAGCAGCATCCCTGGCCCACCGCTCGACCAGTTTTTCTCGCAATTCATCCTGCTTCGACGTCCACACCACCGCCTTGTTTCGCGCGAAGGCTCGCAGCGCGTCTTCGAAGCGACCGTCCGAAAGATCGCGCGCCGCCTCTCTCTGCCAGTCGACCTTCTGACGCGTGACCTGGGTGATCTCGGACGATCCGTGCTCCTTCTTCAGCTCTGTGAACAGCCCGCCGCGCTCGATCGAGCCGAGCTGCCGGTCGTCGCCGGCCAGCACAACCTTGGCGCCCGAAAGCCGCGCTTCCCGCAACAACTCGCCGGTCACCTTGGCGTCCATCATCGCTGCCTCGTCGACAACAACCAGCGTACGATGGTCCCACTGCGCGCGGCCGTTCTTCAATCGGAACAGTTCGGCATGAACGGTCGATGATCGAGCAAACCCGTCCTCCTTCATCGTCTGCGCCACCGCGTTGGTCGGCGCGAGGCCGACCACGCGATAGCCGGCCGCTTCATGCGCATCGCGGATCGAACCAAGCGCAAAACTCTTTCCCGTCCCGGCACGCCCCTCAATTATTTTTAGCCCCCCGGACCCCGTCGCATGATCGAACGCAGACAACTGATCCGGCCGCAATTCCTGCACGGACACGAGCCGCTCGCGCGCCCTTGCCCCGACATCGCGATGGGACCCTCCGGCCACGCGCCGTGCATCGGCAAGCGCCAAAACCTCCTGGTCGCGCACCGCCCGCGTTGTCCAGCGTCCTGCACTCTCGCCTGTATCCCGGTCATGCAGCGCGAGCACATCGTCACGCCCGAGCACTTTGCCCTTAACCTCCGCCCGTTCGCCCTCATCGCGAATGTGCTTTTTCAGATGCCGGTCGAGATCGTACTCGGAAAAACTCGCCTGGTTGCGCGTGAGCACTGTGAGCACATGTTCAGGATCGCGCGCCGCTTCTTCGTTCGCCCGCCTGATATGCTCGGCCCGCACATTGACCTCCGCGCCCGGCGTGCGCATGCGGATCGGTCCGATGTGTTCCTGTGGCACCGCGCTGGTCGCATCCACCCGGATCGAAAGCCCCTGTTCGGCAAAATAGCGGTTCTGATGATCGCGCCACAGCGCGCCCCACGCTTCGCCCTCCGCCACGATCGCCCGTCCCCCGCCCCGCTTGATCACCGGATCGAGATCGCGCGCCTTCTTCGCCGCAAACCCGCCCTCGCCCAGCCGCCGCGTCGTGATCAACAAATGCGCATGATAATTGGCCCGCTCGCCCTCGCTCTCCGCCCCATGCGGCGCATGGACGTCAAGCTGCACCGCCAGCCCCTTCGAGACAAAATGTTCCTGCGCAAACGACCGCGCCAGCTCCACCCGGTCGTCGTGATCAAGCTCTTGATTGGCCGGCAACGCCAAGACGAGTTCCCGCGCCAGTTGCGCGTCCTTGCGCTTTTCCATGGCCTCGGCCGCGTTCCATAGCGCATCGCTCGACGCCAGCTCTGACGGCGCGCCTTCCGGCAACAGCACCTCATGATGCTCAGGCGCCTCGCGGTGCTTGAAGTAAAACACCTCGCCGGTGCGCTGCGCCTTGATTGCCTCGCGGCCGTTATAGGCGGCCGAGCGCACCGCGCTGCCGCCGTCGGAGCGTGAGATGTATCGGGCACGTGCGAAAGCGATGGCCATTGCCGCAGAATGCCATCACCAGCGCGCCGCCGCAAGCAAGCATTCGAAGAATGCATATTGCGTCTGCAATAATCCACCGACCGTGAATCGACAATCAATTGGCGTCTGCAATAATCCACCGACCGTGAATCGACAATCAATTGGCGATGTGGCAGACCCCATAGCGGCGGAACACGCCGAAGGTCCTGGTTGCATCCGCCGGCATATACAAAAGGGGGTTGAAGAGACGCGCCACGGCTGGCAAAGTCCCCTCGGGCTTGGCGGACGGAGAAAAGACGGAGATTCTCGTCATGGCCCGCACCTCGCTTGCCGAACGCATGAGCCGCTTGGAACAGCAGCGGGCGAAACTCGCCGAGCAGGAAGCAAAACTCAAGGCGGACGAACGCAAGCAGCGCACCCGCCGCCTCGTTGAAGCCGGAACCCTCGTCGAACGGGCCGGATTATTGGACCTAGAGGAAGCGGCCCTTTATGGTGGCTTGTTGTCGCTTGCCAATGACGCGGGCAACAGCGCAAAAATTACCGAGTGGATCAAGGCTGGCAAAACCGCGCTCGCTGGAGAAACAATCGGCAATGGCGCAACAAACGAACCGTTGACCCTCACCTTCCCCGCTCCGCTGCCGACCCCATTCGCGACCCGCCTGCGCGGCGCCGGCCTGCGCTGGAACAAAGTCATGCAGCACTGGGAAGGACTGGCGGAACACGACGCCGTCGCAGCATTGGCCGCGGAGCAGAACGGCACCCTACACCGCGTTCATTCCACCGCGCCGTCCAATCGGGAGCCGGATCGCGGCAGGAAGTCTGAACGCTCATAGCGCCGACGCCGAGGAGCCAAAAAAATGTTCGGGCGGCTGTCCTATGATCTCGTCAAGACACTGTTCAAGGCAACCTTCGCCATCCTGCCGCTCGTCATCTGGTACCCGGCCTGGCGCTACGCGCATGCTCTGTGGGGCGGCGCCTTGCTCGACTGGCATCGCACGGGTCTGTCGCCGGCATCGGTGATTTACAGACTTGGTTACGCGGCATGGCCATCGATCGCGCTACTCGGGCCGGCCATTACAATGGCGGCGGCTCTGCTGCTGCGTCGATCCGGCATGGTGCTGCCCCTCACTGCCATCGCCGGCGTGTTGGGCATGGCCGCGGCAACGGTTTTCACCGTCTGGCCGGAAGCGACACGACTGCTCGGCTACCGATCAGACTTTGCCTGGTCCGCCATTTTGAACGCAGCCGACATGGCCATCTTTTATGCCGGGGTTGTCGGCTTTCTCGCGACCACGGCCGGCGTCAGGATGCTGATGGGAAAATCGCTGCACGCCCAAAGCGTCAAGCCGGTTGAGCGTGCCTCCTCTGACATCTTTGGCCACGCGGACTGGATGGACATTCGCGAGTCACAAAACCTGTTCGGTGGTTCGGCCAAGTCGACAGCCAATCCGCGCTGCGGCGTCGTCATCGGCGAAGCCTACCGCGTCGATCAGGATGCGCCGGCCCGGCGCGGACAAAAGTTTGATCCGCGCGATCCAAAAACATGGGGCAAGGGTGGCAAGTCGCCTTTACTCACCTTTGATCTCTCCTGGGGCGGCACCCACGGCCTCGTCTTCGCCGGTTCGGGCGCCTACAAAACCGTCTCCGTCTGCGTGCCGACGCTGCTCACCTGGCGCGCCTCAATTGTCACCCTCGATCCCTCCTCCGAGCTGGCGCCGATGCTGACGGGCGCACGCACGGCGATGGGCCGGCGTGTCATCTCAATTGATCCGATGACGGGCAGCGGAGCCTTCAACGCGCTCGACTGGCTGACAAAAAGTTCGCCGCTCATCGATGGCGACATCCGCTCGGTCGTCGACTGGATCTGCGGCGAGAAACACACCGCCACCCGTGATGCGCCGCACGGCGCCTCGGGCAAGGCCTTCTTCGAGGGCCGTGGCAAGGCCATCGTCGAGACCCTGCTTTCCGACATCGTCTTCGACAAAAATCTGTCCGACGACAAACGCAATCTCGTCACTCTGGCGCAACGGCTCGCCTTGCCGGAGGCAAAAATGCGGAACGAGCTAGCACGCATTTTTGAACACTCCTCCTCGCATCGCGCCCGCCATCTCGCAGGCCAGTTGATGGGGCTGGTCGCCGAGACGTTCTCCGGCGTCTACGGCAACATGAGCGAGCAAACCGAATGGCTCGCCAATCCCGCCTACGCAAAACTGGTGTCGGGTAACAGTTTTCGCACTGCTGATCTGGTCGCCGGCAAGCTCGACCTCTTTATCAACATCCCGATGAAGGTGCTGGAATCGACGCCGGCGCTCGCCCGTGTCGTTGTCGGATCCCTGCTCAATGCCGTCTATGAGGCCGACGGCGTCTTGCCGGGCGGGCGTATCGTCTTCCTACTCGATGAGGTCGCCCGCCTCGGTTACATGACCTCACTGGCCCGCGCCCGCGATGCCGGCCGCAAATACGGCATTACGCTGGTCATGCTCTATCAGTCCGAAGGCCAGCTGCGCGAACAATGGGGCGATGGCGGCAAGAGCGCCTGGTTCGAAAGCGCTTCCTGGCGATCCTACGCCGCGATCGGCTCGCTCGAACAGGCCCGCGCTGTCTCCGAAGCGCTGGGCGAACATGGCGTCGTGCTGAACTCCGAGACAAAAAACCGGGGAAAAAGCGCAAAGCCGCTCGAGATCGGCACCGCCTCGACCGGCGCCTCGGAACAGCGCTCCGAGCGTGGCAGACGGTTGGCGACCGTCTCCGAAATTCTTGCCGATGCCAGAGCCGACGAGCAGTTCGTCTTCGTCCAGGGCCGAAAGCCGTTGCGCTGCGGCAGAGCGATTTATTTCCGCAGGCCGGAAATGGTCGCCAAGGTCGAGCGGAACCGTTTCGCGCCCCAAGCCGCGTCGGGTTGAGGCGGCAAGAGATGCAGCGCATTCTGGCCCCGATTATCCCTGGCCTTGCCGTCCTGATCGTCGTGCTCGCCCTGCTGGAAACCTATTCCGGCGTCATTCTTATCGTCGCGGTTATCGTCATGGGCTGGCGGCTGGCGCATGCTGCAAAGCATGGCGTGCCGGTATCGCCGAAATTCTCGAAGGGTGAATGGGACGCGCAAGCAGGCGTTGAACGGAAACCGGCTCTGCCGATCCGTGCAGCAAGACATCGGCCGCTCGATGACGTGCTGGCCGAACTCGACGCCATGACCGGGTGGCGCTCCGTCAAGGATGAGGTCAAGAAGCTGGTCGCGGTGCTGCAGGCCGAGCAGGAACGTCGGCGCCACGGCATCAACGCCGCACCCCCAAGCCTGCACCTGATCTTCCTCGGCAATCCAGGGACCGGAAAAACAACGGCGGCGCGTCTTATGGGCGAGATTCTTTTCGCACTCGGCCTGCTCAGATCCGGCCATGTCGTCGAGGTCGACCGCAGCCAGCTTGTCGCCGGCTATATCGGACAGACCGCAATCAAGACACGGGAGGCGGTCGAGGCGTCGCTCGACGGCGTGCTGTTCGTTGACGAAGCATATGCATTGGCCCCCGAGGGCCAAAATAACGATTTTGGCCGCGAGGCGATCGACACGCTGCTGAAGCTGATGGAGGATCATCGGGATCGATTGTGTGTCATCGCCGCCGGCTATACCGGTGAAATGCGCCGCTTCCTCGAAGCAAATCCCGGCCTGCGCTCCCGCTTCACCAGGACAATAATGTTCGAGGACTATTCGGCTGAAGAGCTGGCGGGGATTTTTCGCAACCTCGCCAACCGTGAAGGCTTTGTGCTCGACGCCCCGGCCGAGAACTCGGCTAACCTTGCCTGCGTCCGCATCCAACCAGAGCGTGGAGACGATTTCGGCAATGCCCGCGCAATCCGCACGCTTTGGGAAAGCACGCGCGAGGCGCAAGCCATGCGTCTTGCTACCCACGGCATCGGCAGTGCTGGCCGCGACGCCATCATGACCATCGAGCCAGGTGACATTGCGGCGGCGATAGCATCACACGAGCGGCAGGGATCAACTACATGACGGCTCAAACCCTCCTCTCATCTGTGCGAGCCACGCTGTGCGCTGGCTCCAACTTGTTCCCGCCCTGTTCCGGCGCGATCCGCTGTTCCGCTATGCCACGATCGCCGCCGTTCTGGCTTTGATCTTTCTGGCTATTAGTATTGTTCGGGATGTCGCCGGCAATCGCGACGGCCCCGTTGCCGGCGCTGGAAAGAACGCCGGCACGCCGACGTCGACTTCGGAAAAATTCGAACAGGGCAATGCATCTACAGCCGCAGGGTCGCGGACCCAACCGCCCGCGCCTGGATCAACCTCGGAGCCGGCTCAAGACCATACGCCTGCTGTCGCTCCAGGCCGGCCGCTGCAAGGAATAAAGGTGGCGCCCGCGCCGCACGACGATTTTGGAACCGTACCGTAGGAAGGATCATCCCCATGATGCAAAGAAAAAGCGTGGGCAGGCTGGCGCTCGGCATTGCAATCGCAGCGTTGAGTTTCGTTGAGGGCTCCGGCTTTGCCTTGGCGCAAGACCAGCAGGCAAACCAGCAGCAATTGGACCGCATCGAGCAAAAACTCGATCGAATTATCGAGCATCTCGGCATCCCCGGACAGGACGGTGCGTCGGCAAAGAGCAACGGCAGCTTGCCCGCCACCGGAAACGATGGCGCGAAGAAGCAGGCTTCCTCCGAAGCCGGTGCCAGCCAAGGTTACCAGCGGGGCGCGCTCGCCATCGCCCGGGTTGCGCCGGCCAAAAAAGACGATCTTCCAGAGATCCCTGCCGACAGCGTCGGCAGCTTTGTCTATATCGGCGGCGCCATTCCCCTCAATGAACTGTCGCGCAAAGGTGTGCTCTACACCGGCCTCACCTCAGTCGAACTCCAGGGCTGGCTGAAGGTCGCAGAACCCGGCCGCACGCAACTCGCCGTCGAATACCGCGCCACCACCGGATCCAACGTTTTTGTCAATGCCGGCTGCATAGCCTCGCTGTGGCTCGAAGATCGCTCGATCGGCTCCCAGCATGGTGAAATTCCGATGCCGGCCAGAGAGCAAAAAAGCGTCTCCTTCATCTTTGGCGCCGATCTTCACCCCGGTCTTTACAAGCTTCGCGCCTGGCTGGCCTGCACCGAGCCGCGTGACCTGCATGTTCTCAATGCCCAACTGCTCATCAAGACCCCCGCCGACATGAACCTGCGCATGATCGACAGCGGCGAATTGCTGCACCAGGGGTAGCAAAAGGTCATGGCGAGAACCAAAAAGCACCACAGCCGCCGTCAATCAGGGTCCGTCGAAACGGATGAACGAGGTTTTGAAAAGCCGATGTTCCGCAGGCCTGGCTTCAACGGGTTGTGTCTTTCGGTGAAATGGAAAAGAAGCTCAGCAAGCAAACGCCCAAAAGCCGCGAGATGCGCGGGCTCGCCGCGAACAGCTTGCCGCCATGCTGGGTCTGTCGACGGGCGTTCTCGCAATTCCGCGATCGCGGAAATCTCGGTTAAGCGCTCCCGCCCGTCTGCCTGTCGACCGTCCGCACCGGCCGATAGGCATTGGTCTTCAGCCACGCTTTGCATAAGAAAAGGCCGGCCCCCGCGCCGGCCGGCGCCGGCGAGTTGTGCGCGGTGTCCAGGGCCGGCGACGTGAGGGGTTTGCGGGCAAAAAGCACCTCAACCAGGCAGATATAAACCAAAACCGGCCCACCCGACCG